>DYPE01000015.1 GCA_020720085.1 Dichelobacter nodosus | reverse complement strand
ATTAGGAAAATCCCATGATTCTACACAGCGAAGTTAATCAAGACGGCATGTTACAAGCCTATTTACCGGACTTAAAAGGCAAGCGCGTGGTATTGTCGGTGGTGGCGGATACGCAGAATGCCGCCTCAAATTGGGCAGCTATCGTTTCTGCTTTGCAGCAGGTGGATGGATTGAATGCCAACCGACAGCGGCACATTGACGATATATTGGCGGATGTGCGCGCCTTTCGAGAAACCCAATGAAGCTTGCCTATGTTGATTCGTCAATCTGGATTGCCCGCTTTGAAGGCTTGGCAAAGTATCGGCGCAAGATTGATGAAGAATTAACGCGCCTGGCGCAAGCCCACGCTGGAGCGTCACTGCCATTAAGTTAAGGCTGAAGCCCTGAAAGGGCGTAATCCATATAGCCCAGGGCAACGCCCTGGGTAAGCGGATTGTGTTCGGCTAAGCCCTGAAAGGGCGAAATAGAGTGCGTCCCAGATTTTATTTCGCCCTTTCAGGGCTGAATTTGGGGACGCGCCATGCCCAGGGCTTCGCCCTGGGCTATATTGATTTCGCCCCTTCGGGGCTTAACTTAATGGCAGTGACGCTGGAGCGTGGGAACGAGAGATTTGCAACCTGTAAGGAGTTGATATCATGCCTATTGAAGAAAAAATCGAAAAAATCCCCTTGGTTTTAGGGGTGACGGGACACCGTAACCTGCATCCTGATGAGTTTGCGCTGATCCGTACTCGCTTAAAAGAGGTCATTGGCAGTTTGCGCGAGGCGTATCCGCATACGCCGCTGAAACTGTTGTCGCCGTTGGCAGAGGGCGCGGATCGCTTGGTGGCACAGGTGGCGTTGGAATTGGAAGAGGGGGTGCAGTTGGTCGCGCCCTTGCCGTTTGCGTTGGAGGATTATCGCCACGATTTCAAAACTGAGGACAGTCTGAAGGAGTTTGATGAGTTGCTTGCGCAAGCGGATGTTTTCAGTTTGCCGCAATTGCAAACGGGTTCAGAGGTGAAAAAAAGCCCAGCACGGTTTGCGCAATATACGCTGGTCGGTGCGTATGTGGCGCGGCATTGTCACGTTTTGTTGGCGTTGTGGGATGGGCGTAAGCAGCCCAATCCGGGCAGCACGTATGAGGTGATTCAGTTTCGTTTGACCGGCACGATGAAAGAATTGCCAGAGGCGTATAAAGCACCAGTGAATCCCCTGGATTTTGTGGATACGGGTAAGGTGTGTCATATCAAAGTGTCGCGTGATAATGATCCGCAACGCTTTATTGATGCGGGCAATATTCATATTCTCAGCCCCGAACCCGAACAAGGTACGCCATCACGCGATTTGCGGGATTTGCACTCGGCAGCGTTTCGTCAAACGGATGAATTTAACCGCGATGTCGAAGAGTATCAGGCGCAACACGGCGAGATTCATTTTGATAAAGGTAAGATGTTCAAAAAGGCTAAGTTTGAAACGGGTAATCTGTCTAAGCCGTTTCAGAAAATGGCGCGGATTTATGAGCTTGCCAGTTTTCTTTCGGTTCATAATCACCGCCCTACTGAACAGGCGATGCGCTGGATTTTTATTATCGGCGGCTTGATGGTGTTGGCAATTGAACTGTACGCGCATCCGCCTTGGCTGCACAGTGGCGAATATCCTAACTGGCTGTTGGGTGTGTATTTTGTTTTATTCAGCTTTGGCTATGCGGTGTATCGCTGGGCAAGTGCGCGGCAAATTCACGATAAATACTTGCAATATCGCGGCTTTGCGGGTGCAGATGTTTTGGCAATTGGGCGGTTTAAGCGAATCAGTGGCGGATTTTTATCAGCGCAAGTACCGCAACGAGTTGGAATGGATACGCAGTGCGGTGCGGGCGTTGAGTACGCATAATTGGGTGCATGATCAGCACAGCATTGAGCTGGTATTGGATGATTGGATTGATAAACAAACCAAATACTTCAAGCGTCGCAGTTTGGATAATCACCGACGGATGCACGGTTTAGGGGCGATAGCCGGGACATTGTTCATGCTGGGTTTGGGCTTGACTGCCGGGGTGTTTTTTTGGGGCTGGCTCGCGCCTGACAGTATTCATCACCACCACGCCCTGCACAGCGGCTTGATTGTGTTGATGGTGTTTTTGCCCGCTGTCGGTGCGGCGTTGGACGGCTACATGGAAAAAGCCGGTTTTGACGCGCATTTTAAGCGTTATTAGCAAATGGCGACCTTGTTTGAACGTGCGGCGGCGGCTTTGCGTAACAAACAGTTAGACGAAACCGCGCAGCGCAGAATTTTGTTGGAATTGGGTAAGGCGGCGTTGGAGGAAAACAGTGATTGGTTGTTATTGCACCGCGAAAGACCGGTGAATTTGCCGAAAGTGTAAGTGGTAAAATAGACCTGACTGGTTTCAAAGAACGCCCCATTAGCCGCAAGCAACTTTGCCTAGAAACATGAGGCTTTCCCTTCAGTTTCACGAAAAAAATGTGGGTTTCCAAGCCGAAAATTAACCCGCGAAAGGGCGGATATTCCCGACCGCATCGTAACCCATTGATAAATAATGATATATTTTTGAGGCTTAGCACGTACCAACATTATAATATGCATTTAGTATCAATGTGTTATGTGATTTCGACCGGGAATAACTGAGAAGCTGTTGGTAAAATCACCAAACTGCTCACTGAGAGCCTGTCGAAGCGATGCCCTGAAGCTCTGTCGAAGGGTGCGCGGTTTGGTGATTACAAGTTATTGATTTTCCGTGCCCTTCGACAATGCTTCGACAGGCTCAGCACAAGGCTCAGGGAACGGAAAATCAATGACTTGCAATTTTACCAACAGCTTCTGAATTTCAGCATAGCCCTTACCAAAAACCAAAATATGCGATTCAGGTATAACGGCGTGGATAACCCGTACATAACCCGGGCATTCATAGCAAGCAATGCGTCATTTTTCCCATGCCTACCGCATACTGTTGCAGTATGCCAGCCTAGCGCGGAAAAACGATCCTATACATACTGAGTTATCCATTATGTCATACATCAATTAACCTATTGATAAAAAATTAATTTTATGACTTTTCCCCACTGTTAACCCCCTCTATTATTATTCATCACTAAAAAATATAAAATTATCAATTTACAGCATTGATTATGTAAAAAGGGTATGTGTTTAAACCCTGGCCGCCAAAAATACAAATACAACTTAATAAACAATATGTTACGCAAGGCGTGGTTGATGCGTTTATTCAATCACAGCTACAATCATCATTTGGCAAGATGGCTTGTTATGGCATTTTGCTTTTAGTCTAAGGTTATGCCATCATGAATTTTCATGATGTTAGCGCAACCTACCTGGCTTGCGATTCACCTGTCCCTGGCGCAGATGCGCCAATTTGATAACCTATCCTGGAGGATATTTTTGTATGACTGACGCTGAACTTGAAGAGCGTGTTCGTAAAATTGTAATGGAACAACTGGACGTGCAAGAAAATGCGGTTACCAACGATGCATCCTTTGTTGAAGACCTAGGTGCCGACTCCCTAGACACCGTAGAATTAGTTATGGCGCTAGAAGAAGAATTTGGCTGTGAAATTCCAGACACTGACGCGGAAAGTATTACCACGGTAAAACAAGCAATTAATTATGTTAAAGAACATCTAAAAGCAAATTGATTTTTTTGCCGGGTTGGTTACCCACCATCCCGGCATTGGTTACGCACATGGCCGGGTATTCCGGCCTTGTGCAACGTAATGAATTAAAGATTATGCGGAATATTAGGTATCGCAATTCTGTTATGCCAAATTTTTGGATAAAACAGATGCATACAGCATTTCCGCCCGCCCATAGTGCTGAAACTAGCAAATACGGCGTGAACCAACACGCCTGGTTCGGCGCTACCTCCATTGCGGCGGGATTTGCAGGAGAAGAGTGTGACACAAACCATAGTGCATAAACGCAGAGTAGTCGTAACCGGTGTAGGGGCCGTTTGCCCGTTAGGCAATTCCGCGCCCGCTGCCTGGCAAAATTTATTGTCAGGTATCAGTGGCATAAACCTGATTACTGCATTTGATGTCAGCCAATTTGCCACACAGTTTGGCGGTACAGTAAAAAATTTTGACATCAGTCGTTATTTGAATAATAAGGAAGCTAAAAAAATGGATCCTTTTATTCATTACGGCATTGCCGCTGCTGCTGAAGCCATACAAGACGCGGGATTTGAAATCCACGACGCCAACGCCGAGCGCGTGGGCATTGCCATTGGCTCCGGTATTGGCGGTCTATACGGCATAGAACAAGGCCACAATCAATATTTGGCAGGCGGCCCAAGAAAAATTTCCCCTTTTTTTGTACCCAGCAATATTATTAATATGATTGCTGGCAATTTATCGATTCTATATGGCTGCAAAGGCCCTAATTATGCCATTGTTACCGCGTGTGCGGCTGGCACGCATAATATTGGCAACGCGGCGCGCATGATTGTTTATGGCGATGCGGACGTAATGATTGCGGGTGGCGCGGAAATGCCCATCAGCCCGATGGGCTTGGGTGGTTTTGGCGCAGCGCGTGCGCTGTCCACGCGCAATGACGAACCCGCCAAGGCCAGCCGTCCCTGGGATCGCGGGCGTGATGGGTTTGTGCTCAGTGAAGGTGCGGCAGTTCTGGTGTTGGAAGCTTATGACAACGCACGGCAACGCGGCGCGAATATTTATGCTGAACTGACTGGCTTTGGCATGAGCGGCGACGCATACCACATGACTTCGCCGCCTACCCATGGCGAAGGCGCGGCGTGTTGCATGAAAAATGCCTTGCGCGATGCAGCAATTGCGCCGGAACAAATAGACTATATTAATGCGCACGGCACTTCTACGTCCGCAGGTGACCTCGCCGAAGTGCGCGCAGTAAAAAGCGTATTTGGCGAATATGCCCATCGTTTGGCCATGAGTTCTAGCAAATCCATGACCGGCCACTTGCTGGGCGCGGCTGGCAGTTTAGAAGCGGTATTTTGCGTCCTTGCGTTGCGCGACCAAGTCATACCGCCCACCATCAATTTAGACGACCCAGACAACGAATGCGACTTAGACTTCGTGCCGCACACCGCGCGCGAACAGAAACTGGAAATTGTAATGAGCAATTCGTTTGGCTTTGGCGGCACCAACGGCACGCTAATTTTCCAAAAATTGCGTGATTAAATGGCGCATCATGGGAGGTGCGTAGGTGAATAGGTCGTCATGATAATCCACCACTACCCACGCCATTTACCCCATTCCCCACTAACCCAATGAGGATTTTTTAATGAGAGTGTACAATTTTAGCGCTGGCCCAGCCATGCTGCCGGAAGCGGTATTACAACATGCGCGCGACGAACTGCTAGACTGGAACGGCAGCGGCATGAGCGTAATGGAGATGAGTCACCGTGGCAAAGAATTTACTGCCATAGCAAGCCAAGCAGAAGCTGATTTACGTGAATTGCTAGCCATTCCAGCAAATTATAAAGTATTATTTTTACAGGGCGGCGCATCCAGCCAATTCGACATGATTCCGCTCAATCTGCTGCGCGGTAAAGCCAGTGCGGATTACCTGGTCACGGGTGAATGGTCCAAAAAGGCAGTAAAAGCGGCTAAGCGCATATGCGCCGTGCGCGTAGCTGCCAGTGCGGAAGCGCACAACTTCACCACCATTCCTGACCCTAGCACATGGCAACTCGATCCACAGGCCGCATATCTACACTATACCCCCAATGAAACCATTGGCGGCTTAGAATTCCAAGACATTCCTGTCACTGGCGACGTAGCGTTGGTGGCCGATATGTCCTCCACCCTATTGTCGCGGCCCATTGACATCAGCCGCTTTGGCCTGATTTACGCAGGTGCGCAAAAAAACATCGGCCCAGCTGGGCTAACCCTAGTGATTATCCGCGACGATTTACTCGGCCATGCACCCGCCAACACGCCAGTGATGTTTGACTATAAAACGCACGCAGACAACGAATCCATGTATAACACGCCACCCACCTATGCCTGGTACATCGCCGGACTGGTCTTTGCCTGGCTTAAAGAACAAGGCGGGCTGGTTGCCATGGCGGAGCGCAATCAACGCAAAGCGCAAAAATTGTACACTGCTATCGATAACCACCCGTTTTATAACAATCCCATTGACCCGCGCTACCGATCCTGGATGAACATTCCATTTACCCTCAGCAACCCGGAATTGGACGAATCTTTTCTCAAAGAAGCCAAAACCCAGGGCCTGGTTACCCTCAAAGGCCATCGTTCCGTAGGCGGAATGCGCGCTAGCATATACAACGCCATGCCTGAAGCGGGTGTGGATACGTTGATTCAATTCATGCAACACTTTGCTGCCCGCCACGGGTAACTCCGCGCTCCGCGCGGAGGCTTAAGAATGGAACTCACCCCACTGTTCAGCTTCACGGCTGGCGTATTTGCCACCGCACACTGCCTAGGCATGTGCGGTGGCATCAGCGGCGCGCTCGCCGCCAGCGTAGCGCGCGGCAACGCGCGTACCTGGCATTTTGTGCTCGCCTATAACAGCGGACGGTTGACCAGTTACACCTTTGCTGGCGCACTTGCTGGCGCATTGGCCAGCACAGGTGCGCTCATGCCCGGTAGCACCAGTCATCTGGCGCTCGCCATACCTATTTTTATCAGCTCAGCACTCATGGCTGGCATGGGCCTATACCTCACGGGCTGGTTCCCGCAATTTGCCTACGTGGAAAAAATAGGCGTACCATTATGGCGCAGACTAGAACCGCTGGGCCGTCAATTCCTGCCACCGCGCACCCTTGTCCATGCCTTTGCCTTTGGCCTAATCTGGGGCTGGCTACCCTGCGGTTTGGTATACACCGCGCTACTGTGGGCTGCCACCACCGCCAGTCCTTGGCAAGGTGCCCTGAATATGTTTGCCTTTGGCCTAGGCACCTTCCCCGCGCTATTTTCCACTGCCCTATTTGGCGGGCTGCTCTGGCGCTTCGCGCGTTCGCCATGGACGCGCCGTAGCGCGGGTATTCTATTGGTGATCCTGGCGATACTCAATCTGTTTTGGCAGTAAAACGCCAGAGATTTCAAATCCGCCATACATTTTGTTGCCCACCAGCCAGTTAGGCTTATCTGTATTCAAATCGTTACGGTTTGCAGGTAAAGTGATATTTTCCTTGCGCAAAATCCAGTTGGCTTATGTTTAAATTTACACAACTTTCCATTCAACACAAATTGCGCCTGCTGATTGTACTGACTGGCGGCCTGTTGGCCACGCTGATTACCATCACTTTCGTGGTCAATGATTTACTGAATTTCCGCGAAGGGATGGTACGGGATGGCTTTGTATTGGCTGATTTGGTGGGTATCAGCAGCGCGCCGGGGCTGATGGTGCAAGACCGTGAGGCGGTGGCGCGTGGCTTGGATGTGTTGAAAGCAGAGCCGCACATTGTGCATACCCAAATTTTTACTAGCCAGGGGGAACGCTTTACAGGCTATTTCCGCAGTGATGTGCGCGAGGAAACGCGCTGGCGCTACACCAATAGCCGCTTGGGGGAATACGAAGATATTCGCCGCGCCATGAATGCCAGTCCCGCCATTTCCATGCCGCCCAGTGCGGGGGTATTTAGCTTTGCGGAGGGTCATTTGGATGTGCTGCGGCAAATTCATATAGACAATCAATTGGTTGGTTCGGTATATATTCGTGCTGATCTCGCAGAGTTTTACCAGCGCTTGGCCATCATGGCCAAAATTACCCTGCTTTCTTTTGCGCTTTCCCTGTTGCTGGCCTATGCCCTGGCCGCCCATTTTCAACGTGCAGTAACCGCACCCGTATTGCATTTGCTTGATATTGCTGAAGAAGTTGGCGTTACCCGCGACTATTCGTTACGCGCCCATTATCCATCGCAAGATGAAATGGGCCGCTTAGTAGATGGCTTTAATCGAATGCTAGGCCAGATTGAAATGAGCACGCGCCAATTGTTTGAATATCGAGCGCATTTAGAAGATATGGTCAAACGGCGCACAGCCGAATTGCAGGAATCGCGCGATGAAGCGCTGGCCACGAACGAGGCGTTGCAACGCCGATCCAGTGAATTGGCCGAGGCCAAAGAATTGGCCGAAAGTGCCAATCATGCCAAAAGCGCGTTTTTGGCCAACATGAGCCACGAATTGCGCACGCCGCTCAATGCCATTTTAGGTTACGCGCAAATTTTGGAGCAAGACCCAGGGTTGGCGACCAAACAACGCCATGGCGTGCAGGTGATTTATCGTAGCGGCAATTATTTGCTCACGCTGATCAACGATATTTTGGATTTATCCAAAATCGAAGCAGGCCGGGCGGAGTTATTTCCCAGTGCGTTTGGGTTTGCGGATTTTTTAACCGGCATCACCGAGCTATTTAGCCTGCGCGCGCAGCAGCAAGGCATCGCCTTTGTGTGCGAGAAGCCCGAACTCCCGCCGCTGCCGCGTGCCTTATACGCGGATGAAAAGCGTTTGCGCCAAATTTTAATCAATCTGCTCGGCAATGCCATGAAATTTACGCAACACGGTGAGGTGCGGCTCAAAGTGGGCTACCAAACCATGGCAGATAATGGCGTAGACCTCTGGTCTGAACCCCGTTTGCGCTTTGCGGTAGAAGACACGGGCATGGGCATTGCCAACGAGGATTTGCAGCGAATTTTCCAACCTTTCCAGCAGGCTGGCACGGCCATGCAAAAAGCCGAAGGCACAGGCTTGGGTTTGGCCATCACCCAACGGCTGGTAGAAATGATGGGCGGCACCCTGCATGTACGCAGCACAGTGGGCCAGGGCAGTTGCTTTTGGTTCAGCCTGGTGTTGCCGGCTGTGGCAGACCTGCCTGTGGCGTCTCATCCGCCCGCACGGGTCACTGGCTACCAGCGTATGCCAGTAGATACTGACAGCGGCCCGTTGCGTGTGCTGGTGATCGATGACAAATTGGACAATCGCCAGGTGTTGCGGCAGTTGCTTGAACCGTTGGGTTTTGTGGTGGACGACGCAGATGATGGCGATTCTGGGCTGAAGCAGGCGCAATCCCCGCCGCCGCCGGATTTGATTATTTTAGATTTATTCATGCCGCGCATGAATGGCCCACAATTTATCCAGGCCATGCGTGCGCTGCCTGCGCTGGCGCAACTGCCCGTGTTGGTGGCCTCAGCCAGCGTGTTTGATAAGGACAAGGCACTGAGCTTGGCCGCAGGCTCCAATGCGTTTATTGCCAAACCCATTCAACTGCCCGAACTGCTTGATGCCATAGGCAATTTGCTGCCATTGCACTGGGTGTGCGCCGCAGAAGACGCGGATGCTGTGCCCAATGAAAATGAATTGGAATCTGCGCAAGCCGCTGCCGCTGTGCTGGAACTTGAACAACGCCAAGAGTTTTATGCCTTAGCTCAGCGCGGTGATATTGCTGGGGTGCTTAAATTTGTCAATCAGTTGGAAGCGCAAACGCCAGAGTTACGGCCATTCGCGCACTATGCACGGGCCTTGGCCGGACAATTTCAGGAGGGCCAATTGTGCGCATTGGCAGAAAGCCTGCTTAATGGCTACAAAAAGGGGGCAGCATGTTGATTTTATTTACAGATTTTGGCGTGGGCAGCCCCTATCTGGGCCAAATGAAGGCGGTGTTGCACCAACGTGCGCCAGGCATTCCGATTATCGATTTGCACGCAGACGCGCCCTGCTTTAATCCCAGCGCGGCGGCGTATTTGCTGGCCGCCTATGCTGAGGAATTTCCACCGGGCAGTGTATTTTTATGCGTGGTAGACCCTGGCGTGGGCGATCCTGCCCGTTTGGGGCTGGTGGTGCAGAGCCTAGGACGCTGGTACGTAGGCCCGGACAATGGCTTGCTTGCTGTGCTGGCCGCACGCAATGCGGAGTTGCAGGCGTGGCGGATTGACTGGCGACCCGCCCGGCTGTCCAACACGTTTCATGGCCGCGATTGGTTTGCACCCGTGGCCGCACGCCTGGCGCTGGGTAAATCCGGCGGCCTAACGCCCTGGCCCGAATGGCGCAGCCAGCAGGCACTGCCCGCTGCTGACGCAGCCACGGTGATTTATCAAGACCATTATGGCAACCTGTTCACGGGCCTGCGTTTTAGCCAGGCCAATCCCGCGTGGCGGTTGGAATTGGGGCAAACCGTCATTGCCTATGCGCGCACGTACAGCGCAACGCCAATGGGTACAGCCTTGTGGTATGAAAACGCAGTGGGGCTGGTGGAAATCGCTATCCATCAAGGTTCGGCTGCACAGCAATTGGGCGTGGGCATTGGCGATACACTGCGCATCCTGGCATGAGGTGCGCTATGCCGCATTTTCTAGCGCAGGCATTTCTTTAACCAAACTTTTTTCGCTAATCACTTCGTAGTGTTCGTCTGCCCAATGCACAATGCGCAAGGTGCCATCCATTTCTTCCACCAGCGCAGTGCAGCTTTCTACCCAATCGCCATCATTGCAATACAAAATGCCATCAATGTAGCGCATTTCGGCTTTGTGTATGTGGCCGCACACCACGCCATCTAGGCCGCGTTTGCGTACTTCCTCGGCCACCAGCCGTTCGTAATTGCTGATAAAACTTACCGCGTTTTTTACCTTGTGCTTTAAGTATGCAGACAATGACCAGTATGGATAGCCCATTTTGCGGCGTAGCGCATTGAAAATTTGATTGAGTGCCAATGCCAAATTGTAGGCATGGTCGCCCAACACGGCCAGCCACTTGGCATAGGTGACCACACCATCATATTGATCACCATGGATAATCCACAATTTACGCCCATCGGCTGTAGTGTGAATGGCTTCGCTGGCAACATAAATGCCGCCAAAGTGCATTTCTGAATATTCGCGCAACGATTCATCATGATTGCCTGGAATGTAAGTCACTTGGCAGCCTTTGCGCGCCTTGCGCAAGGTTTTTTGAATCACGTCATTATACTGCCCTACCCAATACCAGCTTTGTTTAAGCCGCCAGCCATCAATAATGTCCCCCACCAAATACAGATGGTCGCATTCGTGATGTTTTAAAAAATCCAATAAAAACTTGGCCTTGCATCCACGTGTGCCCAAGTGTACATCGGAAATCCAAATGGCGCGGTAATGTGTAGTGACTTCACTCAAGCTGGTTGCTCCCCTATTTTTTATATGCCACCGGGCATAGTATGCCGCCAGGTGCGAAAACGGCTTTTCAGACATTGCGCGAAAAGCCGTGGGTACTATTTCAGAATTATGTGGCAATTCTGTGAAACTGCGCACAGCGCATTGAACTTCCACCACTGGATGGGCTGCGGATTTGAAATCCACAGCAAAATTCCGATCAGGTGCGATGGGTTGTCCCTGGCGCGAACTTTGTCAACTGAATGGGCACAGGTTGCACGCGCCAAATGTTCTGACAATATTCGCCAATAGCGCGGTCTGACGAAAAATAGCCCATGCGCGCCACGTTCAGAATCGACATGCGCGTCCACGTATCTGGATTTTGATATGCCAGGCTGACTTGCTCCTGGCATTCGATATAGCTCGGATAATCCGCCAACAGCAGGTAGGGGTCATAGGCCAATAATGAATCTACCAACGGCTTGAATAAGTTGCGGTCGCCGCGTGAAAATTGGCCAGAGCTGATGGCGTCAACTGCTTCTTTTAATTCGTTATTGTCTTGATAATATTGCCAAGGATGGTAGCCTTGGCGCTGTAACTCGCTGACCTGACTGGCAGACAGACCGAATAAAAAGAAATTTTCCGCGCCCACTTGCTCGCGGATTTCGATATTGGCCCCGTCCAGCGTGCCGATGGTGAGCGCGCCGTTCATGGAAAATTTCATGTTGCCTGTGCCTGACGCTTCTTTGCCAGCAGTGGAAATTTGTTCTGACAAGTCGGCGGCGGGATAAATGCGTTGCGCATTTTTTACGTTAAAATCCGGGAAAAATATTACTTTCAAACGGTTATTGACCAGCGGATCACGATTAATCACATCAGCCACGCCATGAATCAAACGGATAATTAACTTGGCCATAAAATAGCCCGGTGCGGCTTTGCCGCCGAAAATGAACGCGCGCGGCGTGATCGGCGCTTGCGGATTACGCAAGATGCGGTTGTATAACGTGATGATATGCAACACACTCAAATGCTGGCGTTTGTATTCGTGAATGCGTTTGACTTGAATATCGAACATGGCCAGTGGATCGAGTTGGATGCCCACGCGGTGCAATACCAGCCCCGCCAATTCAATTTTGCAGTCTTCCTTGACTTGGCGCCAAGCTTGGCAGAACACAGGATCATGGGCCAATGGCTCCAGCTTGCGCAAATGGTCCAAGTGGTTCAGCCAATCTGCACCGATATAGGCAGAAATCAGGTCTGCCAGGCCCGGGTTAGCCAATCCCAGAAACCGGCGCGGGGTAACGCCATTGGTCACATTGGTGAATTTTTCCGGCCATAGGCCATGAAAATCGCGCAATACATCCTGCTTGAGCAATTCGCTGTGCAATTTGGCCACGCCATTGATGGCATGGGAACCCACGCAGGCAAGGTGCGCCATGCGCACATAGCGCTCACCCATTTCATCAATGATGGACATACGGCTCATTTTGGCCTCATCCTGAGGATAGCGCGCACGGATTTCTTCTAAAAAGCGGCGGTTAATTTCGTAAATCAGTTCCAAGTGGCGCGGCAGTACCGCGCCAAATAATGCGATTGGCCATTTTTCCAACGCCTCGGGCAATAGCGTATGGTTGGTGTAGGCGAAGGTTTGGCGGGTGATGTCCCACGCTTGTTGCCATTCGTAATAATGTTCGTCTAGCAAAACGCGCATCAATTCAACGATGCCGATGGACGGATGGGTATCGTTGAGTTGCGCGGCGTATTTTTCGTGGAAGGTATCTAAATTGGCATTATCTTGCAAATGAATGCGCACCATGTCTTGCAGCGAACACGCCACGAAAAAATATTGCTGTTCCAGCCGCAAACGCTTGCCACCCACGGCTTCATCATTGGGGTATAACACTTTGGTAAGGTTTTCTGAGGACAGTTTTTCCTCTACCGCACCATAATAATCGCCCACATTAAATGCTTGAAAGTCAAAGCATTCAGTGGCTTCAGCCTTCCACAGCCGCAATAAATTGACCGTATTTACACGATAACCCAAAATCGGCGTATCAAAGGCAACGCCTTTCACCACGCGCTCCGGCACCCAGCTTACCCGCAAATGACCTTGCTCATCGCGTTCATGCACCGTATGCCCGCCGAGCTTCACATCAAACGCCAATTCAGGCCGGGCAATTTCCCATGGATTGCCATAACGCAGCCATTTGTCCGTGGTTTCTTCTTGCCATCCGTCCTTGATATTCTGGTCAAAAATGCCAAACTCGTAGCGGATGCCATACCCTATGGCCGGAATTTCCAGCGTGGCCAGCGAATCCATGTAACAAGCGGCCAAACGTCCCAAACCGCCATTGCCTAGACCAGGCTCCTCTTCTTGCTCCAGCAGTTCGCACAACACCAGCCCGGCTTGCTCCATCGCTTCACGCGCTTGAGGGTAAATGCCAAGGTTTAACAAGTTGTTGCCCAAGTGCGGGCCAAGTAAAAATTCAGCGGAAAAATAACACACTGTGCGGCTATGTTGTTGAAAATAGGTGTGTGCGGTGTGTGCCCAGCGGTGTAACAAACGATCACGCACTGTGTGGGCTAAGGCCAGGTAATAATCGTTCCATGTAGCAACTTCGGGAAAACGAGCTTGCTCAAAAAATAGACTGTCGGCAAACCCTTGCAGCAAGGATTCCGCAGTCATGCCAGTGCGGGAACCAAGGCGGGGATGCAACACGGTAGATGGGTCTGGGCGGGGCATAGAATCTCCTGTGGTGTATTAGATGCACAATTGGCGTGTAAGTTGGAAGATTATATAGCCTATTCCTAACAGAAGTGCGTTGCCAGTGTGCAAAATTTATCCGTCATGCGGCAAGGTGATTTTGGCGCGCTACGCCTGCTTATTTTTGCTGCTTTCCACGAAATCCGCCAAGGTTAGGATGAATAGAGCAAGGCGAAACGCAGTCAGCGAAGGCGATACCTCGAACACATGCTGAGCGTTTTGTATGCCGAAAAACCAGCAATTCCCATTGGGAACGGTGTCCTGAGCTTGCCGAAGGGTGGTCGTAATGCCACCACTGACCATGCCATTTAGGTTAAATACGCCGTAAAATGGTCGATTTACCGCCCTGATTTTACAAGGGCTGACAACCCAACGGGAATTGCTGTAGTGTAACGTACTTTTGCAAGCTAGAAATAAATGGAGTCCATCATGCAAAGCTCAACGAGAAAACTCATCAGTTTTGACTGGGCAATCAAAAAAATCCTGCGCAGTAAAGCCAATTTTGGAATTTTGGAAGGTTTTTTATCTGAACTGTTGTTTACCGATATTCAGATTATCGAAGTGCTAGAAAGCGAAGCGAATAAAGAGACGGAAGATAACAAATTCAATCGTGTAGATATTAAAGTAAAAGACCACGATCAGAAAATTTATATTATTGAAATACAATTCTCGCGTGAGCTGGATTATTTGCAGCGGATTCTCTATGCCACTTCTAAAGTAATTATTGAGCATTTACCCAAAGGTGCACCGTATTCGGATGTCAGCAAAGTCATTTCAGTCAACATCCTGCATTTTGATTTAGGCAAAGGCGATGACTACATTTATCACGGCACAACTTGCTTTATTGGTTTGCATAACCAAACCGAATTGGAATTGAGCGTGGAACAGAAAAACTTATACACCGCACAGAAAATCGCGGATTTATATCCAGAATATTATTTAATTGAACTGCGTAATTTCAATAATGTGGCAAAAGACACTTTAGATGAATGGGTTTATTTTCTAAAAAATGAAGAAATACAAGAAAACTTCACTGCCAAAGGACTCCAAGAAGCCAAAGAAACCCTAGATGTATTAAAAATGAAACCACAAGAACGATTGGCGTATGAACGTCATCAAGAAGAACTGCATTATCAAGCCAGCATGTATCAATCCACTTATGTCTTAGGGCAATTGGAAGGGCGAGCGGAGGGCCGAGCGGAGGGACGGATGGAAGGCGTGTTATCTACTGCGAAAACCATGAAAAAGATGAGGTTGCCAGCGCAAACTATTGCCGAGGCGACTGGCTTGTCTGCCGCTGAAATCGATGCTTTGTAAGTGCCTAACTTCACCGCACATAGCGCCACTGGACTGGCGCGGGAGACGCATTGTGCCGCATTTCCCACGCCTTGACTCATGGATACGCGCGTTTTTTTGACAGTCTACACGTATGGTTTCATTGGTCGCTTATAGCAACAAACGCCGAGTATCTGCCAACAAGTAGCTTAAATACGAGGTGAAGCGCACAGCTTGCGCGCCGTCAATGACGCGATGATCGTAGGATAACGACAATGGCAACATCAGCCGGGGCACAAAAGCCGCTTGCGCTTCGTCCCAGACCGGTTGGGTTTTGGCGCGCGAAACCCCTAAAATCGCCACTTCAGGCGCGTTAATAATCGGCGTGAACGCTGTGCCGCCAATGCCGCCCAAGCTAGAAATCGTAAAACAGCCACCCTGCATGTCAGCAGGCGATAGCTTGCCTTCGCGCGCTTTTTGGCTGGTTTCGCTGATTTCTACAGCCAATTCAAACAACGACTTGCGATCTGCGTCGCGGATGACGGGTACCACCAAGCCATCTGCAGTGTCCACGGCGAAGCCAATGTGAAAATATTTTTTTATTACCAAATTGACTTTATCCGCTGCCAACGAAGCGTTAAAGCGCGGAAATGCCCGCAATGCCGCCACTGCCGCTTTCACCAAAAAAATGAGCGGCGTCATTTTGACATTGCGTTTAGCCGCTTCGTCTTTTAAGCTGACGCGGAAGGCTTCCAATTCTGTAATGTCCGCCTCGTCAAATTGGGTGACGTGGGGGATAAGCAGCCAGTTGCGGTGCAGTGCGGCGCTGGAAATTTTTTGAATGCGGCTTAATGGCTTGATTTCAATGTCACCGAATTGGCTGAAATCTACATCCGGCATTTCTGGCAATGCCAAACCTGCACCAGAAGCCGCGTTGCCTTTGGGCTTACTCATTTCGCCCTTGATAAATGCCACTATATCTTCGCGTAAAATACGACCCTTGCGTCCAGTACCGCTTACTTTGGCTAAATCCGCGCCCAGTGAACTGGCCAAGCGCCGCACCGCAGGGGCGGCATGTGGCTTGCCCGTGCGTGCGGCTGAGAGTTCCACGCTGGGCAGCGGCGGCGCAGACGGCCTGGGCGGTGAAACGCTAGGCGCGGGTTCAGGTTGCGCTTTGACAGCCGTTGGCGCGGGTTGCGGTTGAGCATTTTGTTCCACGTCAAGCAGCAGGATAAGATGGCCTTGGGAAATCTTATCGCCTACGTTCACCCGCACTTCGCGCACTTCACCACTTTCTGGGCTGGGCACCTCCATGACGGCTTTATCGCTTTCCAGCGTCAGCAACGGAGTTTCTGCCTGCACGCGGTCGCCAGGTTTTACCTGGACTTCAATAACTGCCACGTCCTTAAAATTGCCAATATCAGGTACTAAAATCTCTTTTGTTTTCAACATAAAGTCATTTCCTCTGATCCAAGCCACCATGCGGCGGCACATGCCGCCGGTTTTTGTCTGCCGCAAGATTTTAGGCGATTGCCGAAAAAGAAAATACCCAATTGCGCCGGATAATTGACCACTTGTGTGGCGTAAACGCCGTGTAGAACCGGACTGTGTAAACCAAATAAACCAATAAACTGGCAGGCAAAAAGTTAAGTTAAGGTGTCTTTCAGGCGTTAAACCTGCGCGCGCACCCAATCGGCCACGCTAGCCAGCGCGACGGGCAAGGCGGCTGGATTATTACCGCCTGCTTGCGCCATATCGGCCCGCCCACCGCCTTTGCCGCCGATTTGTTGCGCGACAAAATTAACTAGATCGCCAGCTTTAATTTTGTTCGTGCATTCTTTCGTAACCCCGGCCACCAGGCTGACTTTATCGCCATGCACTGCGGCGAGAATGATGGCTGCGTTGCCGAGTTTGCTTTTAAGATCGTCAAGAATCTCGCGTAAATTTTTAGCATCTGTGTTTTCCAAATGGGCGGCAAGCACTTGGATGCCGTTGATGTCAGTCGCTTGGCTGGCTAAATCCGCGCCTTGGGCGCTGGCGAGTTTGGCCTGCAAGCGTTCCAATTCTTTTTCTGTGGCGCGGGTGTGTTCTAGCAATTGCGCGATGCGGTTTTCCAGGTTGTCGGGATGGGTTTTTAACTGATTTGCCAGGCGGTTATGTAGAACATTTTGTTCCACTACAGCGTCTAATGCGACATTGCCAGTAATCGCTTCAATCCGGCGCACGCCAGCGGCAACCCCGCCTTCGGCAATCAGCCTAAACAGGCCAATGTCGCCAGCGCGGCGCACGTGTGTGCCGCCGCACAATTCAATGGAAAAATCGCCAATGAATAATACCCGTACTTGATCGCCGTATTTTTCGCCAAACAAGGCCATAGCACCGCTGTTTTTGGCGTCGTCCATGTTCATAACGCGGGTTTCCACCGCGTGATTGCACATGATTTGGGCATTGACCAATCGCTCTATTTCCTGCAATTGATCCGCAGTGATTGCTTCAAAATGGGAAAAGTCAAAGCGCAGGCGTTCTGGGTTGACCAGTGAGCCTTTTTGTTGCACATGTGTGCCCAAAATGTTGCGCAACGCGGCGTGCATTAAATGGGTGGCAGAATGGTTGCGCATAACCGCACTACGCCGCTGGTCGTCCACGTGCGCGCTGACCGTATCGCCAATCGCCAAACGACCCCTGTGCAGCGTGCCGATATGGGCGTGGGCGTTGCCCATTTTTTGGCAATCCGTCACGCTGAATTCTGCATCATCGTTATGCAAGATGCCGTGATCGCCAACCTGTCCGCCGGATTCGGCGTAAAACGGCGTGTCTTTAAGAATGACTTGGCCAGATTCTCCGGCATTGAGGCATTCCACTGGGCTGCCGTCGCGGAATAGCGCAATAATTGTGCTGCTGCCATTGAGGCCATCGTACCCAGTGAAGCTGCTGACCAGGGCCTGCGCGCTGCCATCCGCCCAGTCTAGTTTGAAATGGCCCGCCGCACGGGCGCGGGCTTTTTGCTCGGCCATGTCTTTGTCAAAACCCGCCATGTCCACGCGCAAGCCATGCTCGCGCGCGACATCTGCCGTTAAATCGGCTGGAAAACCGTAGGTGTCGTAGAGTTTGAAGACAATGTCGCCTGGAATGACATCGCCGTGCAGATGGGTAATGGCGTCATCCAGAATTTTCATGCCGTGCGCGAGTGTCTCGGCGAAACGTTCTTCTTCTTGTTTTAGCACCCGTTCAATCACGGCTTTTTGTTCCGCCAGCGCGGGATGGGCAGCGCCCATTTCCACTGCCAGCGGCGCGACCAGTTGGTGAAAAAATGTGCCAGTAATCCCCAATTTATGGCCGTGGCGCAATGCACGGCGAATAATCCGGCGCAGTACGTAACCGCGCCCTTCATTGGCAGGGATCACGCCGTCAGCCACCAGAAATGCGCAAGAACGAATATGGTCGGCAATCACGCGCAGTGACGGTGTGTTATCCGGTGCCACGGCACCCGCCAATTGTTCTATTGCTTGAATCAGATGGGAAAATAAATCAATTTCATAATTGCTATGTACCTGTTGCATGACAGCGGCAAGGCGTTCCAGACCCATGCCAGTATCTACCGAAGGCTTAGGCAAGGAATGCAGCTCCCCTTGCGCGTCGCGGTTAAACTGCATGAACACCAAGTTCCAAATCTCAATATAGCGGTCGCCGTCTTCGTCTGCGGAACCCGGCAGGCCGCCGAAAACTTCCGCGCCATGATCATAAAAAATTTCACTACACGGGCCGCACGGGCCAGTGTCACCCATGGCCCAAAAATTATCGGATTTATATTTTTCGCCTTTGTCACCAATGCGGATACAGCGTTCTGCTGGAATTCCGATGACTTTCGTCCAAATGTCAAACGCTTCGTCATCGTCGTGATACACGGTCGCCCACAGTTTATTGGGCGGGATTTGCAGTGTGCGCGTGATAAATTCCCATGCGTATTCAATGGCTTCGCGCTTAAAATAATCCCCAAAACTAAAATTGCCCAGCATCTCAAAAAACGTATGGTGGCGTGCGGTATAGCCGACGTTTTCCAAGTCATTATGCTTGCCGCCCGCACGCACGCAACGCTGCGAACTGGCGGCGCGGAGGTATGCGCGTTTATCCTGGCCAGTAAATACGTCCTTGAACTGCACCATGCCCGCGTTGGTGAACAGCAAGGTTGGGTCGTTGGCCGGAATCAATGGTGCGCTGGGGACAATGGTGTGGCCTTTGGAGGCAAAATAGTCTAAAAATGCCTGGCGTAATTCAGTGGTGCCGCGAGGGATATTGGTCATGAAAGCAAGTTCCAGTAGAAGAGGGTGATCCTGATTTTGTTCATTATAACTCACGTTATGCGCGCCGTAGTTTTTTGCCTAGTCTGCCTGAGACGCTATGAGTCTGCACAGGCGCTCAACAAGGGCGCACAACCTTGGCAAACTCCTGATATTCGCGCGCTGCTGCCAGCAACGCCAAGCGCGCGATAACGCCGTAGGCATAAAACCGATTCGGGTTCGTGTCCGGCAATGGGTGTTGACTGGGGGTGATGCAGGACTCCGCGAACATCAGCGGTTCAAACTGCATTCCTGGCGCGTTGAGGTTTTCGTTAATCCCGCGCTGGGTATGCACGCGGTAAAAGCCACCCACCACAAATTGACTGATCATATAGACCACCGGCTCTGCCACCGCATCCTCCGGCCCCCAGGTTTCAAAGGTATACACGCCTTCTTGCAAAATAACATTGCGCACTGACATTCCTTCCTTGCTTACTGCCATGCGCGTGCGTTGCTTGCGGTTTAGGCCGCGCACTTCATCTGGGCTATGCACGGTCATCACTGCCATGCCGTAGGTACCGGCATTGGCCTTGATGATTACAAAAGGCGGTTGTTTTACATCATATTCCTTGTATTTTTTTTGAATCGCCACCAGCAATGTATGGACGTTTTCTGCCAGACAGTCCTCGCCATCGCCATTCATGAAATTGATTTCCCCACAATTATTGAACAGTGGATCAATCAACCAGGGGTCTGTGTCTATCAGAGTGGCAAACTGTTGCGCAACTTCGCGGTAATGCGTGAAATGACCGGATTTTAACCGTTGCGTCCACCCCAATTCCAGCGGTGGAACGATGTGCTGACCAAGTCCATTGAGAAATTCAGGACGCCCGCTGGATAAATCGTTATTCAAAAGTAACATACATGGGTTAAAATCACCCGCTAGTAAACGATCGCCTTGTCTGTGCACTGGTTCAAGCACAATGGCCGCACCTGAGGGCAGAAGAATTTCGTGCGGCGCATCCAATTCTGGCAGTAGGGAGCCAATGCGCGCTTGGTATCCCGCCAGTTGCAGCATTTCCTGGATGCGCACCAGGCTTTCGAGATAAAACAAATTGCGCGTATGATTTTCTGGGATAAGTAAAATTTTTTCCAGGTGCGGATCGATTTGCTCAATGGCCACCTGCACGGCCTGCACGCAATTGGGCAGAAACGCTGGATTCAGGTTATTAAAGCCAGCTGGGAACAGGTTGGTGTCCACCGGAGCCACCTTAAATCCAGCGTTGCGCAAATCCACTGAGGCGTAAAAAGGGGGGGCGGAGCGTTGCCATTCCAAGCGGAACCAGCGTTCGATTTCAGTTTGGCGCGCGAGCAGATGGCGCTCTAACGCCAATAACGGCCCTTGCTGCGCCGTGTGCAAATGGGGTACTGTGGAAATTCCTTGAAAATACATGACATCCCTATCCTGCAATTGGTACACTGTAACCATCATAATGAGATTCCACTATAATGTACAACTTGTCCCCAACCCGGGACATCGGGATTTACGCCGTTTTTTCTGGTACTATATAAAAATTTCGGAAGCCTCGCATACCGGGGTTTATTTTATCCTATTGAATTTGCTAACAACTGGTAGATGCAATCGTGACAACGGAAGGCTCTGACGCGAGTTTTGAAGGGATAAAGGTCATCGTTATTGATGACAGTAAGACTATCCGGCGCACCGCTGAAACCTTGCTCAAGAAGGCTGGATGCGAGGTAATTACTGCGACCGATGGATTTGAGTCTTTGGCAAGGGTGGCAGAAACCCGTCCCGATATTATTTTTGTTGATATTATGATGCCGCGCCTGGATGGTTACCAAACTTGCGCGCTTATCAAAAATAACCCACAGTTCAAAAAAACGCCGGTGGTTATGTTATCTAGCAAAGATGGGTTGTTTGAACGGGCACGCGGCAGAATTGTAGGTGCTGAGCACTATATGACAAAGCCGTTTACACGAGAAGAACTGCTGAGTACCATCAAAACCTTCGTGGTGGATGTAAAAGCTAAAGCCAAGGCCAGTTAAGCCGAAGAAAGACGCATGTTAAAGAAGGGAGGCGTGCATGGCCCATATTCTAATTGTAGATGACTCCCCTACGGATGCCTATCTAGTAAAAAATATTTTAGAAAGCCATGGTTATCAAACCTATGAAGCATCTAGCGGCGAGGATGCCATAACCAAGGCCCAAGAATTAAAGCCTAATTTGATCTTAATGGATGTGGTGATGCCAGGGTTAAATGGATTCCAAGTAACCCGAAAAATCACCAAAGACCCGAATACCAGTTCGATTCCGGTAATTATTATTTCTAGCAAGAACATGGACAGCGATAAGGCTTGGGGATTGATGCAAGGCGCAAAGGAGTTCTTAGTGAAGCCCATTAAACAAAAAGAACTCCTAGAAGTGGTTGCTAAATTTTTATAGCCTATACGTCTAGCGCAAATTGCCGCAACTTGTAAATAGAGAGAAACAACATATGGCTGGCAAGGTGGAAAATCCCTTTGCATGGTTGCAAGCCTTGGACACCCTGGCGAAACAACGCGCCAGAGGGTTACCCCGTCAAGAAAAATCGCAAAAAATGTGGCGGGGCATTGCATTTTATATGGACAACAATAAACTGGTTGCGCCGATTACAGAAATACGGGAAGTCTTGGTCACGCCCAAAACTTTGGCCAAGGTACCTGGCTCAAAGCCGTGGATAAAAGGCATTGCCAATGTCCGTGGCTTGCTGTTGCCTGTGGTTGATCTGCAAGCTTGCCTTGGTTTTACCCCCCTGACACTAGATAATCGCTCCAGGATGATGATACTCAATCAGCCAGGCGTATCTGCTGGCGTGCTGGTGGAAGAAGTTATGGGCATCAAACATTTTCCCGAGGAAAACCGACTGGCGCAGGCTAAGGATGTGCCGTCGTGGTATGCAAGTTTTATACGCGGCGCTTTTTTATGCGCAGAAGCTGATGACACCTGGGCTATTTTTGATATGGATGCCCTCAACCAAAGTCGGGTATTCCTCGATGCGGCAACCTAATTTCATTCATTAACCGACAACAGTAAGTTACAGGACGCAATATTTATGAGTGGTACTTCAGAACGAAAAGCTAGATTTGCGTGGTGGCGGGTTTTGCCGATAATTTTTTTATTTCCCAGTCAACTAGGAGCCTAACTTATGAAGATGAAAAGTTCTCTCGCCAAAATGGGAGATAATAATAGCGCGTTATATACATTTCTAGTGGCGTTGCTGCTTTCATTTGTGGGCATGGTGGCGACTTTTTCTACCGTCACGATCAACACAGCTAAAGACAAAGCCTATTTAGAAAATATTACCCAAATGCGCCTATTGATGCAGCAAATTTCGCAACACGCTGCGAGCGCTGCCAACGGCAAAGAGGGAAGTTTTACAGCAGTAAAAGAACGCCACGCTAATTTCAAGAAATACTTGCAAGCCATTCAAAATGGTGATGACACTACCAACACGCCCATTACTCCAGCAACCATACAGCAGCAATTGGAAGATTTACGTATTTTATGGGAAGGAGAATCTGGCAGCAACAGCTTCATCACTGCGTTGCTAGGCACTAAGGATGCTGTCATCACATTATATGAACAACGTCCTGTACTGCTTAATTTAACAGTAGAGTTGGAGGAGCAAACTAACGTTGTCATTAAAACCATGATGGAGAATGGTGCTACTTCTGAGCAAATTTATGCAGTTACACATCTGTTAATGGTGCTTGAACGCATTAACAACAATATTCACTCCTCGTTTAAAGGAGATGAAAGTGCTCTAAATGCCGATCAACAACTTGGCCAGGATACAGAAATCTTTTTAACCACATTGCACACTTTACTCGGAGATGCCACAACCGACGCGCCAATTCCAGGAGCCTCTCCTGTTGAAGAAGGCCCAGTAGGCCCTGAAGAACCAGCCGCCGACATGCCCGAAGGCGCGGATGCAGAGGCAAATCCAGACGCCGCTGGGGAAGAAGATGATCCCAAGGCGGAAATTAAATTACTGGTACAACCCACTGCGCTCAAAAATCCAATGGC
Source organism: Dichelobacter nodosus (assembly GCA_020720085.1). Taxonomy (GTDB): domain Bacteria; phylum Pseudomonadota; class Gammaproteobacteria; order Beggiatoales; family Beggiatoaceae; genus DYPE01. Next base: position 12,963 of record DYPE01000015.1, on the reverse strand, counting down.
GCAACAAGCCGTGCGTAGCTTGTTAAAAATGTTTGAAACCCGTAATGAAAGTATTAATAATTTTCTTGATACTTCGGAACAATTGTTCAACGCTAAAGACGCGCAACTGTCAATTTTCGAAGCGTCACCGAAATTGCTAGAAGCTATTGAGAGTCTACAAGACGCTTATATCGAATATACTAAAACACGCTGGATATCACCTTGGCTAGGCGCAGTGCTGGCTGTGTTGGTGCTGATTATGCTAATCGTCCTGCTTATGGCGATTGTGGTCATTAATAAAGCCCGTGCCGAAGAATCGCGTGTCCGCCTGCAAGAACAAATGAAGGCTAACCAGCGTAATCAAGAAGCCATATTGCGGTTATTGAGTGAAATTTCTGACCTGGCAGACGGCGATTTGACCATTACTGCCACTGTTACCGAAGATTTCACGGGCGCGATTGCTGATGCGTTGAATTTCTCGATTGATTCCTTGCGCGATTTGGTCATCACAATCAATAAGACTGCCACCCAAGTGACCAAATCCGCCCAAGCCAGTCGTCAAACAGCTACGCAACTGACTGAAGCCAGCGAACGCCAAGCGCAGCAAATTGCCAAGGCCAGCCAGGCCATTATTGGCATGGCAAACTCCGTGAAAAAAGTCTCGGCCAACGCCATTGAATCTGCCGAAGTTGCCAAAAAGTCGGTGGAAATTGCGGGTAAAGGTGCGAAGGCGGTGCAGGATACTATTGCCGGCATGGATAACATCCGCGAACAAATTCAAGAAACTTCAAAGCGGATTAAACGTTTGGGTGAAAGCTCACAGGAAATCGGTGAAATCGTTGGCTTGATTGATGATATTGCTGACCAAACCAACATTCTTGCCCTAAACGCGGCAATTCAGGCCGCTATGGCGGGTGAATCTGGACGCGGTTTTGCTGTGGTGGCAGACGAAGTGCAACGCCTAGCCGAGCGTGCGGGGAATGCCACTAAGCAAATCGCTGCGTTGGTCAAAACCATCCAAAGCGATACCAACGAAGCGGTCAGTTCCATGGAGCAAAGCACGTCGAATGTGGTTGACGGTGCGAAAATCGCTGAAAGCGCAGGTGAATCGCTGATTGAAATTGAAAATGTATCGGTAAAATTGGCGGGCCAAATCGAGAATATCGCGCAAACCTCACGTACTCAAGCAGCGGTTGCGTCGAATATTTCTAGCACCATGACCATTATCCAAGAAATCACCACGCAAACCTCCAAGGGCACCAACGAAACTGCCGCTGCTATTGAGCGGTTAGCGGAACAAGCTGTGCAGTTGAAGAATTCTGTGTCTGGCTTCAAACTGCCAGAGGGTAGTCTGGATTAACCACGAAATAACGCGCTATGAAATATACTCCATTGATCTGGGTAAAGCCTGCGATAGACGATTTGCTTAAGCAAATCCGCCAATCACTGGAGCAATTTGTTGAAAACCCAGATGATCCAGCTTCCTTGCAGGATGCGGTAGGTTGGTTGCATGAGATTCATGGTGCGTTATCCGTACTAGAAGTGCGTAGCGCCACGGAAATGGCGTATGAAATGGAGTTGCTGACTTCAGACTTAATCGCGGGAAAAATAACGCACAAGGAATGGGCTTACGACATTTTGTTGCAAGCCTTATTGCAACTGCCGAATTATTTAGATCACATTACCTTAGGCTACCCAGAAATGCCAGTAGCATTGCTGGGGTTGATTAATAAAATTCGTAAATTACGCAATCAACCTTTGTTAGATGAAAGTGCTTTTTTTGCTCCCAACCTTAGCCTGCCCTTGCCGTTGAAACCTGCGCCCAAGCTGCCAGACGACAAAATCAAAGAGTTCGCGTTAAAACTGCGCCCTGCGTACCAAAAAGGACTGGTTCTGTGGATTAATGGCCCCAACCGGGCAGAAGGGTTAAAATACATTAATACCGTCATGGAACGGATGCTACAGTTGAGTGGTAATTTGCCAATTAGCAAATTTTGGTTGGCTGTCATGGCGATTGTAGAAGGTTTTTTGCAAAAAGGGATTGCGCCAAGCAATGCAATTACAACTATTCTTAAACAATTAGACACATTAATCAAACAAATTAGCGAGCACGGCAATGCGGGACTCAACATTCAGCCGCCAGCCAAATTGCTAATCCAACTGCTACACCCCATTGCTTACGCCAAATCGGCTGGCCCGCAAATTATCATGGCGCGCAAGGTCTTCCAATTGGAACAGTATGCGCCCAGCGAGGCCGCTTTGCGTGCGGCGCAGCAACTTTTTTCTGGGCCAGACATAGAAATGATCAATACCGTGGTGGCCGCGATCAAAGAAGAATTGGCGCGCGTGGAAGAGGCCATGGATATTTTCGCTCGCGCCGATGCCCCGGACATCAATGACTTGGCGGGTGCAGTAGATATTTTGTTTGCCATGGCGTACACCTTAGAAGTGCTTGGCTTGGAAGCGCAGAGCCGTACACTCAAAGAGCAGGCCAATCGGGTGCAGCGCATGTTAAAAAATGAAATAGATCATCAACTTCCGCAATTGCTTTCCATTGCAGACGCGCTGATGAAAATCAATGCTTCATTGGAGACCTTGGCGCAACGTGGTGTCCATGCTCGCCAGCAATTGCAAGAGGAAACGGGCCTATTAGAAACACAATTCGCCATGGTGCTAAAATCTGCGGTGGATGAGGCCAAATCTGAGATCAATGAACTCATCCCACACATGACCGCTTTTTTTGATTCTGGCAAAGCAAGCGAAGAATTGATAGACATCCCCAACCGCTTTACCCAATTGCAAGGCCTGCTGAAAATCAGTAGCCGCGATAAGGCCGCGCAACTGGCGGGCCATTGCCAGCGCTATATCGCCGAAGTGCTGGTCAAGCAAAACCGCGTGCCTTCTGAAACGCACCGCAAAGCGCTGGCAGATGCCATTATCAGCCTAGATGTATACTTGGATACGCTGGCAGGCACGCCCATGGATGGCAATCAATTGTTGGAAACCACCTATCGTTGTATCCAAATTCTATTTGCGCCCGAAGCCAAGGCAGCGGCATAACGGGTATGGATGCACGGATTCCCATTGGCATTGTCACCGTATCAGACCGCGCTTTTCGCGGTGAATATCAAGACCAAGGCGGCCCAGCCATTGAGGCGGAATTGGCTAATATACTCAGCACGCCATGGGTACCGGTAGCCCGTCTGGTGCCAGATGAACAACCGCTCATAGAAAATGCGTTGCGCGAGTTATGCGATGACATCCATTGTCCTTTGGTGATTACCACGGGCGGCACTGGTCCCGCGCCCCGCGATGTCACGCCGGAAGCCACTCTGGCGGTGTGCGCTAAAATGCTTGACGGCTTTGCCGAGCAAATGCGCGCCGTGTCATTACAAGTGGTACCTACTGCCATCCTATCCCGCCAAGTGGCTGGTATACGAGGTAACTCGTTGATTATCAATTTACCTGGCAAACCCTCCGCGATTGCTGACTGCTTATACGCAGTATTTCCCGCTATTCCCTACTGCATTGATCTCATTGACGGCCCCTACTTAGAGACCCACCCGGAAGCGGTGCGCGCGTTTCGACCCAAACACGCCATTCGGTGAATTCAATTTTTTGCTGTGCGCGACTGTGGCGCGGGGATAAACCTCGTTCCTACGCTCTCAAATCGCTATGCGGCAAGAAAGTCCTGATTTCCGTGCTGCAAGACGAAATTTTACGGAAGATTTTCTGTGTTTCTTTCGTGAAATTCCGCAGCTAAACCACCCCCCGCTGCTTCAAACGCCGCAACAAGGCCGGGCGATTTTTCCAATGTTCCAGCAAAGACGCGAGGCGGGTATCAATGGTTTCGCCGCGCTGTTGCGCTAACTCATTCAACTGCACCAGCAACGCCACCGCTTCATCGTAAGCACTGGCAATTTTGCGTTCGCACAAGTCTTCCACCTGCTGCCACGCTTGCGGTTCCCGTTTGGCGAGGGCTTCCAGAGCGCGCAAACGCTCGGCTTCCCGACGTTGGCGTTCAGCTGCGGCGAGTTGTTCGGCAGCGTCTCCCGCTAACTCGCGTAATTGCTTGACAGTACGCTGACCAGTCACAGAGCGCGCGTCACCGTAGGGTTTTGCAAACAGCGTTTGTTTCAATTGCGCGGCGGTTTCCTCCACTGTGCCGTCTTTCACTGCTTGGCTCAAGCGCGTTTTCATTTCGTTCAGCAATCCGAGCAAATTTTCTTCAAAATCCGCCAGCGAAGGTGGCGCGGTTTTTTCCGGCAAAGGCAGGTTGATGCGGGCTGCGGCGGCGACCAAGCCTGGGTCTAACTCGAACAACTCGATAAATGCCCGGTGCGCGTCAGATAATTCGTTCAATCCGGCAGGCACTGGTGGCTCCAGCGCATCCTCTTCCAGCAAACCATGCTTTGCGGCGGCTTTTAGCCAGGCCAGATACAACAAGCGTAAATCGCCGCGCTGCAAATCCTCGCGCAATTCAAGTAAAGACGCCAGCCAGCCTTCGCCTTCCAGCCACCCGCCTTGATCAACTTCCTGGAAAATCAATTCCAACAGCAGCGCTTTTTCTCTGGCTTGCAACGTAATCGTATCCGCAACGGTATATGCCGCCCAAGCGTCGCTATCTACCATCGCCAAAGGCAAACGCAGCAACAAGCGCCGCGTGCCCCAGTTTGCCATGTACAGCATGGCGTCGTAGTAGTCCCACATCAGCGCTTCTTCATCGCCGCGAAAATCGCCGTAGCTGTAAACAAACCGCGCCGAACGCGCATCCACCTCGGCGCGTCTCGACAGGGCGCGGACTTTGTCCTGTTGCGCTTTGGACAAAGCTTTGTCAATGGCTTGGAATTCATAGTATTGGTATTCGCTCATGTTTTTTTACCTCAAAACAAACTGTCAATGTCGCGTGCCGCATTCAAAATTCGGATAATCTCCACATGCTCTGCGGCAACGCGGTAAAAGATGATGTAGTTCTTTGCCAGAAAACTGCGCAGCCCCGGCGCAAGCTCTTCCCGTTGCCGTCCTGCTCTGCATCAAGATTTGCGCAACACGGGTTGCGGCTGGCGGATTTTCATACGCAATGCCAACTTGAATATCGGCTTTCAATTCCGTCAGGTGCTTCTCGCGCTCTAACATCAGACATAACACTGCGTTCACCAGTTCACTGACCGAGCGATAACGCCCAGAGTCCAGTTTGTGTGGGGTGAAGGGTTCAATTTGGGATTAGGGTAATGTCCATGATAAAGATGTTGCCTATCCTACCTATCCGGCTGTATTTATCCGCTATCTCCACGAAATATGAAAATTATGAGACAGTTGATTATATTGTGCACCTTCATAATCCACAAAAAAGTAACCCGCTTAAGTTGAAAGGCAGCAATTCTCAATTTAAGATTACTTTATTAAAATGTCTTTATATCATATTGAAAAAAGGTGTTTTTATAATAAATATCCATGTGATTGACATGGCGTTATGCAGCCGGATTTTTCGTATATTTCTTGTTGGATGGAATAACGGCATGTTTTCTGGGCATGCAAGTCATATCCATATTAATCTCATGGTCTTAAATTGGGAATTGCTGGTTGTTTATCTCCCATGCGCCGTTGGTGCGCAAAAGGCGTTATAATAAAAAATTGTGGCGGGCCGCACCAGGGCGGGAACACCGCCGTAGACGGGAACACCGCCGTAGTCGGCCATTTCACACAGGAGCTTAAACTATGTATTGGATTACGGTTCTCATGACAGCAATGGTGCTGGGCACGGTCGTTGCCGGTTGGCAATACGAGTGCGGGGCAACTCGCGCGGCTGCCCCGTTGGGGCGGATGAAGTTTGTGCTGGGCCTGAATTTGCTGGCCTTTGTCGGCGGCTTAATCGTGCTGCTGTGGTTGGGTGCGCGCGAAGCGTTGGCCGTGCAAGAGGTGGCGCAAGAAGCAAAAATCATCAGCGAAGGTATGGGCTTGGCCATCTTGGGCGCAGGCATTCCCACAGCGGCGTCTACCATAGGCGCGGGCTTGGCGGTAGGGCCGATAGGTGCCGCAGCACTGGCTGTGGTGGCGGAAAAACCCGAAGCGTTTGGCCGCAGCCTGATTTTTATTGGCCTGGCTGAGGGCATCGCTATTTATGGGCTGGTGGTTTCGATTTTGTTGCTGGGAAAAATGTAATGCGTTTGCTGGCGTTCGGCGAGGCCGCGTTGATGGATGGTTTTGTGCTGCTCGGCTTTGAAACTTTTCCCAACGCTGCGCCCGCTGAAGTAGAAGCCATGCTGTGCACGTTATTGCAACGCAAGGAGAAAGCCCTGGTGTTTTTGCAACAAACCCTGCCGCCCGCGTTGGGGCGCTGCTACGCGCACGCGCGCCAGCGGGCTGGCTCATTAATTTTAATCGAAATTCCATCCTTGGCTACGCCGCAGGATTATCATCCGCCCGTGGAAGCGTTGGTGCGCAAAGTGCTCGGCCCGTCGGCATTGGAGGCGCAAGAATGACTGCTACGACATCCCACGAAGTGCCGCCCGCACAGGCGCTGGAACAAGCCATTTTGCGCCGCGCGCAGGAGTTGGCAGAGGAGCAGCGCGAACAAGGCCGCCGTGCTGCTGCACAAATCGAGGCGGAGTGCCATGCCCGTTTGCGCCAATTACAGGAGCGCGAGGCTAAGGCCGCGCAAACGGTAGCGGATCGCACGTATCACCGCACAGTGCAGGGCGTGACATTGCAATTGCAAGCGGAAATCGACCGCGCGCGTTGGGCGCTGGTGGACGGCACACTGGCCCAATTGCGCTCCCTCTGGCAGGGGCTGTTGGATGATGACACGCGCTATTTGCCGCTGTTTCATCATTTATTGCGCGAAGCAGCGCAGGCTGTGGAACGCGATGAATTAATTGCAGAAGTGAACACGCGCGATTATCACCGCCTGCACAGCCGCTGGTCTGCCATTGCCGCCATGATCGCGCCAACCAAAACCATACACCTCGCCATCATGCCGCCGCCAGAGTGTGTGGGCGGTGTCGTGCTGTACAGCGTGGATCGGCGCATCCGCGTGGACAATACGTTTGAAGGGCGCAGCCAACAACTGGCGGACGCTCTGCGCCAAGTGGTGCTCTCCCGCCTGCTGCCAGCGTCAGCCAGCCACAACTGATTTTGCCAATTTGTGCTCAGCGCGTCGGCGCTGGAAAAACTCCGCCAACAGCGCGCCGCACGGTTGCGCCAGCACGCCGCTGGTGATCGCCACCGCGTGATTGTGGCGCGGGTCTTGTAATAAAGAATACACACTGCCCGCCGCACCCGTGCGCGGATCAGCGGCAGCAAATACCAGCCGTTGCACACGGGCGTGGATCAGCGCGCCCGCGCACATCGGGCACGGCTCCAGCGTTACGTACAGCACACTGCCCGGCAAACGATAATTGCCCACAGCACGGCCAGCGGCGCGCAACGCCAAAATTTCCGCGTGCGCGCTGGGGTCGTGAGCCAGAATAGGCTGGTTCCAGCCCTGCCCGATAACTTGTTGATCACGCACCAATACCGCGCCCACCGGCACTTCATTACACGCGCCCGCCAGCTCCGCCAAGGCCAGCGCTTGGCGCATCCAATACGCATCCCATTCGTTATCCGCAGCGTTGGGACTGGGGTTTGGCGGTTGCATGGAGAAGAAGTGCTGCACGGTTGGGCTGTCCTTTGCCGAAATAGCGATTGGGTGTGGGATAATACAGGCGCGATCTGCCCCTTGTAAAGGCATGGCGAAGACGGTATAGTGAAAGAAATTCCTCCGCATAGCAAAAGTGGCGCGTATGAATACCCAATCTGCATTTTCCCCGTTGTTGACAAGCACAGCCTGGCGCGCCACTGCCAGCGTTGGCTTGTGCGCTTTTTTCCTGCTGCTTCCGTTGCTTCTGCCCTAAGGGGCAGAATCGCTACGCTTGCCCTGGCGAGGGCGAAAATACGCAAAAATTCCATCATTTCCCTTAAAGCAAATTGATTCATTCGCCACGCCTCATGCGCGGCGCACAGCAGGAGCACGTCCATGAACAACAAATTGATTATTTTTGACACCACCTTGCGCGACGGCGAACAAAGCCCAGGCGCATCCATGACCCGCGAAGAAAAGGTCCGCATTGCCAAGGCATTGGAAAAAATGCGTGTGGACATCATCGAAGCGGGCTTTCCGATTGCCAGCGTAGGCGATTTCGAGGCCGTGCAAGCGGTAGCCGCTGCCATTAAAGACAGCACCGTGTGCGGTTTGGCGCGCGCGCTGGACGCGGACATTGACCGCGCTGCCGAAGCATTACGCCCAGCAGAACGCTTTCGCATTCATACCTTTATTGCCACTTCGCCGATTCACATGGAGAAAAAACTGCGCATGACGCCGGATCAGGTAGTGGCGCAGGCCGTGCGCGCGGTGCAGTATGCGCGCCAATTCACCGATGATGTGGAATTTTCGCCAGAGGACGCGGGCCGCTCGGATGTGGACTTTTTGTGCCGCGTCATTGAAGCAGTCATCCGCGCAGGCGCGGGCACAATTAATATTCCTGACACCGTGGGATATAACTTGCCCGACCGCTTTGGCGCGCTGGTGGGCGAGTTGATCCAGCGCATTCCCAATGCCGATCAAGCAGTGTTTTCCGTGCACTGTCACAATGATTTGGGCTTGGCCGTGGCCAATTCCCTGTCCGCCGTAATGCACGGCGCGCGACAAGTGGAGTGTACGGTCAATGGCTTAGGCGAGCGCGCGGGCAATGCCGCGTTGGAAGAAATCGTTATGGCAGTACGCACCCGCCAGGACATTTTCCCATGCAACGTGGGCTTGGACACCACGCAGATTATGACCTGCTCGCGCTTGGTATCCTCCATCACCGGCTTTCCCGTGCAGCCCAACAAAGCCGTGGTGGGCGAAAATGCGTTTGCCCATGAATCCGGCATTCACCAAGATGGCGTCATCAAATTCCGCGAGACTTACGAAATCATGCGCGCCGAAGACGTGGGTTGGAAAGCCAACCGCATGGTGTTGGGCAAGCACTCGGGCCGCAACGCCTTGCGCGAGCGGCTCAAGGAATTGGGTATAGAATTTCAATCCGAGGAAGAATTGAACGTAACGTTCTTGCGTTTCAAGGAATTGGCGGATAAAAAACACGAAATTTACGACGAGGATTTGCAAGCACTGATCACCGATGCGTTGGCCACCGCAGGCGAGCGGTTTAAGCTGGTGGCATTGAAAGTATGCTCGGAAACTGGCGAAACGCCGCACGCCCACATCACCTTGCGCATTGATGAGCAAGAACGCAGCATCGACGCGCATGGCAGCGGCCCGGTGGACGCCACCTACAATGCCATTGAAGCGCTGTTAAATACTGGTTGCGCCTTGCAATTATATTCAGTACAAAATGTTACCAACGGCACCGACGCGCAAGGCGAGGTCAGCGTGCGGCTGGAATTGGACGGGCGCATCATCACCGGCCAAGGCGCGGATACCGATATTATTATTGCTTCTGCCAAGGCATACATTCATGCGCTGAATAAAATTTTTACCCTGGCACAACGCACCCATCCGCAGGTGTAGCATAGACATAAATCCAACGCTTGAGCGCAAGCTTGAGCGTTGGTGCGAACAGAAAACAACTGCCAAGAATGCCTGTACGCCTTGCGTGCAAATTCTGATCTAGCCAATTTGGCGCGTACGGTGTAAACTATTGCCTTTATAAATCAAACGGGGCCGTAGCTCAGCTGGGAGAGCGTCGCGTTCGCAATGCGAAGGTCGGGAGTTCGATCCTCCTCGGCTCCACCAATCCAGCCAAACCGCCAGATGACGGCAATCGTGCTGGATATGGCCACCAGTCAATCATTCACCTCTTTACAACCTGCATTGCCCCATTCCTCCGCCCTGGTAGCTCAGGGGATAGAGCGTCCCCCTCCTAAGGGGAAGGCCACAGGTTCAATTCCTGTTCAGGGCACCAATTTCTCTTCTCTAGCAGACTCACAGGCATCAAAAACCTGCGTTGCTTCAAGTGATTACGCTTTTTTTTGCAGCAACTCTCAATGCAAGGCCATTTTGGCCACAAGGTTGCTACCTTGTGGTTTCAAATTAAAAACTGCTGGATCAATCGTGTCATCATTGCTTACCCATAAAATAATGGATATAATTATCGATTTTTCCATGGCGGCGCTAAAATCAATCCATTCTAGGAAATTTGCAAAACCCGCTGCCTCTCCTTGCTGCCTAATCGCAGCTTTTACAAGCCGAAAGGAGTGTTATGAAGCATTATGAAGTGGTTTTTTTAGTACATCCCGATCAAAGTGACCAAGTATCTCCCATGATGGAGCGCTACAGCGGCATGGTAACTGCTGCCAATGGCCGGGTTCATCGCCTGGAAGATTGGGGGCGTCGGCAGTTGGCCTATCCTATTAATAAAATTCATAAAGCGCACTATGTGCTGATGAATATTGAGTGCGACGTAGCCACACTGAATGAATTGGTTACCTCGTTCCGCTTTAATGATGCGGTAATCCGTAATTTAGTCATCATCTGCAAAAAGGCTGTCACCGAACCTTCCATTATGTTGCGCGCCAAGGATGAACAAGGCCCCAGCACAGACGATGGGGATACCTACGAAGAAGAAAACCCTAGCGCTGAAGACACGGATGACAAGAGCCGCGCCATTGAAGCGGATCATGGCGAATATGCGCCAGAACAAAGCTAACCAAGAACGCCAGGAGAATTGTAATGTCGCGTTATTTCCGTCGCAAAAAATTTTGCCGCTTTACTGCTGAAAAAGTAGAACAAATTGATTATAAAGACATCGCCATTCTGAAAAGTTACATTTCAGAAACAGGCAAAATCGTGCCTAGCCGGATTACAGGAACTAAGGCCAAATACCAACGGCAATTGGCCACAGCCATTAAACGTGCCCGCTTTTTGGCGCTCTTGCCGTATTCCGATTCCCAACAGACCTAATTAGGAGCACCACATGGAATTGGTATTATTAGAAAAAGTAAAGCATTTAGGCGGGTTGGGTGAAAAAGTCCAGGTTCGCCCCGGCTATGGCCGCAACTTCCTTATCCCCCAAGGCAAGGCCGCACCTGCTACCAAGGAAAATCTTGCGCGGTTTGAAGCCCGGCGCGCTGAGTTAGAGCGTGCCCAAGAGGAATATTTGGCCAAGGCACAACGCCGTGCGGAGCAAATCGAAGAAGCCACGCTGGTTATTGAGCGCAAAACAGCGCCTGGTGGCGAAGGCAAACTGTTTGGCTCGGTATCGCCTACTGACATTGCTGAGGCCGCCAACGCCATGGGACTGGAATTGGCCAAGCGGGAGATTTTATTGCCAGAAGGCCCAATTCGCCAAGTGGGTGAATATAAAATCAAAGTGCGTTTACACGCTGACGTGGATGCCACGTTAAAAGTAGACATCATTGCTGAGGCATAATGCCCTGCGGCTTCGTTTGAACACGTAGCGCACAAACCATTCTTCCCCAATGCTCATTTTTTATTTTTATAGAAAATGAGCTTTTTTTTCGCCTTTTTTCTATTAGCCTGCTATGGAAGATGATATAAAAGTCCCCCCTCACGCCATTGAAGCCGAACAATCTGTATTAGGCGGTTTAATGCTGGACAATGATGCTTGGATTCAAATTGCCGAGCATCTGCATGAAAAAGATTTCTATCGCCTAGAACATCAACTCATTTTTCAAGCCATCAAAACACTGGCAGAAGACAATAAGCCTTGCGATGTCATTACGTTGGCGGATCGGCTGAAAATCAAGAATCAGTTGGAGGAATGTGGTGGCCTAGCATATTTGGGGCTGCTGGCGAAAAACACGCCTAGCGCCGCCAATATCACCACCTACGCGGGTATCGTCCGCCAGCGCTCGGTATTACGGCAATTGGCCAAAGTGGGGACAGAAATTGCCAATAGCGCGTATCAGCCGCAAGGCCGCACCACAGGCGAGTTGTTAGATGAAGCAGAACAAAAAGTATTCGCCATTGCCGAGCAACAATCACGCCGGGGCAATTTTGTACCAATCAAAGAATACTTGGTTAATGCAGTGGACAGAATCGACGAACTGTTCCACCAGGAAGCGGCCATCACTGGCATTTCCACTGGTTTTGCGGATTTTGACGCCAAAACTTCAGGTTTACAGCGTTCAGACTTAATCATCGTCGCCGGACGGCCCTCCATGGGCAAAACTTCGTTTGCCATGAATATTGCGGAACATGTAGCGATTTCAGAAAAAAAAATCGTGGCCGTGTTCAGCATGGAAATGCCTGGCGAACAACTGGCCATGCGCTTGATGGCATCGTTAGGACGAATTGACCAGCATAAAGTACGTACCGGTAAACTGGAAGAAGATGACTGGCCAAAATTAACCTCAGCCATTAGCCTACTCAGCGAAGTACCGTTGTACATTGATGACTCGCCCGCGCTTAGCCCAACTGAAGTGCGCGCACGCACGCGCCGCTTAGTACGCGAGCGTGGCGGTGTGGATTTGATTGTATTGGATTATTTGCAGCTCATGCAAATTCCCGGCAGCAAAGAAAATCGCACAAATGAAGTGGCGGAAATTTCGCGCTCGTTAAAAGCGTTGGCTAAAGAAATGCAGGTGCCGGTCATCGCCCTTTCGCAATTAAACCGGGGGCTGGAACAACGTCCCAATAAACGCCCGGTAATGTCCGATTTGCGTGAAAGCGGTAGTATCGAGCAAGATGCAGATTTAATTGTATTTATCTATCGCGACGAGGTGTACAACGAAGAAAGCGAAGATAAAGGCTCTGCGGAAATTAATATTGCCAAACAACGCAATGGACCAACGGGCATGGTACGTTTAGCGTTCCTCGGCCAATACACCCGGTTTGAGAATTTTATGTCCGGCGAATATGCTGGGGAGTATTAAACCCCCTTTTTTTTTGCAACGATCCACCCCACCGCTTGATCAGCAATGCCCGATGTGCTGTTTTACCACACCAAACCTGCCAAGTCTAAAAAAGACTTGGCAGGTTTTTTT
>DYPE01000144.1 GCA_020720085.1 Dichelobacter nodosus | reverse complement strand
CAGGTGCTGCTGCCGGAGCTGGTGCCGCAGCAGGTGCTGCTGCCGGAGCTGGTGCTGCTGCCGGAGCTGGTGCCGCAGCAGGCGCTGCTGCTGGAGCTGGTGCCGCAGCAGGTGCTGCTGCTGGGGCTGGTGCCGCAGCAGGTGCTGCTGCTGCTGCCGTACCCGTGCCAGCGGCTGGTGCAGGATCAGCGGCTTGCAGAGAAGCATACGCTACCAATAATGCAGCAGAAAGAATCGCATTGAACTTCGTTGACATACAACATCTCCTAACAATTAAAGTTTCAAAAAAATCATGGTTAACAAATAACCGTGATTCATAAAATAACGATGCCACTTGTATTGACGATAATATTTATATCACAAATCATGTGGCAATGCATCATATTTTTACCCACAAATTGACTGCTAGTAGAGCATTTTTTAAATAAAAAAAGGTCATTCGCTAATTTCAGCGAAAATAATGCTGACCAATCTCCATAAAAAATACGCTAGCTGGTATTTGACTTATTGCAGTTCTACCACGCCGCCTGGCTTTAAGACGATTTTGGTATATTTGCATAAATCAATATTGTCCCATTCCAGTTCTTGTCCATTGGTATCTTTAATAGCCACATCCCAATCGCAACGCTGATCTTCGGGGTGGAAAACGATTTCCCCAGTTTCGCCATTGGGCATGGTATCTTTGCCTAGCACATCATTGCCCCAACTCTTTGTTGAAGATGCAGCGATATATAATTCGTCAATCGTTACACCGCTTTGGTTGGTAATAAAATACCGGTCATCCTCGGCATAGGATACACCGCTAAAACCAATGCCTACTGCGAGGCCAATCCAACCTAATTTTGATAATTTCATAATGCCTCCTAAATGAATTAAAAACAAGTATAAGCATGTGGCTGTTCACACGGTTTACAATCCCCGTGTTATAAAATATAGCGTGCGAGAATTGCAACCGGCAGCGACACTGTTAGCAACAAGCAGTTCCCGTGCCATCGATTGAAGGACGTGGTGCATGACCAGGTTAGCTCTCTGCGCGATGTTGCCAAGCCAGCGGGCCTTGCACGTGAAGATTGTTGCCTTGGCTGTCTACCGCCACGGTGACGGGCATGTCCTGCACGACAAACTCATGGATGGCTTCCATGCCTAAATCAGGCCAAGCAAGTACGCGACAAGCACGCACGGTTTGCGACACCAAGCCCGCAGCACCGCCCACCGCCACTAAATACACGCCACGGTAGGCGCGTAAGGATTCCAATGCGGCTGGGCCGCGCTCTGCCTTGCCGATCATGCCAAGTACGCCGGTGTGGGCGAATAACACTTCAGTGAATTTGTCCATGCGTGTGGCCGTAGTTGGCCCGGCTGGGCCTATCACTTCCCCTGCCACAGGGTCTACCGGGCCTACGTAATAAATCAAGCGATTGGTTAAATCCACGCCTTGCGGCAAGGATCGCCGGTTTTGCAACGCCTCGGCCAAGCGCCGGTGTGCGGCATCGCGTGCGGTGATGAGCTTGCCGCTAAGCAATAAATGTTCGCCTGCGCGCCATTGCCAAGCTTGTTCTGGAGTTAAGGTGTCTAGGTTCACCCGCCGCGAGTTTGGATCGGGCCGCCAATCCACTTGTGGCATGGGCGCGCTTGCCGACGGCGGAAAATGCGCTGGCCCACTGCCATCTAGCACAAAATGGGCATGGCGGGTGGCAGCACAGTTACAACACAAGGCCACGGGCAACGACGCGGCATGGGTGGGATACTCCAAAATTTTTACGTCCAGTACGGTAGTAACCCCACCCAGCCCTTGCGCGCCTATGCCCAGGGCATTAATTCTATCTGCCAGGCGCAGGCGCATGGCTTCGAGTTCAGTCGTTGCGCCACGTTGTTGTAAATCCGCTAAATCCACGGGCGCAAGCAGGGATTCCTTGGCCAGCAGCATGGCTTTTTCCGCCGTGCCGCCCATACCTATGCCGACAATACCAGGCGGACACCAGCCCGCACCCAAACCCGCCACCGTGTTGACCACCCAATCTTCCACGCTGTCGCTGGGATTCAGCACGGTAAAGCGCGATTTATTTTCTGATCCGCCGCCTTTGGCTGCAATTTTCACTTCTACCGTGTCACCCGCCACCATTTCTACATGCACCACAGCCGGGGTATTATCGCCCGTATTGCGCCGCGAATGCGCGGGTTCAGCCAATATCGACGCGCGCAGCACATTGGTGGGCGAGCCGTAGGCGCGGTGCACGCCCTCGTCCACCATTGCTTGTAGGCTTTGCTTTGTCTGCCAATGCACGTGCATACCTATTTTCAAAAACGCGACAACAATGCCAGTATCCTGGCAAATTGGGCGTTGACGCAGCGCGCTCAAACGCGAATTGGCCAAAATCTGCGCCATGGCGTCTTGCGCGGCTGGGGATGGCTCACGCAAGTACGCTTGGTGCATGGCATGAATAAAATCAGACGGATGGGTATATGAAATCCATTGCAAGGCATCGGCAATGCTTTGTATAAAATCTTCCTCATGAATCAACGCAGGATACTCCCTAACACTGGTTGCGTAGTGATAAAAACAGGTTGGTATTTGAACGAAAAACGGATACATTACGCCGAATTGCTAGACTTTCCAAATCGTGTCGCAAGAACACTGGTTTAGAATGGTAAAATGCGCGCCAGGTTCGCCCGCGAACCGTGCACCTAGGCATTCCTGCGCATGGGCTATCAATAGAATACGACGCAACCTGCTGCTAGAAAAATATTTTTTTAACTTTGGTAATGGAGATTTTTGTAATGGAGACTTTAGTATGCGTAAATTGACCGTGCTGTGTATGCTGCTTGCCCTGTTAGGTATCCTGTGGCAGGCCACTGCTGCCACACCACCGCCGAATCCTATTGTGGCGGCTTGGCAGGCGTTGAACACGTTATTTACTCCCCTGCGCGCAGAATGCCCGGATGAACACACGTGGCTACCGGATCGCGGCATTCGCGGATTTTATTGCCATGCCAAGGCAAAGTTAGATTATGCCGCGTTGGTGCGCTTGGCGGGCCAGCCCGCGTTTGCGTCTGGGCCACATAGCCAGGATAAACTAAATCTGACCGCCAAGTACGAATTTGGCCATTATCGCCCAGAATTCGTCAAATGGTTGCGCGAACATATGGTTCCAGGCAAGCAAGACAGCGCCTTGCGTGCGGTTACACAACCGTGGTATGACCAGTACCTACGCCAGCGCGCTCGTTCATTTTACGTGGTTTATCAACGTTTATTGGCCGATCCTGCCTATCTTTCAGCAGAACTCAACGCATACCAAGCATTCATGAAAGCCAAAGAAGCGGAACGCTTTGATCGCAATTATTTTTACTACGAAAAACTGCATGAACAGGGGTATGACGGTTACGAAGTGGCCAGTGCGGTCAGTTTTTGGATGCGCCGCACCATTGACGGCACGGCTGCGGAATTTTCCGCCGCGCTGGCTGAATTGCTACAAGTGTACGACACTGAGTTTCTAGCCTCCCAGCAATCACAAGCCAAACCGCAGGCGCAAGTGCTGCAATGCGTTGAAAAAGTAATGAAAAATATTACTGAAATTTTCCCAGAAGCCTACACCCAGTTCATGGCGGTCAACTACGAATGGCAGGATGTGGGGGAAATTTGGCCCACGCAAGCCACGTTTTACGTGCCTGCACGGCTGTTCCCCACACCGTTGAGCGAAGCCGTGCTGCGCGCCCGCCTGGATGAAACGTTAAAGCGTATCCTGCGCCCCAACGACGCGCATTGCGAGGAAATCCGCGTGGAAAAGCCAGAGGAATTGGGCTGGCTGGCCTGGCCAGATAAGCAAGTGCGCAAGGTGGTGATTACCTTTGGCATTGGCTGCTGATAGCCGCCGTTACGCACGGGGGAAGGCCATCTACGTGCTTGGCCACGAACCTTCCCGCGTGCGAGCCAATTTTTGACATGGCACCGGATTGTATGTGCTCTCAAACAAGTTAAGCGCAAGTTAAGCGCCTGAATTTTTTTATTATTTTTAAATCGGCACTGATGTGCGCCTCCTACTTCTATTGTATAGGACTTACGCATACGCCGATAAAACGAAACAGAGTGCGTAGATAATGGCAGTGCGGCTATTTGATTATCAACAGAAAATGATAAAGGCGTGTTTTTTTTGGGGGGAAGTATTTAAAAATCCTGTTTAAGCTGCTGCTTTAATTCTGCAATGAGTTTAGCTTGTGCAGCTAATAGTTGATCTTTGTCAGCGATCACTTGCTCCATCGCCTGCAAATCCTGCAAAATTTCATCTTCAGCATCCATCGTTTTTCTTACATCAGGTTCTTGTGCAGCTTGCTGTAAACGACGCATCAACGGACGATATTTCTCAGGATAACTTTGTTCATCAATCTCCAAAATATGCTCATCCGTTGCTAACTGCTGATGCTGAGCAAAAATTAATAACAACTGTTCTAGTTCATTGCGATGTGCTTGATGCAGTTCAGCAATTTGAATTACATAACTATCATGCGTAAGGCTTTCAATAAAAGCCTCAGTTTGCTGGATTTCTTCTTGATTGACTAAATCATAGTAACGGCGATTAACTTTAATTATTGGTGTTTTTATCTTTTCTAACGAATAACCCAAGAAATAAATGCTAATAATAGGCAATGGAATTTTCTGTTGAATACCATTATATTCAATCAGGTAAGTATTGCTTTTTTTTGCATACTGCTCACCTAAATAACGGCGAAAACGCATAACATCAGAAGGCAATTTGGCTTTTTGAACTTCAATTAAAACCTGTTTATAACCCTGTTCCGTTTTGATTTTAGCAGCAAAGTCTAAACGATACACCGTTAAAGCACGGCGTTCTAATTGCACAATATTCTCTTGCGGGAGAAACTCTAAACTTTCAATCGATTCACCAATAATACTAGACAATAATAAAACAGCACTGGTTTGATCTTCAAGTAAAAATTTGAAAACACTATCATAGATGGGATTGGCGATGTGCATAAAAATCACCCAGGTTGTCATTAACGGTTTTTTCTTAATGTAGCGACGCGCCTGTTGAGGAAGCCTTAAATGGCGACTAAGCAAAACCCTCACCTTGAGAGTGTTGGATTTCCTCTTGCCCCTCCAATTCTTTCTGATGCTTTATCAAGGGCCATAAGGTGTTGCCGATACTGATAAAATATGCGCCGTAAAACAGTCCCATGCTCGCCGCGATACCAAAATGCAGCAGATACACCGCGCCAATATTGATACTGCCCGGTATCACACTCCACAGAAAGTTTCTACGCATGGTCTCTTCGAATTCGTCCGTCACGTAGAACAACTGTTTGAGAGACTGAAGCGTACCGTCCATTAAAACGATTTGCGCGGTATCTGTGGCCGCGCTGGTCGCTCCCTTGAGTGAGATGGAGATTTGCGCTGATTTGAGGGCAATGGCGTCGTTGATGCCGTCGCCAATAAAGCACACAAATCTGCCTTCTTCGCGCAGTCGTTTTACGTGTTCGGCCTTATGTTCGGGCAGGGTTTCGGCAAAATATTCGTCAATGCCCAGTTGTTCCGCCATGGCCCGTGTTGGTTGTTCACGATCACCGGAGATAATGCAGGTTTTAATGCCACGTTGGTGCAAAAATTCAATAATTTCAGTGGTTTCTGGGCGCAAAGTCGGGGCCAGTTCCAGAATACCGCCAAGACTATCGTCCAACGCCACGTATACCAGTGAATTACCCTTGTTTTCCGCTTCACGTCGGATGGTCTCATGATCGCTAGGTAAAACAATGCCTTCGCGTTCTATAAAGCGGGCACTGCCCACTCTCACAATACGTTTTTCGACCATCACCTGAATGCCGTACCCGGCTGAGTAGCTTGCATCGTCAATGGCGGGTAAAGTCAGATTTCGCGCTTTGGCAGCGCTGAGGATGGCGCGGGCTACCGGGTGGGGCTGGCGGTATTCGGCGGCAGCGGCATGGCTGAGCAAGATGGATTCGTTTGGCTCATCAAAGCAGTGAATTCCGACCAGGGTAGGTTGCTCCAGGGTTAAGGTGCCGGTTTTGTCGAACACGACCGTGTCAATTTCGCGTAGCGATTCCAATACCCGCCCGTCCTTGATCAATATCGTATGACGGGAAAGAATTTGAAGGTAATTAAGCACGCTAAGCGGCCCCAGCATCATCATGCTGGTGCCCAGGTTAGACCACAGCACGGCAAGCGCCGGGGTAGGACCGAGCACTGCCAAGGTCACGGCAGTGGCGGTCAATTCTATCGGCAGCAGGCGATTGGATATTTTATGGGCGCGTGCGGTCATGTTCGCGGTATAGTTTTCCGTGCGATTGAGGATTGCGCCGATATTGGCGGCCACTGTTTCATGGCCTGCCGCTTCCAGGCGCACTAAGATACGCCCAGAAAGCAGCAGGGTCGAGGCGTACACCCGCTCTCCTGGCATCCGTTCCACCGGTTCGCTTTCACCAGTGAGTAGGCGTTGATCAATGATTGCCTGGCCGCTTTCGATGATGCCGTCCACTGGCAAAGTTTCACCGGAATTGACGACCACCAGATCATCTTTACACAAAGCGGCAAAATCAACTTCTATTTCTATGCCGTTACGTTCAATCCAAACTTTGGGCGGATGACCGGCGAAAACATCTATCAGGTGCTTTTGTGAACTGGATTCGGCGCGTTTAATAATGTTGAGCATTAAATTGCCGAGCACTCCCCAGATAGCGGCCAAAATAATGTTATTGGTCAATATCATCCCCAGCATCAGGAACACAACAATCATGTACACATTCAAATACTGCCCGCGTTTCCAGTCTTGCCAGACAAATAGAAACACATCGCGCATCAAATAGAAAATTGCTGCGATGGCCACTACATTAAACACCGGAAAAACGGTTCCCAGTAAAGCGGTTCCGGTTGTTGCAATAAACAGTAACATATTGCGCTTAGCCGATACCGCTAACTGCTTTCTTTGTTCGCCAAGTCCGGGATCAATGCTCATCTGCTGTTGTTCGCGCTCGCTGCCTGTGATGGCTTTTTTAAGATCGGAGAACAGGGTGCGTACATCGAATTTTTCCGGCAGAACGTCTGACAGCACTTTGTCTTTGAGAGTTAAGTCAGTTTTGGTTTTTTTGTCTATGCGGCTGGCAGTGACTGCGCCTAACACAGCAGCACCACCGAATAATAAGAATACTAGAGGAGCCATATCGGAAATTCCTTAAGGAACAGCGAAAATCTATTTTGTGAAAAATACGCTAAATAGCGCACATGACAAACATGACTTATACTTCAGCCGCTCACAAACTAAGCTTTTTATAACGTTATTCGTTCTCTTGCGGCAAAGGTATCTACACATCTTTATTTTCAGCCCCAGAGGGGCGAAATCCATAGCAGCCCAGGGCAATACTTCGA
>DYPE01000143.1 GCA_020720085.1 Dichelobacter nodosus | reverse complement strand
TTTAATGCCTTCCACTTCACTGACCGGCAAAGCGGGCAGTTGCGCGTCGGTTACGCCCACAGCGCGCAATTCCACTGTGCGCGTGATGGGTTCGTCCACCTTAAATTGGGGCGGGTCTTGCGGCCAGGATTCAGTCAGCGTGACTTGCTCGGCAGGCAGCCACCACGGGCCGTTAAATTCCGCCGGAATGGCGCGGATTTCAAATTGCGCGGCCTGACTGCGCAAGCGCACCACTTGGCCGCGCGAGGAAAAAAAATCATCCAGCAACGAGCGCGAGCGCGCTTGTGGGTCTAATTGCGCGTCCACGGCCAGGGTAAACGCTGGAATTTCTAACGTGCCGCTGCGCTCGGGAAACAGCGCGTAGGCTTGCTCCAGTACCGCATAACGTTGGCCATCCAGCGTGGTGTCGAATTGGCGCGGCTCGCCCAGCGGATGCAATGATGCTTCGGGAATCTTGACTTCAGGCCATTGATAACGGCTGATGTTGACGCGAGTGTATAAGCGCAGGCGCAACGTCATTTGCGCTTGCACCAGCCCGTGCGTGGGTTCGATTTCGGCACGGAAAAATAACCGCTCCGGCTGTCCGCCCGCCTGCGTTTGGGCAGCGGGCCGCACCGTGAGCACCAATGCCTTGCTGGCAGACTGGCCCACGGTAATGGGCGGAATCACTAAATCGCCCGCACGTTTGGGATATAACGTAACTTGCCAGGTGGTAGATGTCTGGCTGACACCATTGATCATACTCATCTGTGTACCGCGTTGCGTGCCAGCCAAATCAAAATCCTGTTGCAACGGCGTAAGGTCAGGTTCATCTTGCACCTGTTCCTGTACGCTTAGGCGCAATACCACGCTTTCCTGCTCACCAATGGGATTGCGGTCTAATGCGGCAGCCACTTCATACGCCTGCGCAGGCAAGGCCAACAGGTGGATGGCGATGATCAACCAGAAGGCGGTTGTGCTGGCTCTTGTTAAATTTGCCAATATTTTATTTTTCCACATAAAAATATGCCTCAAACAATAAAATCAGCGCGCGCTGTTGCGCCATGCAATGGCTCACGGGCGCGCGTTGCGCGGAATCTGCGGCAGCGTACCATTCACGAAATTGGCGCAATTGTTCATGAAATGGCGCGTTGGCCGCAACGCAAGACTGCGTTTGCAACTGTTGCCGCAGTCCAGCGCATAGGCGAGCCATGCGATCAATGATACGCAGTGCTTCCGTTGCAGGCAGTTCGCCGGATTGATGGCGCATGAGCAAGCGGCAATGAAACCCGGCGCAAACCTGCGGGCGCACGGCGTAACAACTGCATCGCCCATCGCGGTCATGCGCGAGGCAGGGCAGGCGAAAACGGAATTCGCCATCCACTTCATACCAATCCACTCCGGCGCGCTGCCAATGCTCGGTGTTTTGCTCAATTTCATGCGTAAAAACATGGCCATAGTCAAACAAAATGCCCTGACAGCACAGTCCGCAAGCTTGGCATAATTCGCTCATTGTTTATTCATTCAATTCGGAAACATGCTTAACCAGTACGATTTGAACAACATGCTGAAAATAATAACGAAATAACCCTATGAAAAAACGCTCGAACGCTTCATTTCCCGTTGTATAAGCTACGCGCTGTAATTTGAGCGCACCGGGCAAGAGTCCGTTGTTGAGTTTGGTTTTGATGAATAATCTGAAATTTTCGCCTTCCGCCATGAAAAAATATATCATAAGCCTAAAAAATGCATAATATCCCAATTTAAGGAGCATTGACATCATGGCTGACAATAACGTGTTAGACGAAATTACTCGCCGGGTTTTTATGCAGGAAGGCAAGCAACAGGATTTCCGGCGCTACAGCGAAAAACTCAGCGATCACATTGATGCCCTGGCACAAGTCAGCCATTTGCCCCGCCAGCAAATCGAAGCTATCGCTTATGAAACCATCCGGGCGTATAGGCTAACATGGCGAACGCGCTGGTTTTGGCTGGCAGGCGCAGTGCTGTTGACTATAAGTGTTGGCGGGATAATCGGGTGGCTGAAGTACAAATCTGCACAAACTGCTCAACCGCAGATGCCGGGGTATATAGGCCAATCTTCGCCTCAGGTATACGTCCAACGTGCAGCACTGGCTAACGTTTTGGCACTGGTTGTGCCGCTGAAGACCGCTATTGCAAGTTATTATGTGGAAATCGGCAAACAACCGGAAAACTTCAGCCAGTTGGGCTTGCAAGCCGGGGAAATGACGGATGGCAACTATATCAAGCATGTAAAAATATTGCCAGATGGTGCGTTGCGCATTGAATTAAGCGAATTTTTCGGCAGTGGGCATTATCTTGTCCTGACGCAACAAAGCGTTATGGGTGGCAGCCAGATCAAGTGGCAATGCGTCAGCAATTTGCCTGAAGAGACTTTAGCCTTGGATTATGGGCAAAATCTTTGCACTCGGCTTACGCCATAGTGTCGTGATGTTAGGCTATTGGGCGGTTAAAACCAGTGGCGGGCATTATGGAACGTGCGTATCCACAGGTCTTTCTTTGATAAAGACGAAGCTGTGATTGGGCTGCCACTAAATCCCCAATTCCGCCCAAATGGCATTGACGCGCGCATTAACCTCGGGCCGCATGGCAATGGGGCGTCCCCATTCGCGTTGGGTCTCGCCTGGCCATTTGTGCGTGGCGTCTAGGCCCATTTTGCCGCCCAGGCCGGAGACGGGCGAGGCGAAATCTAAATAATCAATCGGCGTATTTTCCAGCAACACCGTATCGCGCACGGGGTCCATGCGTGTGGTGACGGCCCAAATTACGTCATGCCAATCGCGGGCGTTAATATCTTCGTCTGTGACAATAATAAATTTGGTATACATGAATTGGCGCAAATAAGACCAAATGCCGAACATCACGCGCTTGGCATGGCCGGGGTACTGTTTGCGTATGCTAACCACTGCCAAGCGGTAGGAGCAGCCCTCGGGTGGCAAATAAAAATCAATAATTTCTGGAAATTGCTTTTGTAAAATTGGCACGAACACCTCATTGAGCGCCACCCCCAATATTGCGGGTTCATCGGGCGGTCTGCCGGTATAGGTGCTGTGGTATATGGGATTGTTGCGGAAACTCATGCGTTCCACGGTAAATACTGGAAATTGATCCACTTCATTGTAATAGCCAGTGTGATCGCCGAATGGGCCTTCTGGCGCGCTGTCGTTGGGATAAATAAAACCTTCTAGCAAAATTTCAGCATTGGCAGGCACTTGCAATCCAGCATGGATAGAGGGTGCTACGCGGCTGCGGCTGCCGCGCAATAATCCGGCAAAGGCGTATTCCGAAAGCGTATCCGGCACGGGCGTAACCGCTGCCAGCAATGTCGCAGGGTCGGCACCCAATGCCACGGCCACGGGAAAAGGCTGGCCTGGATGGGTTTGTTGCCAATCGCGGAAATCCAATGCGCCGCCGCGATGCGACAGCCAGCGCATGATGACGCGGTTGCGGCCAATCACTTGTTGGCGGTAAATGCCTAAATTTTGGCGCGGTTTGCGTGGCCCGCGCGTGATGGTTAATCCCCAAGTAATCAGCGGCCCAGCGTCCTCTGGCCAGCAGGTTTGCAAGGGTAGTTTGGACAAATCCACCTCGCTGTGTTCCACCACATTTTGCCGACACACTGGGCGGCGAATCGTGCGCGTGGGCATGTGTAGCACTTGCCGAAACAGCGGCCAGGCGGCCACGGCATCACGCCATCCCTTGGGCGGCTCAGGTTCTTTCAAAAACGCCAATAATTCACCTACTTGGCGTAAGGCTGCCACCGATTCGCGGCCCATACCTAATGCCACCCGTTGCGGTGTGCCAAACAAATTGCCCAGCAAGGGAATCGCTGAGCGCTTAGGCCGTTCAAACAACAACGCTGGCCCGCCCGCCCGCAACACACGGTCGCAAATGGCCGTAATTTCTAACTCTGGGTCCACTGCCATGGCCACGCGCTTTAATTCGCCGCGCGTTTCCAGTAATGCGATAAAATCACGTAAATCACGATATTTTAATGAATTATTCAAAATTTACACTCCTGGGAATGCATGAAGCCATCGGGTGTGTTAAAGCCATGCCGGTAAATTGAAAATCTACCGTGTCTAAATCCAACGTTGTGATTTGGGTAACTGCCTATAAAATAAAGCCTATAGCGGTCGGCAGATGGGTATGGCAAAACCATTGCCTTCTGGTATTTTAGGTTTTTTATAGATGTTTACCTAAAAAATACAAAAAACCTGGACAAAAAACCACATTTCGGTTTACACTGATTGTTCTAATTATAACCGGGTAGGCAATGCGCATTTTCTCTTGGATGCAATATATAATTTATTGTATTAAGAGGAAAAATAGCAATGCAAAACGCGCCAAACCACAAGGAGGAGTTCCGTGCGCGGTTGCGGTAACGCACCCGCACGGAGGAGTTTTTTATATTTTTTGCTACCTGGCGCAGGCAAGGGAGGATGCGCCAGGCAGTTCTTCAAGCTGATTTTTCAGTGTATCAATTAAAAAAGCCGAAAAAATTCAATGTATTTTTCAGAAATGCGCAACCGTGCAGCACTACGGCTACAGCAATCCGCGTTGTCGGAAGGACACGGCACTCTCGCCGATGACCAAATGATCTAACACACGCACGTCAATCAAATCCAACGCTTTTTTCAGCCGGTCGGTGAGATGGATGTCCGTCTGGCTGGGTTCTGCTACGCCCGAGGGATGATTGTGCGCAAAAATGATAGCCGCTGCATTGTGATGCAATGCGCGTTTAAGAATTTCACGGGGATACACGCTGGTCGCGTCTATCGTGCCAATGAATAACTCCTCATACTCGATCACGCGGTGACGGTTGTCCAAAAAAATGCACGCAAACACTTCATGTTCTAAATGGCGTAGCTTCAGGGCCAGATATTCTCGTACTTGATCTGGCGAAGTGAGCGTTTCGCCGCGCACAATCCGGCTTTGCAAATAACGACGCGCCAATTCCAGCACCGCGTGTACTTGGGCATATTTGGCAGGCCCCATGCCGGGAAATTGTTCAAATTCAGCCAGGTGGCTGGTGAAAAGGCCGTGTAGGCCGCCCAGCGCCGCCAATAGCTCCTGGGCGAGATGCAAAACCGATTTGCCTTTAATGCCAGTGCGCAAAAAAATCGCCAGCAACTCTTCATCCGCCAAGGCTTGCGGGCCATGCGCCAGCAATTTTTCCCTAGGCCGTTGATCTTCTGGTAATTCCTTGATTTTTTGATGCACAGGCAAGTTCATGCGATGTGTAGCGGCTATTCGGCCTGGTTCGGATTGCGGTATACGCCATTGACCACGTATTTTAGATAGCGTGGCAAATGCCCCCACTGGGCAATGGAAGCAATACTGCTGATTTTAGAACCATTGCGACTGAAAAATACCAGTGTAGGCGCATAGTGTACTCCCAATTCCTCCGCCCAAGCCGCAGCGGTAGTGGCTAGGCCGGAAGGTGTCACCACCGGCGTATTTTCGGTGATGTCCAGTTGCACTACATCCATTTTCCGTAGCTCATCAACAATGGCGGGCGTGCTGAGCAGGCGGTTGTGCAGTAAATCACAACCCGGGCAATTGCCGGTTTCAAAAAATACTGCCAAAGGACGCTCGCCCGCGTGTTGGCTGCGATCCAGCAGATAGGGCGGGCGGATGAACAAATCATGCGTGTGCAAATCAAATTCGCTAAACAGCGCGGGTCGCTCCAGTTGCGATAGATACTGATTAAAGGTAATGTTACGGTATTCGCCGCTGATGACATAATCCAGCGCTGCACGGAATTCGTAGGGCGGTTGGTAGCCCAACAAGTGAAACATCAAGTTGCCCTGCAAATCGTAAAACAACATGGACGGCGTGGCGTCTGCCTGGTGCTCGCGGGCGAAACGCGCTTCAGGCATCACATCGCCTGCAAAGGTGGAAACCAGATTTTCGCCCATGGCGTCAATAGCAATAATTTCAAATGAATCTTGGAGATAGCTGGCGATAGCCGTATCATGCAAATTCACTTGCATCATGACTTCACAGCAAGCGCAGCTTTCACGACCAAAATAGATAATTAACCCTTTTTTACCGTTGTTTTGGGCAGTTTCTAAATCCTTAGCCAGGTTCAAGGAAGAATTAAGAAACCAATCGGGGTAATCCAATTGCTGAATGAGTATCCCCCCCTCGGTTTCAACGCTATCCACCGGGTGTACAAGCTCGTCCTGCCAGTGAGTGAAAAATAGCGTGCCCGTTGCCACCATGGCCATGACCATCAACAACAAGACGCCAAATACCATGGGCTGGTAATCATACGAGTAGGGATGCTTTTTCTTGCTACGCATGGCAATGACCGTTGATGAAAAGCGAATTTTATACATTTTTTATGGTGGATTGTTTCATGGAATCAGACAAATTGGAATGGCGTCCGGTGGCCAGCCGAGACATGCTGCACTTGCGCGCCCGCCTGCTACGGCAAATTCGTGAGTTTTTTTTTCAGCGTGGCGTGCTGGAGGTGGAAACGCCGTTGCTGGCGCAGTCGTGCGCGCCAGAAAGGCATATTGTACCATTTACTGTACCCGTATCTCCTCCACGTTATTTACAAGCCTCGCCTGAACTGGCGATGAAGCGCTTGGTGGCTGTGGGCTACGGGCCGCTGTATCAAATTACCAAGGCATTTCGCGCCGGGGAATGCGGGCGTTGGCATAATCCCGAGTTCACCTTGCTGGAATGGTACCGGCCTGGGTTCAACCACCACGATCTAATGGCCGAAATGGATGAATTACTACAAGTCGTATTAGGCTGCGCCAGCGCCGAACGCTTAAGCTATCGGGATGCGTTCATGGCGGAATTGGGCGTGGATCCGTTTGCTGTGCCTTTGCAGGAATTGCACCAAGCCGCCGCACGTTGGATGCCAGGCGCGGATTTGACGCGCGATGAATGTTTGCATTTACTGCTCAGTCACGCGGTGGAACCGGCATTGGGACGGGGCAGCCCCACGTTTTTATATGATTTTCCCGCGTCACAAGCCGCGCTGGCGCGGATTTCTCCAGAAAATCCACAAGTTGCGGAGCGGTTTGAAGTGTACGTGGAAGGCGTGGAATTGGCCAACGGCTTTCATGAATTGACCGACGCCCATGAACAACGCCGCCGGTTTTTTCACGAAGGCCAAGAAATGGCCGCACAGGGACTGCCGGTGTCGCCAGCGGATGAACGGTTTTTTGCCGCATTGACCGCCGGGCTGCCGCCATGCGCAGGCGTGGCGTTGGGCATTGACCGCTTGCTGGCAGTGCTGGCTGGCGTGGATCACTTGCAAGGAGTTCTGGCGTTTCCATGGGAACGCGCATAGGCCGGATATTTCATAATACCTATTTTAGGGACAGGTGTGACCCGGCGGGAACCTTTTTTGTTACAGCT
>DYPE01000142.1 GCA_020720085.1 Dichelobacter nodosus | reverse complement strand
AAAAATTTTTATCCTGGGTATCGCATCAAGGGCTTCCCGCTTAAGGCGATACAACGGTAGCGCGGGGTTCCGTCCCCGTGCGGGTAAGGAATCCCACGTTACCGCAAAGATGTCTCGGCTTAAGTGGATAGCCACATCAAGTCATATACTGCCTATTTCAATACCAATTTTAAGGAGAAACACCTATGGCAAGAACGCCTTCCAATATGATGCCACTGGGCACGCTAGCCCCGGATTTCACTTTGCCTGATACAGTCAGCGGCAATCCCCTCAGCCTGCGCGAGCTGGCAGGTACGCAGGCTACGTTGATCATGTTCATTTGCAATCATTGCCCATTCGTCAAACACATTAATACCGAGTTGGTGCGCTTGGCGCACGATTACCAACCGCACGGCGTAGCGTTTATTGCCATCAGCGCCAACGATGCCGCCAATTACCCCGAGGACGCGCCGGACAAAATGCGCGAACACGCCGTGGCCTTGGGTTACCCATTCCCTTATTTATACGATGAAAGCCAAGCGGTGGCCAAAGCCTATGACGCCGCCTGCACGCCGGATTTTTATTTATTCGACAGCCAACTGCATTGCGCCTATCGCGGCCAATTGGATGACTCCCGCCCAGACAGCGGCATTCCCGTCACAGGTCAAGACATTCGTACCGCGCTGGACGCGCTGCTCGCTGGCCAGCCGGTAAACCCCGACCAAAAACCCAGCCTGGGCTGCAATATCAAGTGGAAAGAATAAATCCGTTGCCCTGGTTGGCGTTGGCAGGGCTAATTATTTTGTTGGATCAATCGACCAAACTATGGGCCAGTGCGGCCCTGGTGTTATATGAACCCAGGCCGGTATTGCCGTTCCTCAATTTTACCCTGTTGCACAACACTGGCGCCGCGTTTAGCTTTTTGGCGGACGCAGGTGGCTGGCAACGCTGGTTTTTCACCGGATTGGCATTCACCGTGAGCGCTATTCTTGTCGTTTGGCTATATCGTTTACCCGCCCATGCCAAATGGCTGGCTGCTGGCCTAAGCCTAGTATTGGGCGGTGCCATTGGAAATGTTATAGACCGACTAATTTATGCATACGTAATTGATTTTATTGATGTATACTACCAAGCCTGGCACTGGCCCGCCTTCAACTTAGCAGACAGCGCCATCACCTTAGGTGCCATGCTGATTCTGGTGGACGCCTTTGTCGCCAAACCATCCACCGCGAACACACGGCCCGAATCATCGCCATAACCCCTGGCAACCGCCTGTGTGTTTACGGTATGATCATATCTAACTTTGCGTTTCAATGGAGGAATTTCAATGCGCCAGTTCTTGATTTGCTTATTATTCGGTATCATTGCACTACCGCTTGGCGCGGCTGACTCAGCGCCATCCCCGGCGGCGGTTTCGTCTGCCGCTTCACTTAAATCCAACAAGGAGTTCCCTGTGGTACACATACAAACCAATCTCGGCCTGATCCAATTGGAACTGGATAGCGAAAAAGCCCCCAAAACTGTGGCCAATTTTTTGCGCTATGTTGAGGAAGGATTTTACGACGGCACAATTTTTCATCGTGTAATCAACAATTTTATGATTCAAGGCGGCGGATTTACCGCAGAATACCAACAAAAAAATACCCACGCCACGATTGAAAATGAAGCCAAAAACGGTCTAAAAAATGTGGCGGGCAGCATTGCCATGGCGCGCACCATGGATCCGCATTCTGCTTCCGCGCAATTTTTTATTAATGTCAAGGACAATGACTTTCTGGATTACCCAGGCCAAGATGGCTGGGGATATGCGGTGTTTGGCAAAGTGAGCGCGGGCATGGACGTGGTGGAAAAAATTAAAGCTGTAAAAACTGGCGCGGGCGGGCCATTTCGCACGGATGCGCCGCAAATACCCGTGATTATCGAAAAAGCATTTGTGCAAAAAATCGCAAATTAAACTCAATACGAATGACTACCTATGGGTGGGGAGATTTGGCCATGAAAGTAAACCATATATGGTTCTTATTGCTGTTGCCATGCACGTTGATATGGGCAAAGGATGAAAATCCGGTGGTGAGGATTCAAACCACCCAGGGAGACATCACGGTAGAATTGGATTATGCCAATGCGCCGATTTCGGTGGTAAATTTTTTAAATTATGCCAAAAGCGGATTTTACGATGGCACCATTTTCCACCGGGTCATTCCTGATTTCATGGTGCAGGGCGGCGGCTTTACAGAGACGTATGAGAAAAAAGAAACCCAGGCACCCATTAAAAACGAGGCGGAAAATGGAGTGAAAAATTTTCGTGGCTCGGTGGCTATGGCCAGAGGCGTTAATCCAGACTCCGCCACCTCGCAATTTTTCTTTAATGTTAAGGACAACGTCAGCCTAGATTTTAAGGGAACCAGCAGCCAGGATTTTGGCTATGCTGTGTTTGGCAAAACTATCAATGGGTTAGAAGTAATTGATAAAATTCAAAAAATGCCAGTAGGCGAAGGTGGGCCATTCAAAAAATATTTGCCACAAACTCCGGTGCTGCTTACCAAAGTTATCATTGAGAAAGACTTGGCGGCAACTGCCGCCAACAGCAGCATGACAGAGGAACCGCCGCCAGCCGCCGTTGCTATGGATGGCGGCAGCGAAGCAGCGCCAACCACTACGGTCACCACCAATGACGCGCCCCCCATCGCGGCCAGCGCCGTTGCGCCCGCCATTCCTGCTTCGGTGCCGTTGGACACGCCGGAACCACCTGATCAGCCTGCTGTGGAATAAATCATGCTGCTGTTCTTGGCGGATGTGCATTTAAGTGATGAAAATCCAGCGCTTACTGAGTTTTTTTTATCTTTTTTGCGCACCCGCGCCCGTGCGGCGGAAGCGGTTTACATTTTAGGCGATTTATTTGAAACCTGGCTAGGAGACGACGACGACAGCCAGAGCGCCACCGCCGCACGCCAAGCCTTGCAAACACTCACCGGACAAGATGTGCAAGTATTTTTGCAACACGGCAACCGTGATTTTTTGCTAGGCCACACTTTTTGCCGTCAAACGGGATGCACATTATTGCCAGAATTCGCCCGCGTGCCACTGGGGCGCGACAACCAGGCATTGCTCCTCCATGGCGATCAATTGTGTCTGCAAGATCAAGCTTATCAAGCGTTCCGCCGCCAAGTGCGCGATGTGCAATGGCAACGTGTATTTTTAGACAAACCGTTGGGATTGCGCCGCGCTATCGCTGAACAAGCGCGTCGGGAAAGTACCGCGCATGTGCAATCCGCCACTCAAGCCGTGCTGGAAATCGCGCAAGCTGAAGTAGAACGTATCGCCAAGGCGCAAGGCGTGGAACGCTTGATTCACGGCCATATCCACCAGTCTGGCTGGCATGAGTTTGCGCTGGACGGCAATCCCGCACAGCGGGTTGTTGTCGGGGATTGGCGTGCTACAGAAGCGGTTATCTTGGTTTGGGAAGGAGAACAAGGACAGTTAGAAACCATAATGCCCTCGCTCTGGATATGATCAAAAATAATATCCCGGTTCTCTCGGGTGACGTGGATTCCCGCCAACGAAGGGCACTCGCGTGTTTGGAACAGGTGATTCTGGATAGAAATAACGGTCGGAAAGCACCATCCTACCGCCTGCTCAGAAGCTGTTGGTAAAATTATTTTCCGTTCCCTGAAGCTCTGTCGAAGGGCACGGAAAATCGCCATTACCTGGGCGCTTCGATAGGGCTTCAGCGACCGAGCGGCGATTTTACCAACAGCTTCTCAGGTGGTGGGGGCTGAATGGTTACATCTCTGTGGATTTTTCCTTATGTTATAGGGTAGCGGTAGGCTGTCTTTAGCCCCAGGGGCGTACTCTAAAGCCTATAGGGCACCGCCCTAGAAATGTCAGGAATTGATGGTAGCATACAAAATTTTTTCGGTTGAATGATGTTTACTTTGTTTGAGCGCGGGTGTATTAGTGGTCAGCGCACGACTCATCACTGACCACTGATTCCTCTTGGGGCCGATAAATACACATCAAACCGCGTGGAACCGCCAGTGAGCGAAAAATCCGGCGGACAATCCGCCAGCGGCGGCGCTTGACGCGCACGTTTCACCACCACGCGCCGCGCAGCCAAACGACGCGCAACAGGCAACAGCGCGCCAGCGTCTTCACCGCTGCCAGCAATGGCACGGAACAACCGCATTTCCTTTTGATTTAACGCAGATTTTCCAGGTTGGGGCGGATACATTGGGTCTAAATACACCACATCAGGCCGCGCATCCGCTGCGGCACACGCTTGTTGTAACCAGGTCTGGCTATCGGTCCATTGCAGGCGCAAACGCAGGCGCAACTCCGGTTCAGCGACATACAAACGCGCCAACCCATCCGCCAACAACGCAGCCAACGCGGGCGCGCGCTCTAGCAACAATACCTGGCATCCAGCGCGCGCCAAAATAAAACCATCGCGCCCAAGTCCAGCCGTTGCGTCCACCACCGTAGGCCGGAACCCTTGCTTGCACCCCACCGCACGCACAATCGCCTCGCGCCCCCCATGCTGGCTACGGTACGCCAGCGCACCCTGGACAAAATCTACCGCAATAGGACTAATCCGCTCTTGCAAAGCGCGCAATACCAAACGCTGTTGCGTCAAGGCTAATACAAAAATGCTATCCGCTGGCACTTGCGCCACCCACGGCAAACCAAACGTTTCAGCCATGGCTCGCGCACGCGACAGACACTCGACATCCTCAGCCAATACGGGAATCAACATGATGAGAGACCGCAAAAATCAAACAAATTGGGTTAACCACAGCAGTTTGCCAGTCATAAGCCTGAAAGTTTCGCCAGCGTGCAGCAACTCGCTATCTGGGCACCTCTAAAAACCCTCTTTGCGGGCTAATTTTTGGCTTGGAAACCCGCATTTTTTCGTAATCGGGGAGCGATTTTTAGAGGTACCCATTTTGGGTAGCGAAACAGATAATTCCAATTTTCCCAGTTGATATTCTTATTTGTATTTCCCATACAGAAGCCGGGATGTTGAACACCCTACCGGGCTGTATGCGCAAGTTGGTGCATATGCTTCGACTGCGCTCAGCACAAGTCTGTTTTGGTGTTCTCAAGCACCAATCGGCTTATTCTCCAAAAACAGCCTAATTTTTCAACTTTTCTTGTTGGATAGGGCTTGACGGGAGAGACGGTATCTACGCGGGCTATGCTGGCTACCTCGCTTACCGGCAAGTCAAAACAAATCCGAATGTGTGCCGGTACGCTCAAAAATAATCCGCTCTTCTTCCGGCTTGTAGATTAATAGCCAATCCGGTTCGATATGACATTCGCGGCGGTTACTGTAATCTCCGCTCAAATCATGTTCCCAAATAGCGCAAATCAAGTGGCTGCTAACAGCAGGCACACGATGGTTTTGAGTTTGTCGGCGTTTTTACCGCGCTTCAGCACCCTTTTCAAATCTTTCTCAAATTGCTTGGTATAAACCAGTTGTTTCATTCAAATCCCCAGTTTTTCAAACATATCGTCAGCGTCTTTACATTCGGTTAAATGCTCTCCGGCATCGGTATCGGCGAAAGTCTGCCGGGTCTCCTGATTGAGTGGTGCATCTGAAATTTGCGTCACAATCGCTTTGATTTGATTCAAGCTGTCCAGCAATGTGTGATAATCACGCTCTGCCAGCATGATGACAGCCTGACCTTCGCCGGTAGAAATTTTAAGCGGTTCATGTGTTGCCAAGGTTTCTTGAACCAAGCGGCGCAGTTGCGGGGCGAGTTCGGTTTGGGGGATGTTGTGCATGGGGTTTCCTTTATTGAACAGCAAATCCCGTATGTTGCCTCACATACTCAGGATGAAACGCCAGCACAATGTCTTCTTTAGGCACGCCCATCGCCAGCAATTCATCGGCAACGCCGCTTTCCGTGCCGTCGTGCTGAATCCAGATTTTGTTGTTTTTTATGTCGAAATGTAGGATAGAGCCATTAATGCGTTCATCATCATCCCAACCCACGCTGACCAATTGGTAATGGTCATGCTCATGGTCGAAAATCGTTTGCAATTCAATATCACCGTATTTCGGTTTGAGCTGGCTGTATTCTTTAATGATAGCTTCAATATAAGCGCGATATTGTTCTAAATTTGCCATGACACAATGCACTCCTGCTGAATATCGTACACAAAGTATTTCGTGCTACCGAATTGCCTGTATTTCCAAATCCAAGCCCAATTCAGTCCAGATTTTATCCGTTGTCAATACCGGATGCTTTAGCTCGGATGCCAGTGCCAAACAAGCCCGGTCGCCAAGCGACAAACCAGCGGAGCGGGTATGCTGCCATAATCCGGCAGCGATTTCTGCTTGTGTGGTTGTAAACGGTTCGATGCGCATTCCTAGTAATTCCAAATCTTCGCACAAATTCGTGGTATCTACATCATGCGCCAACGCTTTTTGGAAAACCTCTGCCCAGTTGACCGTTGACATCAACGCTTCATTCAATACCGCGTCTACAGTATCTGCACCTGGCTCGTCTTGCAGCCACGCTAACAATGCTGACGCATCAAGCACAACGCTCATGTTGACAGTTCCCGTTTGGCTTCTTCACGTCGTTCGGCAATCAGTTCATCGGCTAAACTTAAGTTTCTAGGCACGGCGGCAAATTTTGCTTTAAGACGCCGCTTAACGGTGCTATCCGCTTTACCCTGTACAGTCTGCCAAGTCAGGGTAATCTTGAGGTCGGCGTTTTTGACCGGCACCGGCAAGTCCAGATGCAGCATTCCATCGGCACCGACACGGGTTTCTAAGTTGAGTTGTTGCATGGGGTTCTCCTGTCAAATAGTTAGCCTTGTATCACGCGCCTTGCTTCATGCGGGTTACCTCACTTTTGTAGGACACGCACCATGAGCCAAATGATGACATCGCAGAGGTGCGCAGGGCTACGCTGGCTAGTTCAGTATCAATGAACTTAGAACAACATTCATGTCACGAACCTTTGAATGGATTAACAATTTTCAGCGTTTGCTCAATCACTTGTCCATCCTGCATATCTTCCGAATACAGAATCTCGCATTGATGCTCAAGTGCGCTGGCGATAATCTGGCTGTCGTAATAGGAAAATTGATAACGTTCCGCTATCTGGATAGCAGTTTGTATGGTTTCAAAAAAGACAATGCCCGCTGCTTTTTGGCTTCGTCTTTTGAAACCGCATATAGCAACACATTGGTATCAATGAAATACCTAGCGGGCATTGGCTTCATCCCGGTCAAATTTGAAATGCGAAAAATCTACCTGATACTTGGCAAAGAACGCCTCCAAATCATCGTCTGTTCCCTGTTTTTTACTGTCACGGCGCAAAATGATAACTTCGACTTCTTCGCCTTTGTGAAAAGGCAAGGTTTTTAGAGCCTATACGAAATCAGTTAATTAAAGAAATGAACTAAGAATACATCC
>DYPE01000014.1:31493-36817 GCA_020720085.1 Dichelobacter nodosus | reverse complement strand
CAAATTACGGCAATTCTTGCGTCAAGCCACCAGGATGAGCGATGAGCAGCACGGCTGGCGCACGGGTGAGCACGCATTGGCTGGCACGCCGCAGATTTTCCGGGTCTAGCGCAGCAAAGCTTTCATCCAGAATCAGCAAATCCGGCTGTTGCAACAAGGCGCGGGCAATAAACACCCGACTGCGTTCGCCATGGGACAATTGCCAACCACCTTCGCCGACCATTTGCTGAAGCCCAGCGGGCATATGACGCAGCAACTCGCCTAAGCCCAACTCCAGGCACAACGTTTGTGCTTCGTGCAAATCTTGCGCTTGCGGTGGCCAGCGTTTGCCCATCAGCAAGTTAAACGCCAGCGTGCCAGTAAAAATATGGTTTTCATGAAATTGCGGGGCAATGGCCACGTGCCGCCGCCAGGTGGCGGTGCTCAATTGGCTGGGCACCATGCCCCACAACCGGATAACGCCATTATCCGGCGTGTTCAGACCAGCCAGTACTGTGGCAAGGGTCGATTTGCCGCCACCTGACGGGCCTTCCAACAGCAATCGGTCGCCGGGGCGTATTGCCAGCGAAACGTTTGTCAGGATATTTCTGCCATTGCCAGGATAGCAAAATTGGATGTGATCCAATGCCAGCAGCGGCTGCGTATCGCGGTTGGCTTGTGACACTTGCGCGAACAGACCGGAGTTCTCTGCGGCAGATTGGCGTGCGGCCTGCAAAATGGGCTGGACTTGATGCGCGGCAATCATGGCCTGAATCAAACCGTGCCAGCCCGCCAACAAATGCTCGAACGCTTGCGCAGCCAACAGCACGCCGCCCAATCCCATGGCCAATTCTATTTTAAGATCCGCCCCAGCATACAACAGCGCGGGCGCCATGCCAGCCACGCCCACCACCAGCCAGCCTGGCCCAGCCAGCAAGCGGAAGATATTCTTTTGGCGATCCTGGGATTGCGAGACCTTGAGATAGAGGCTCACAAAAATATCCTCCTCCTCGTGCCAACGCTGTGGGTGCTCCTGTGCCAGGCGTGTGCGGTGCCCCACCATGCGCTCTACCAAATCTTGGGTCAGCACGCGATGCGCAGTAATCCATTCTGCTGTGCGGCGATACGCGCTCCAGCCCACCCCCCCCAGCACCATGAACCAACCCAGCAAGGAGGCCGCGTGTCCCCAGCCGCCCGCGCCCTGGCTCATCACCCAGCCAGCAACCGCCAATTCCAGCAAGGCCAGCAAGGCCGCCAGGCCACCGCCCACCATCAACGATTCCAACACTTCCGCCTCCATGGCCAAGCCCAGCACCGTGCCCGCGCCCTGCGCACGTGCGCTGTCTGCGTGCAATTGCAAAATGCCGCGCAGCATCCGCTCCTTGAATCCTGCGCCAAGGCGCAACGACAGCATACTGCCAATCCAAGCATTGCCCAACTGTATCGGCATCATGGTCAGCAGCAGCAACGCCCACAATACCAGTTGATTCCACACCAAATGACCGGCAAACACCGCGCTGCCAATGGCTACCCAACTGGCGAGCATCAGCACTTGCAGCAAGGCTTGTAGCGCCAACAGTCCGCCCAACTGCTGGGGAAAACGCAACGAAAACAGCCAGCGCAGCCATGGCGCGCCTGGGGAAAGGCGCAATAGCCAGCCGCCAGGCAATACTTCTTCTTTCAATTGTTCTGCCAGCATGGCATTCAGCGCGGTTTCCCGCTGGTGCGGCGCAATGGCGGCGCGCGTTAGCAAATCTTGCAAAGCAGGCCGCCAAGGAGATTCCAATGGCTCGACAAGCCAGGCGCGCAATTCTGCCACTGCCACGCGGACACGGCGGCCTTGCGGTGAAATCAACGTGACCTGCCTTTGCCCGCCGCGCACCAGCGCTAAAAATAACGGTTCCTCCGTGCTGGCAACGCGCAACAGCGCAGGCGCGCCGTGGCTGAGCACTTGCGTCATTTCGCCATACGTAACGGCTATCGCTTGCAATTCCACATCCAAGCGCTCGCCCGCAGCGTGCATCCAAGC
The DNA here is from genome assembly GCA_020720085.1 of Dichelobacter nodosus. Classification (GTDB taxonomy): domain Bacteria; phylum Pseudomonadota; class Gammaproteobacteria; order Beggiatoales; family Beggiatoaceae; genus DYPE01. The sequence continues at coordinate 34,809 of DYPE01000014.1, read as the reverse complement.
GCGCAACACAGAATCGTCATCAACCGACCAGGCAGCAGCAGGCAGCCCTGGCAAAGTATCCAGCCCCGCTGGGCGACCATAGCCCGCCTGGAATGCCAATTCGGGCACAGCACGCGGCAAATCACGTTTGTGCCACACCAGTTCAGCCAATCGGTTGGCACTGCGACCCGTTGGGGAAGAATCGTTTTGCATATAAAACTCGACGCTCAAATTTTTATTTCACCCCTTCAGGGCTTGATTATAAACATACCCGCCACCCAGGGCGCTGCCCTGGGCTATAATATTTAGCCCTTTCAGGGCGTTAAAATACCAAACTTAATGGCAGTGACATGTCAAGCACGGCTTGGCACTCATCCTTTTACCAATACAAAAATACGGTGATGACATGCACCAGCACACTGGCGATGAATCCTGCGGACAACACCACGTGCCAAGCCAGCCAGGCGTGCATTTGTTGCGCCGCACGCGCCGCAGATTCGGCTTGCTCACGCGCGGCTTGATGGTAGGCGAGCAATTCTTGCACACGGTGCAGTGCTTCTGCCCATTCTGACGCATCGGGTTGGTCGGCAGTCTCGGTCAACGTGCGCAAGGACGAAGTGCCAAACCGTAGCTTGGTACGTCGTGTATGGCTTGACACTCCCGGTGCCAGCAAGCGCTGGATGTCGGCGCGCAAGGGCGCGGGCAGGGCTTCTGCAGCGGCTAAGCACTCAGCGCGCAATTCTTGTTGCGCACGGTGCAGTGCGTCTATGGCCACGCCGTCACGAATGCGCGCCAACAGCGGCGGAAAGCGGATATAGGCGTATACGCCGCGCAGGCCGGTGGCGGCCACTGCCAGCAACAAAACTAAAGACAGCGTATGGATATTCCAGCCAAATTGAAAGCCGCTGTGCAGAGGGATCAACAGCACTAATGCCAGCCCAAGGTACACATGCGCGGATACCCAGCCTTGCACCGTGCCAAGGCGCGAGCGGTAGGCGCGCTTGCGCAGCCCCAGCCCGGTCAGCCACAATGCCAAGGCAGCCGCCAAACCACCCAGCGTATAGCCGAGCCAAGAGCCACCATTGGATACGGGCGCTGGGTCTAATGCCAGCGCCAGCGTGGCCAACACTATCCCCCCCAGCGCGATTTTCAAATACAAATACCGGCGAAAGGATAAAAACGAGCTGCGTTCTACTTTATTCATAAGCCTGTTTATTCATAAACTTGAATGACTTCCCCCAAGATTTCCGGGCTGGCGCGGAATGCCGCGCCGGTGGGACAGGCGCGCACACAGGCTGGGCCGCCTGGCAAGGTGGCGCACAAGTCGCATTTCACTGCCTGCGCATTGCCAATGGCATCGGCCTGACCTTCACCAGGGCCGTGGCCCCAGCCGAATAAAATCCAGGCGGGTAACCAGGCGCGTTTGCGTTTTTTTACTGCCATACGGATCACCCCGTAAGGGCAGTTGTCACGGCAATGGCCGCAGCCTATGCAGTTATCCGCAATGAATACCTCGCCGTTGGGCGCACGGTGGATGGCATCCGGCGGGCAATCTTTCATACAGTGCGGGTGTTCGCAGTGACGGCAGGACGTGGGTATGCGCACAGAGGCAAAACTTTGTCCCGCACTGCGATCTAACCGCGCAGTGCCGTGATGGGTATCCGCGCAGGCCCATTCACAGTGGTTGCATTCCACGCATAAATTTTCATCAATGAGCACCACTTCGGTGGCTTCACTCAAGCCCTGCGCCATCAGAAACGCCAATAAGTTACCCGCCTGGGGGCGCACTTCCATGCGGGCCGTGTGTAACAGGCGTTCTTGGTATTTTGCCTCGACCTTGCGCCGCAAATCTGGCGAACGCGCCAGCAACGCTTTGAATGCCGCGCCTTCCAGACGGAGTACCTCGGTTTCTACCGCTGCACGCGCGTTGGCGGTGCGCGGGGTATCGTTGAGCAACGCCATTTCGCCTAAATAATTGCCCGCTGCCAGATAGGAAAGCACAATCTCGCGTCCGCCAATGACGCGAGTAATCATGATAGAACCCTTACGAATCAAATATAAACAATCTCCAAATGCGCCTTGCGTAAATAAAATTTCGCCAGCAGCATAGCGCTCCAAGCGCGCGGATTGCACCACTGCGGCCAAATCGCTGGCCGGGACTTCCGGCGCAATGCGCGCTTGGATAGCGCGTTGCGCAAACACGCGGTCAATGCCGTGTTGAATTTCCGGGTGAGAGGCTATCAGCCGATGCATAGCGCGGCGCGGAATTTCCAGCAGCACACACGGCTCGCTGCCTGTCGCACGCACAGTGGCGGATCGCCGTCGACCAGACAGCAAGCCCATTTCGCCAAAAAATTGGCCGTGCCGTAACGTGATGGTTTTATTGAATTCTTCTTGTGGCAATTCGATGTGCGTTTCGCCGACAATAATGTAGAAAAAGCTATTGCTGTAGTCGTTATAGCGAAAAATAATGTCCCCAGGCTGCGGCAAATGAATTGTGCTTTCCAGCAACAATTCGCGCAATTGCGGCGGCGACAACGGCGCGAACAGCGGCATAGCAGCGCGAAATGTCGCCACAGCAACGGTGACACTGGGAAAGGCGCGCCAGCGTTGGTACAGCAGCTTGAATTTTTCCAACAACAAGCCTTCGTCCAATGGCAACGCAGGCTGGCCGCGCAACGCTTCAATGACTTCGTAGCCTTGGTTAATGGCATGTTTAATAAGCGGGTAACCTGTAATGCTGCCAATGAGATACAACCCTGGCACAGAAGCTTCGTAGCGCGGGCTAAGCAACGGCGGCGCATCCGCGTGCGCTGAAGCGAAATGCACACCCAATTTTTGTAAAAACTCGCGCGGCGGCACCGCACCTAAGCAGGCGATAATCCGGTGGCAGCCCATGCGCGCCACCCCGCGCGGCATAGCGATTGTGAGCAAATACGGCTCGCGCCCGGTGTGTGCGTCAATACGCAGGGGTGTGGTGCTATAAAAACAGTCCAAGCGTTCATGCTGAATGGCTTTGAGCACAGCATCCAAATTGCCCTGCTTGGGACGGCTAAATTCCTCGCGCCGATTGAGCAGAAACACCGTGTTGCGTTCCGCCAGCGCCAATGCGGTTTCCACCGCAGAATCCCCAGCGCCAATCACCACAATCACTTCGTCATGATAGGCGGCTGGGTCTGCCAAGGCATAGTGCACGCATGGCAACTGCGCGCCTGGAATGTCCAATGTACGCGGGTTGCCGCTCATGCCCAGCGCCAACACAACGTTTTGTGCGTATAAGCACTCCCCTGTGCGGCTCTGCACACAAAAACCATCCACCTCGCGCGTGATGGCGACC
>DYPE01000014.1:0-31393 GCA_020720085.1 Dichelobacter nodosus | reverse complement strand
CTCCCCTGTGCGGCTCTGCACACAAAAACCATCCACCTCGCGCGTGATGGCGACCTGCAAACTATTGATGATGCGGAGGTCTACAATACCATCCACCTCGCGCGTGATGGCGACCATTTCCCACGTATATTGAATGGGTAAAGCATGGGCGGCAATATAATCATGCCAGCGCGTTAAAATTTCCTCCTTGCGTCCAGCCTGGAACGGCAGCGCGCCGCGCAATGGCAATGCGGACGGCTCAGCCATCACCGTCTTGCCCGCCGCATAATGCTGTATCGTGCGGGCTGGCGTTGCAGCCGCTTCCACCACCACATGCGCCAACCCGGTTTCCACCGCACGGGCCGATGCGCTCAGCCCTGCTGGGCCTGCGCCTATGATCACAACGGGATAACAGTTTTGCATCTTTGCTAATCAGCGATTATAATGTTCGGCTTGATAAATTCCGGGTAGTTATGCGTCCACCCACCTCACTTAATTTTACTTTATAGAGAAAGAGATTACACACTCATGCCTTCTGTTCGCGTTAAAGAAAATGAACCGTTCGAAATCGCCATCCGTCGTTTTAAGCGCTCCTGTGAAAAAGCCGGCATCCTGGCCGAAGTGCATCGTCGGGAGTTTTACGAAAAACCCACTACCGAACGGAAACGCAAAGCTGCGGCCGCAGTCAAAAGGCATATGAAAAAAATATCCCGCGACATTCACCGGCGTGAACGCTTATATTAACCGCGTTTCGCGTGTATTGAAAATTTCATGCACTTGACCTACAACCGGGTCGGTATTGACCTTAGAGGTTTGCTATGCCTGATGAAATACTGAAAACTCGCTTGCAAGACGATATGAAGCAAGCCATGCGCAGCAAGGACAAGGAACGCTTGGGCGTAATCCGCCTGGCGTTGGCCGCGATCAAACAGCGCGAAGTGGATGAGCGCATCAGCTTAGATGATACCCAGGTGTTGGTTGTGCTGGATAAAATGATCAAGCAGCGCCGTGAGTCCATCAGCCAATTTACCCACGGCGGACGGCAAGATTTGGCAGATAAAGAGCAATTTGAAATCAATCTGCTGCAAGAATATTTGCCACAACAACTGACTGAAGCCGAAATTCGCGCGCTGGTCGCAGCCGCGATTGCGGCCAGTGGCGCAACTACCGCACAGGACATGGGCAAAGTCATGGCCATTCTCAAGCCGCAAGCGCAAGGGCGTACGGACATGAGCCTGGTCAGCAAGTGGGTGAAGGAAACGCTGGGCCAATAACGCGCCGGGTGATCCAACAGTGTGCGGGGCGCGGCGATGATCCCAAGAGAGTTTGTGGATGAAGTGATTGCCCGCACCGACATTGTGGAAATTGTCGGCGGCTTTGTGCCCCTGCGCAAGGCAGGCAAAGAATACGTGGCGTGCTGTCCGTTTCACAACGAAAAAACGCCCTCTTTTTCCGTCAACCGCGATAAGCAACTTTATTATTGCTTTGGCTGCGGTGCCAGCGGCAACGCGCTGAGTTTCCTCATGGAACACGCACGGCTGGATTTTGTTGAAGCGGTGGCGGATTTGGCCGCACGTTTGGGATTGAACGTGCCGCACGGGGCTGATTCAGCCAGCAGTACCAATACGGTTGCCCACCGCGAACATCAACGGCTGCTGCATGTGCTCGAACAAGTGGCGGAATTTTATGCTCGCCAGTTGCAACAACACCCCGTTGCCCCGGCGGCACGCGAATATTTACGCCAGCGCGGTGTGGAGGATGGCATGGCGGCGGAATTTCGGCTTGGATTTGCGCCGCCGGGCTGGAATGCCCTGCGTGAGCACTTTGGCGCGGGCGGGTCAATACTCCAAGATTTACTGGATGCTGGCATGATAAGCCAGAATGAGCAAGGAAATGGGTATGACCGTTTTCGTAACCGCCTTATGTTCCCCATTTATGACGCGCGCGGGCGAGTTATTGCCTTTGGCGGGCGCATCCTGGACAACGGTAAGGACAACGGCCCCAAATATCTTAATTCCCCGGAAACGAAATTATTTCACAAGGGCCGCGAACTGTACGGCCTGCACCGCCTGCGCAAATTGCGCCCGCCGCCCAACCAAGCGGTGGTGGTGGAAGGCTACATGGACGTGGTGGGCCTGGCCTGCCACGGCGTGCACAACGCGGTGGCCACCCTGGGCACAGCCACCAGCACCGAACACGTGAACCGCCTATTTCGCATGACGGATTCCATCACTTTTTGCTTTGATGGCGATAATGCGGGGCGCACTGCCGCCTGGCGCGCCTTACAGGCGACATTACCCGCGTTGCGCGATGGTCGCCAGATTCGCTTTGCGTTTCTGCCGCAAGGACATGATCCTGACAGCCTGGTGCAACAGCAAGGCGCGGGTGCATTTGCGCAATACTTAGCGCAAGCGCCGCAATTGTCTGAATTTTTATTCACGCATTTACAAGAGCAAACTGATCCGCGTTCCTTGGAAGGTCAAGCCAAATTAGTAGAATTGGCGCAACCGCTGATTCGCCAAGTGCCAGAAAGCGCACTGCGCGATTTATTATTGCAACGTTTGGCTGAATTGGCGCGCTTGCCGGAAACCCGCCTGCGCGGACGCATGGAATTGGCTGGCGAATCCGCGCCGCTGCTACCGCCTGCGCTGAAGACTCAGCGGCCTGCACAGGGCAGCGGGCCTTCGCCCATGCGCACCGCAGTTGCCTTGCTCACGCAATTTCCCGCCATGTTCACTCACAACGCAGACTTGGCGCAAATTCCCGTGCTGCGCCTGCCTGGCGGTGATTTGCTGGCAGAGTTGATTGAATTTATCGGACAAGGCACGCATATTGCGCTCAATACTGCGGTGATTTTGGAACATTGGCGCGGCTCGCCCCATTACCCTGCCTTGCAAAAGCTGGCCAGCATAACACTCTGGTTGGAGAGCGAGGAGAGTATACACGGCGAATTTTATGGCGCGATTGAACGGTTACAAGACCAACAGCGCCATCTGCAACTGGAGTCACTGCTGCAAAAAGCGGGCGTTACCGAATTAAACGAGGAGGAACGAAAGTTATTGCTGACCCTTTCCCGCCCCAGCCCGCGCCGGAGCAAGGCATGACGCAAGGTTACGTTGGTGGCTTGCTCAGAAGAATTCCTTAGGATGGACTATACTTATCCCCAATTCGCCCACAGCAGGGCGGCGGCATTTATGCTGCCACCCCAGGCATTTGTACCCTACCGCAATCAAGAGAGTGCAATATGACAGAAGAATACCAAAGATCGCAATTAAATCTACTCATCGCCAAAGGCAAGGAACAAGGCTACCTCACCTACCATGACGTAAACGACCACCTGCCGGATGATTTGGCTGATCCTGAGCAAATTGAAGGTGTCATTAGCATTATCAATGATATGGGCATTATGGTGCATGACTCCGCGCCAGACGATGAATCGCAAATTTTCACCGACAGCCCCGTGTCCGCCGATGAAGACACGGTGGAGGAAGTCGCTGCTGCGCTCGCCAGTGTGGACAGCGAATTTGGCCGCACCACTGACCCTGTGCGCATGTATATGCGTGAAATGGGCACGGTGGATTTACTGACCCGCGAAGGGGAAATCAGCATTGCCAAACGCATTGAAGAGGGCATGATTCAAGCCCTGTCTGCCTTGTCTTCCTACCCTGAATCCATAGGCAAGTTCCTGGAATTGTATGACAGCGTGCTACGCGATGAAATTAAACTGGGGGAGCTGGTCACCGGGTTTGTCGTATTGGAAGACATTGCCTCTGATCCCTTGCCTGAGCCGCTGGATGAAGACGCACTCCCAGAAGAATTGGCTGTAGACGATGACGAAGAAGGCGGCGGATTAATGGACGACAACTTGGACATGGAGGAAGCACAGCGCTATTTTGGCCACTTGCGCGAATTGTACGAGCGCACCTGCCAAACAGAACGCGAATCCGGCAAAACCAGCGAGTTGTATGGCGCACTGCGCAAGGAATTGGCAGAATGCTTTTTACAGTTCAAATTGGCTCCGCGCGTGTTTGATGAACTCAGCATTAAACTGCGCACTATGGTCAACGATGTGCGCCACCAAGAAACCACAATCCGTGATTTGTGCCTGCGCGCCGGCATGAAGAAAAATGAATTTTTACAAGCATTTGCCAACTACTCCAACGCATCGTGGCTCACCTCTTTGCTCAAATCCAAAAAAACTTTTGTGCCTGGCTTACAGAAGTCTAAGGACGAAATCCGCAGTGCACAGAAAAAATTGGTGGAATTGGAGTCTCACTGCGGCATGAGCCTGGTGGAACTCAAAGAAATTAACCGCCGCATGTCGTTGGGCGAAGCCAAAGCGCGCCGCGCCAAAAAAGAAATGATTGAGGCCAATTTGCGTCTGGTGATTTCCATTGCTAAGAAATACACTAACCGTGGGTTGCAATTTCTTGATTTAATTCAAGAAGGTAATATTGGGCTTATGAAGGCGGTGGATAAGTTCGAATACCGCCGTGGCTATAAATTTTCCACATACGCCACTTGGTGGATACGCCAAGCGATTACCCGATCCATCGCCGATCAAGCGCGCACCATCCGCATCCCGGTGCATATGATTGAAACAATTAACAAACTTAACCGCGTATCGCGCCAGATTTTGCAAGAAAAAGGCCGCGAAGCCACGCCGGACGAATTGGCGGAAAAAATGGACATGCCGGAGGATAAAATCCGCAAAGTATTGAAAATCGCCAAAGAACCAATTTCTATGGAAACACCGATTGGCGATGACGAAGATTCGCATTTGGGCGATTTCATTGAAGACATCAGTATGCCCTCTCCAGTAGAAGCCGCTACGTTTGAAGGCTTGCGCCGCGCTACGCAAGACATGCTGCACACGCTCACGCCCCGAGAAGCCAAAGTATTGCGTATGCGCTTTGGCATTGACATGACCACAGACCACACGCTAGAAGAAGTGGGCAAGCAATTTGATGTCACCCGCGAGCGCATCCGCCAAATTGAAGCCAAGGCTCTGCGCAAACTGCGCCACCCCAGTCGATCGGAACAATTGCGCAGCTTTTTGGATTAAACCGGTATAACGCCTTTTTTGCTATTTTTTACTATGGAAGAGAATGTGAGTATGGCTAATCGTTTCGCCATTGTATTCCCCGGCCAAGGCGCGCAAGCGGTAGGCATGTTAAGTGCGCTTGCTGCAAGCGAACGCTTGGTCACGGACACCTATGCTGAAGCGTCTGACGTGCTGGGCTTTGATTTATGGCAAGTCACGCAACACGGCCCAGAACAGGACCTGAATCAAACCGCCACCACACAGCCCGCACTACTGGCGGCTGGCGTGGCCATCAGCCGGATTTGGCACAACCGCAGCGGCGCGTCCGCCGCTGTGTGCGCGGGTCATAGCCTAGGCGAGTACGCCGCATTGGTTCATGCTGGCAGCCTGACGTTTGCCGATGCGGTGCGCTTGGTGCATGAACGCGGCCTGGCCATGCAAGCCGCTGTGCCCGTCGGCGAAGGCGCAATGGCGGCAATTTTAGGCTTAGACGATAACACGGTGCATGAGGTGTGCGCGCAAGTGACTGCGCAACAAGTCGTAACCGCTGCCAACCTCAATGCAACTGGCCAAGTGGTGATTGCCGGTCATGCCAGCGCAGTGGAGCGCGCCATTGCAGCGGCCAAAGCAGCAGGCGCTAAACGCGCGGTTATGCTGGCGGTAAGCGTGCCCTCCCATTGTCCGCTCATGCAGCCCGCTGCGGAAAAAATGCATGAATTACTGGCTGCAACGCCCATTCAACCGCCGTCCATCCCCGTATTGCACAACGTGACTGCTGCCCAAGCCAACAATGTGGTTGAAATTAGAAAATTACTCGAAGCGCAATTGGTCAGTCCGGTGCGTTGGGTGGATATTGTGCTGGAAATCGCACACCAGGGCATCACTAGAATACTGGAATTCGGCCCGGGTCAAGTATTGGCGGGCTTGCATAAACGCATTCGCACGCATCGTGGCATGTTGGAAACCTTACCCGTGTCTGACCCCGCCAGCTTGGCAATCGCGTTGGCGGCAACACACCAAATTGAGTAATTGTGCTACACTTTTTATTTTTCGGGGTTTTGGCAAAAATTTCGCGCGGACGGCCCACCGCGCCAACCTGCGGTTTCTGGTCGGATTTTTCCAGCAACCTGATTCCCTTCATTCTTTTGGTATTGTAAAGCAGCATGATGTAACGTAGACGGCGCACCTGCCGCCAGAATTTGCTACCGCCTATTGGGAAACCCTTCATGAGCGCGATTACTCCGTTCAGCCAATCTGTGTTGGTGTTTTCAAAAAGCTATATGCCGTTAAGCCAAATCAATGTAAAACGGGCGATTATTTTGCTGGTTACAGGCCGGGCCGAGCCGGTTTTTTATAATGACAAGGATCATGGCATCGCAGTGCATTCGCCGTCTGTGGTGCTGATGGTGCCGCGCTACATCCGCCTGACGATTCAACATGTGCAGCATACCTGGCGCATTCCGCCGGTCAACCGCCGCGAAGTGTTGCGCCGCGATAAACACTGTTGCCAATATTGCGGCAGCACGCGCCATCTCACCTTGGATCACATTGTGCCGCGCTCCAAGGGCGGCGGGCACACCTGGACCAATGTCGTAACCGCATGTGAGCGCTGCAATAGCCGCAAGGGCGACCGTATGCCGCAACAAGCGGGCATGGCGTTGCGTAGCGAGCCTAAACCACCGGTACACCCCATGGTGGCGTTTTCCGAACAATTTTGGCGCGAACACGGCAAGGACTTTAGCCAACTCGTGATGCATTAACCGTCGTAACCATCCCCACTCATTTACCCATTTTACTTCAGGCTGCCATGACCTCTTTGTTACAACGCATGTTCCGCCACCGCACGCTTTTGCCCGCGCCAGTGGTTCCCACCGTGGTTGAACACCGGATTCCTGCGGCCACTGTATTGGGCGAGCACGACGAATTAGCCAGCCCATTCACCCCTTACGGCAACCGTGCGCTGGCATTGACGCCAGACGTGAAACTCCGCGCAACCTTAACTCCTTATGCGCCATTGCTCACCGGCGTGCGCTTGCGGCTAGGCACCTTCGCGCGCATCAATCATTGCCATCTGGACTTGAATTTAGCTGGCCATGCGCACCGCATCAACTGCCGCGATGTGCGCGACAACGAATACCAATGGATTCATTGGCCGCATGCTATCCCTTGGATTTCTGGCACACCGTTGGAACTGGAAATCCACTCGCCGGATGCCACGCCAGAGGACTGCGTGGCGGTGTGGGCCAGTGACGCACTGCCTGCGTTTGCGCAGGCAATCGAATTCGCGCCAATCCACATTAACAACACTGCGCCACCACGGGTGAGCATCGTTATTCCGGTCTACAACAAAGCGCTATACACCTACAATTGCCTACGCAGCGTGGCGCGCGAAGACCCAGAGGTGGCCAAAGAAGTCATTGTGGTGGACAACGCTTCCAGCGACGACACCCCGCAATTGCTGGCCAATTTGCAAGGCGCGGCGCGCGTGGTGCGCAATACGCACAATAACGGCTTTGTTGGGGCGTGTCGTCAGGGCGCGGACGTGGCGCAAGGCGAATTTATCTTATTTTTGAACAACGACACGCAAGTGCGACCCGGTTGGCTGGCCGCCATGCTGGCAGTGATGGACGCAGATGCGCGCGTAGGCGTTACCGGCTCCAAATTGATTTATCCTGATGACATGTTACAAGAAGCGGGCGGCATTATTTTTAGCGATGCCAGCGGCTGCAATTATGGCCGCCGCGCGGACCCGACCTTGCCCTATTTTAATCTCAGCCGCGAAGTGGATTACTGCTCCGGCGCTAGCTTAATGATCCGCACCGCATTGTGGCAGCAATTGGGCGGTTTTGACGAACGCTACGCGCCCGCATATTACGAAGACACTGATTTGTGTTTTGCCACGCGTGCTGCTGGATATAAAGTGTGGTTTTGCCATGATTCGGAAGTAATTCATCATGAAGGCATCACTGCTGGCACTGATGTGAACAGCGGATATAAAGCCTATCAAACCATAAATCGTGAGAAATTCATCGCCAAATGGCGCGCAGTGCTGGAACAAGAACACTGCCCGCCCGGCACGCCATTTGACGAAGCCATTGCCCGCCTAAGCCGCCGCGCCCAGTGATGTGGTAGCATATGGGCATAGCGCTAAAAAACGCACAGCGGCGATATTCACTCAATTCGGCACACACAGGAACACATTTATGTCCCAGGAAACCATACCCAAGGCCACAGTGCTGGTGGTGGATGACATGCCATCCAACCTTAAGTTATTGATGAATTTTTTGCATCAGGCTGGATTCAAAGTATTGATTGCGCAAGATGGACGAGAAGGCTTGGATGTGGCGCGGCAGGCCAAACCGGATTTGATTTTGCTCGACGTAATGATGCCAGGTTTAGATGGCTTCGCAGTGTGCCGCCAACTCAAGACGGACGAACAAACACAACACATTCCAGTGATTTTTATGACTGCGCTGGCGGATACCGAACACACGGTTATCGGCCTGCGTGCAGGCGGCAATGATTACATTTGCAAGCCATTTCAGCAAGAAGAAGTGCTGGCGCGCATGGATACCCATTTGGCATTGGCGCGTGCGCAACGGCAATTGGAAGAAGCCAACACACGCCTGGAACGCCAAAATGAAACCTTGCGTGCTTTGGTGGAAGTGTTGGGCCATGCCAAAAATGCCGCTGAAGAAGAAATTCAAGCGCAACACGCGGTATTGACCAGCGTGACGCAGGACTTGCGTGTACCCATGCAATCGCTGCTGGGCAACAGCGAAGCCCTGCTGGTGCAAGCAGAGCGTGCGCCAGGCAGCATACAGACCAACGTTGGCAAAATTGCTGAAGCAGGGCGGCGCGTGCTGGCGTTTTTGAATGATTTGCTCGACTTTTCTCGCCTAGAATCCGGGATGCTCAAATTGTACCCTGAACAATTCGCCGTAGCGGAATTATTGACTGAAATACAAGAACATATGGACGCAATGGGCTGGACAGTGGCAGAGAATCGCTATCTTGTGGACATTGATCCTGCGGTGGGCACAATTTTGGCGGATCGTGGCCGGTTGCGACAAATTTTGGGCAATTTATTGATCCATGCCTCGCGCTTCACCCACCAAGGCGAAATTCGCTTATTTGCCCGCGCCATTCACAGTGCAGACGGCGAACGTGTGCAATTTACCGTGACAGACACTGGCTTGGGCCTTTCGCAGGAAAATCAAAACAAAATCCTGCATCCATTTTTATGTGTGCGGTTGTACGCATCAGTAAATGAAAACTTGGGCACAGGCATGGAATTGTGTTTAGTCAAGCGCTTGTTGCAAGCCATGCAAGGCGACATGCACATCCACAGCGAGCCAGGCTGCGGTACACAAGTGACCGTAACCGTGTTACGCGCACAAAACCTGCTGGAATCCGCCGTGCTGGCGTAGCCACTGCCATTAAATTTGGCAAATAGATGCCCTGAAAGGGCATAGCCCGGAACGCGGGCGTAATATTTAGAGCCTTGGGCAATAAATATTACGCCCTTTTAGGGCGTGTTTTTTGTCTAACTTAATGGCAGTGACTGGCGTAGCCCAGCCCGCCCTGGAGGCGATCATGTTACTCATCCCAGCGACGACCGCCTGGCAACGCTCGGTTGCCAGTGCCTTTGTATTGTTATTGGCAGCTACCTGGCTGATTTATCAACCCGGCCTGCACGGCGCATTTTTGTTTGATGATCATCCCAATCTGTCGTTTTTAGAAACCTTTGGCCATAGTGCTTGGATAGAAGAAACCGGGCGGTTACTCCTGCAAACCACGCCCAGCCAATTGGGCCGCCCGTTGTCCATGATTTCCTTTGCCGCGCAATATGCAAGCTGGCCTTCCGCGCCTGAGGATTTTAAGTACGTTAATCTATTGATTCATTTGATCAATGCCTGCCTGCTGTGGTGGACGCTGATTTTGCTAGGCCGTTTGCTGTGCTGGGACGCGCCGCGTACGCATATCGTCGGCCTACTGGCCACTGCCTTGTGGCTGCTACACCCCCTGCACGTATCCACTGTGTTATACGTGGTGCAGCGCATGGTCGAACTTTCCGCACTGTTTACCCTAGCTGGACTTGCAGCATACTTGCGCGGGCGTATTTTATTTGGCCAAGGCCGGATTTGGGCGGGCTACGTTTGGGTGTGCGCTGGCGCAGGGCTGGGCATTTTGCTCGGCACACTGAGCAAGGAAAATGGCCTGTTGCTGGCGTTGTACTTGTTGGTGCTAGAAATCACGCTGCTGCGCGCAGTTGCGCAACCGCCGTATTGGCGGCTATGGCGCTGGATTTTTATGCTTGCGCCCATCCTGGCATTTGCCACCTACCTGGCCACCCATGCCGCTACCATCACCGGCGCGTATACGGTGCGCGATTTCACCCTAGGCGAACGCTTACTCACTGAGGCGCGCGTGCTATGGGATTACACTGCAAAAATCGTTTTCCCCTTGCCACGCGAATTAGGCTTATTTCACGACGACTTCCCCATCTCGCGCGGCTGGTGGCAGCCACCGGCTACGGTATTCGCCGTGGCTGCCTGGCTGATGGTTGCGGGATTGGCAGTGGCCTGGCGTGCCCGCCACCCACTCGCCGCCTTTGCTGTGCTGTGGTTCTTGGCCGGTCATGTGATGGAGTCCAGCGTGGTGGGTTTGATGATTTACTTTGAACATCGTAATTACTTGCCAATGTTGGGATTTTTGTTGGCCGCCAGCCATGGCCTGGCCTATGGCGGCGCTTGGCTGCAAACGCATCAGGTGCGGTTATTGCGCGCATTGGCAGGATTGTGGCTGGCCATGTTGGCCACAGTAACGGCCATGGAAGCGTCATTATGGGGGCAACCTGTGCTGCAAACCGTGGTGTGGGCGGAACGCCGCCCGCTGTCGGTCTACGCGCAATCCCAAGCCGCTGCAACTTTGATGGAAGCGGGCTTATACCCACAAGCGCACCGTTATTATCAAACCATGGCAGAGCAATTTCCAAATAGCACAGGGCCTTATCTATTGTGGCTACTGGCGTCCTGCCAAAACAGCCAAGTGCCCGTGCCAGACTTAGCCAAGGTCTGGCCGGTGATGGGTTCGCAAATTTCCGACGCGGGATCGATTTCCGCGCTGAACGAAATGGTCAGCGCCATCGGCGAGGATGAGTGTGCTCTGTCCGCCGAAGTTACGGATCGCCTGTTCCATCTGCTATACCACAACCCCAACAACCGCTATTTGCAAGTGTACATCACCAAGTTGTATGCCCGTTATTTCGCCTTCAAACAGGATTACACCCAAGCGTTGCGTGTAACAGATGGCCTGGCTGGCGATATTCATTTCCGCATGGAGCGCGTGGTTTGGCTGGTCTTTGGCGGACGGATGCAAGAAGCGCAGACGGAAATCCAAACATTGCAAGCCCAATTGACACCAGTTACCGCACCGCTGTACGCACATAAACTGGAAAATACAGCAACTTTTGTGCGTCAATTACAAGAATTCCGGGCATCACAAGACCAACGCAATGCGAGATGAGAATACCAAAGGAAAAAGTGCGGCGACTGCTTGACGACTCCAGCCTGCTGTTTTGTATTGGTCAACACGCTGTAGCAGAGGCGTGCGCGTAGCACATCGCCTATTTTTGCTTGATGATCAATAAACTCACGTCGTCCATCAAAGGGCGACCAGCCGCATGGCGGTGAACCGCGTCAATCACTGCCTGGCGAATCTCGACAGCAGCATGTTGCCAATGTTGTTGAACAACGCTACACAAACGCGCCACGCCAAATATCTCGCCTGCTGGGTTAAAAGCCTCAACCAGGCCGTCGGTATACAAAACCACGCCATCGCCAGGCGCAAGGTGTATTTGTTGCTGGCTGACAAATTGAGTAATGTCTGGCTCTAAACCGACAATGAAGCCGAGGTTGGTGGTGTCAATCCGTTCGAGGCTACCGTCTTGCCGCACCACCAGCACCTCTTCATGCTGTCCTGTGAGGGTCAAAGTATGGTCGCGGTAATCCAACAAGGCGAGGGTCAGATTCTTATCGGATTCAATCCGGCGGGCGTTTTGATACATCACTTGATTGAGCACCCGCATAAAATGCTGCGGTTCAGTGATGTTGTTCAACAACAAAGTGCGCACTGCTGTTTGCACCATGATCATCAACACGCCGCTTTCTAGGCCATGCCCGGTGACATCGCCAATCCCGAATTTTACCAGGCCATTATGTTGCAAAACATCGTAATAATCGCCGCCGACTTCGGTCGCGGGTTCCATCATGCCGACAATATCAAGTTGGGTAATTTCCGCAAGTTCAGCAGGAGACGGCAACACCATGCGCTGCAAGCGGCGCGTTACATCCAATTCTGCGCTCATGCGCAGATTTTCCGACTGTAAACGCTGATTCAGCGCACTAATTTCGTGATTTGCCTCCGCCAATTCGCGGGTGCGCGTGGCCACCCGTTGCTCCAACTCTTCATTCAATGCGCGCAGCGCCTGCTGCTGGCTGGCGATTTTTTCGCTCATTTCGTTAAACGTGTTGCTTAACGTGCCGAATTCACCGCTAAAGCCGGACAGCCGCAACGCATAATTGCCCTCCGCCACTGAACGCATTGCCGCCATTAAAGCAAACAACGGACAACTGACATATGTGCGGATAAACCAAGTGACCATGGCAAAAATCGCCACAAAACTAAATAATTGCATCCATAAATGTTGTTGAAACGACGCCATAGTGCGCTCTTTAATGGTCACCGCTGGCACTTTAATGCTCAACAACCCGCGCAAGTCACCTACTTTATAATTCCACGCCGTATCATATTTATCGCGGATGGTCGGCGGCGCATCTTCCCGTTTATCGTGGCATTTGAGACATTGTTCCTCAATCCAGATCGGGCGGGCATACAAATAATATTCCTCGCCTTTTTCGTTGGTAAACGGATGAAATAAAATCTCTTCTTTGGGATGCTGGCGAAAATGTGCCATCGCCGCCAATTCAACTTTATCCGCCTGGTATTCAGGTCGGCGCGGTTGATCAGATACATTATTAAATTTGAACCCGCTACCATCCCAGTTTGGATATTCTTTTGAAATTTGTCCAATCGCAAATGCCGGTAAAAAGTGTAAAGTAACATCATCCAATGGAACTTTATAATCAATAAATACTTTTTGTTGATTTTTGCGGTAAGCCATCAATAAACTTCGCACCCGTTCTGCTTGATCTTGCAGATTCTTTTGCTCATTCTTCTGCATAGAACGGTAGTTGAAAATTTCAGTCATTACAAATACCACACACAAAATGAGACCAATGGCAATCAGCAATTTTGCCTGCAAACTAAGATGAATACGCATAGACGCCTCCATTAATGTAATTTTGATTTTTTAGTTATATTGGCTGTAGTGGAAATCATTGTCAAGACCAAAAAAACCGAAATGGAGTACCTTAGAAGCTGTTGGTAAAATCGCCAAGCCGCTCACTGAAGCCCTGTCGAAGTGCGCAGCTTGGCGATAGCAAGTGCTTGATTTTCCGTGCCCTTCGACAGATCTTCAGGGAACGGAAAATAATTTACCAATAGCTTCTTAGCTTACGGCGAATGCACTAGGATACTCGCCGGGCCATGAGTTAGCGTAAAAATGATTCTTCATCCTCATGCGCGGCCAAGTCGTTGGCGAATTCTTGCAGCAAAGCGTGCATGTCCGAGGGCAAGGGCGTTTCCCATTCCATGAATTTCTGGGTTTTGGGATGTTCCAGACCCAAGCGTGCGGCGTGTAGTGCTTGGCGGCGGAAACCACGCAAGGCGGCCTGTAGGGATTCCGAGGGCTGGCGCGGCATTTTTAACCGTCCGCCGTATAAGGGATCGCCAACAATGGGATAGTGGATGTGCGCCATGTGGACGCGGATTTGGTGGGTGCGCCCAGTTTCCAATTGCAGGCGGATGAGGGTGTGGGCGCGAAAGCGTTGTTCCACGCGGTAGTGGGTGACTGCTTCCTTGCCGGATTCCACCACCGCCATGCGCAACCTGTGCACTGGGTGGCGACCCACGGGCGCGTCCACCATGCCGCCCGCCGTCATCACGCCGGAGACCAGGGCGCGGTATTCACGCTCGAATTCTCGCGCTTGCAGGCTGGCCACCAAGTGGGTGTGTGCGGGCACGGTGCGCGCTACGGCCAGCACGCCGCTGGTGTCTTTGTCCAGACGATGAATCACTCCCGCGCGCGGCACCGTGGCCAATTCCGGCGCATGGTACAGCAACGCATTAACTAGGGTATGATCCGGATTGCCCGCGCCCGGATGCACCAGCAAGCCGGGCGGTTTATTTACAATGATAAGCTGCTTGTCTTCATATAAAATATCCAGCGGTAGGGATTGGGCTTCCCACCGTTCCTGGGTAGGCAAGTCTGCCTGCACTTCCACTACTTCGCCGCCCACGACTTTATCCTTGGCGCGCAACGTATGGCCGTTGACCGTCACGCGCCCGGCTTTAATCCATGCCTGTAGGCGGGCGCGTGAGAAATCTGGCTGTAGTTCAGCAAGTACTTGATCCAAACGGCTTCCCGCCAGTTCTGCGGGAATTTCCATGCGAAATTGAACGGTGGATGGCATAATGTATTTTTTCAGTAACTCGAATGGATGAAAATTATGTATTTGTTATTCACTTCCGTATTCGCCCGCATGGCTACGCTGGCCTTGTTGTTGGCCCTGGTTGGTGGCTGTGCTGGGTTGTCTAAAAGTGACCGCACGCAGGGCTGGACTGCGCAAAAATTGTATTCCGAGGCAAAGGCTGCGTTAAAAAGTGGCGATTATGAAGCCGCGATAGAATATTACGAAGTTCTTGAGTCGCGTTTTCCGCTGGGCGTGCTGGCGCAGCAGGCGCAGTTAGATTTAATTTACGCATATTACCGCTTTGAGGAACCAGAATCCGCGCTGGCAGCAGCGGATCGCTTCATCAAAATGAACCCGCGCCATCCCAATGTGGATTATGCCTATTATCTCAAAGGCGTAACCACCTTCAACCAAAATTTCGGCTTGGTCGAGCGCTACCTGCCGGTGGATTTGTCGCGGCGCGATCAGGCGGCGGCCAAGGAATCCTTCCGGTATTTCGCGGACTTGGTAGAAAAGCATCCTGACAGCCCTTACGCAGAGGATGCGCGCCAGCGTATGTTGTACCTGCGGAATAACCTGGCGCGCTACGAACTGCATGTGGCGGATTACTACCTGCGGCGGGGTGCTTATGTGGCAGCGGCCAACCGCGCGCAATATGTGGTGCAACACTATGACCGCACACCTTCTGTACCTACGGCGCTCAAAATGATGGTGCAAGCTTACCACAAACTTGGACTAGATACCTTGGCGCAGGATGCGCAACGGGTATTGGAATTGAATTACGCCGATCATCCTGAAGGTTCTTAAGGCGATTGTTGGAAAAGAAAATACCCGATGCGTCGGGTTTTTGACCGTTATCGCGGCGCGAAAGATGCGCATAGCCGCGTTATACAGCAGCATGATTAGTGACAGACGGCCAGAAATTCGTTTGGTGGCGTAAGTCTTGCGCAAGCAGACTGTCAAAAGAACGCAATAAAACCCGGCGGGGGTAAGATAAAAATGGCCTACAGCGACTTCACCCTTAAAACCGTTAAAGCGGAATTTCAACTGCGTTTCGTTGAAAATACCGCCTTATTTGCAGACATTCAGCCTATTGAACTTAGCCCATTTTTATCGGAATTATTGCAACAAAATGTTCCGCTGGCGTTGGCAATGGGAACAGAAAAAGCCAGTTCTGAATTGATTATCATCAATGTGTTATTGGAAATTAAGCGCAGGCTGAATATCAGCTTTTTTTCTGGTATTGATTTTACGGTTGATAAAGAAAAAGGCTTAAACGGTTTTTGTGATTTCATTATCAGCCAATCCGCCGAGCAATTATTTTTAGAAGCCCCGCTTATTGCAGTGGTGGAAGCTAAAAACGAGCGTATCATGGCCGGTGCCGGTCAATGTGTCGCAGAAATGATAGCAGCCAGATTGTATAATCAGCGAGAGGGAAAAAATATCTCCGTTATTTACGGCGCGGTCACCACTGGCCACGCCTGGAAATTTTTCAAATTAGACGGCAATACAGTTTATATTGACCAGGAAGACTATTACATCAAAAATGCTGAAAAAATTATCGGTATTTTTTGTTCTATGATTGAGGTGGGTTTTGTTACATCTATCTGAATCAGCGGCAATATACACAGATTTACTGGGTTGATGTGTTTGCGAAATAATCGCTCAACTGAAATGAGTAATACCATGAAATATCTTTATTTATTCAAATATCCGTTGCGGGTTGCGCTGAGGTTGAGTTGCGTGTCGCTACCTTGAGCGAACTTCACCTTTGCCTGTGTCCCGCCAAGCGCGCGCACGACGCTGCCTAACCTGTTAAATTATGGCGTTTGTCGCTGGTTAAGTAGATAGCCGTGCGAGGCTTTCCCTTCCCAGCCATCCTCCCCACCCGCCCTTGCCATGGGCTTTTTGACTAAAAACTATATCTATGATCCGTTTAACCGCATTGGAACAACGCGCCGTATTTGGCCTGGCTGCCATTATGGGCGCGCGCATGAGTGGCATGTTTATTATTTTGCCAGTATTTACGCTCTACGCCAGTCATCTGCCTAATGTAACTTCGTTACAAGTGGGGTTGGTGATTGGCATTTACGGCCTTACCCAAGCATTGTTACAAATTCCGTTCGGCTTATTGTCCGACTACGTGGGTCGTAAACCGGTCATTACTGCGGGCTTGCTCATTTTTGCTGCTGGCAGCATCGTGGCCGCGCAAGCCACCACCATTGAAGGCATTATTGTGGGCCGCGCGCTACAGGGCGCGGGTGCAATTGCCTCGACCATCATGGCCATGGCAGCGGACCTCACCCGCGAGGAGCACCGTACCCGCGCCATGGCGATTTTAGGCGTGACCATAGGCATGTCGTTCATGGCATCCATGTTCCTGGGGCCATTGCTGCACCGTTGGCTGGAGGTACAGCAACTGTTTTGGTTCACTGCTGCGCTGGCGTTACTGGGCTTGCTGGTGCTACATCTGTGGGTACCCACGCCCATGCGCACTTCATTTCACAGCGACGCAGAACCTGCGCTCAGCCAATTTGGCTTGATTTTGCGCGATACCCAATTGCTACGCCTCAATTTCGGCGTATTCGCGTTACATGCGCAACTGACTTCGCTGTTTTTGGTCATGCCCGTGTTGCTGCGCGAAAACGCGGGCATTGATCCAGCCAATCATGGCTTTGTGTATTTGCCGATTTTATTCCTCGCCATGCTGGCCATGGTACCGCTGATCATTTTTGGTGAAAAACATCATCATATGAAAAGCGCGCTGATCATTGGTATCAGCCTGCTGCTGGCGACCATGGCAGGATTGATGCTGGAATACACCCACGCCATCCCATTGTTACTTTTATTATTCCTGTTTTTCCTGGCCTTCAATTTGCTCGAAGCGCTGATGCCTTCGCTGATTAGCAAAATTGCGCCTGCCCGCGCCAAGGGCACGGCCATGGGCGCATTTTCCACTTCCCAGTTTATGGGCGCATTTTTTGGCGGCACTTTTGGGGGATGGGTGCATCATCATTACGGTTTGGCATATTTGTTCGCCTTTGGCAGCGCATTAACTCTGGTGTGGCTGCTACTGACGCTCACCATGCGCGATCCGCCGCATTGGACGACTTTTCTGCTGCATGTCGAAAATGAGCAACAGGCGATTGCGCTCAATGCCGCGTTAAAAATGCAGCCTGGCGTATTGACCGTGGATATTATTTTGGCGGAAAAAACCGCTTATCTGAAGGTCGACCCCAATACTGTGGATTGGGAAGCGTTGCAAAACCTGCAAGGATAAAACAGAGCACAGAGTCTAACTTTAACATGCAGTTTTTGTTCGTTTTTTCGTGACACTTTATAGGTAAAGCGGAGCCATCTGCCGCCAATAACGCCCACGGTGAGCACGGCCTTCCCACTCGTGCAAGGCGTGCCAAATGCCTTTTTCCCACAATATTTGACTCAGGTGGCGGTTATTATCCACAAATGGGTCTTCTTTGCCTATGGTCAATATGATGTCCAACTGCCGAATATGCTGCAAGCGTTGACCGCAATTCAGGTTGGGCAAAAAATGTGTGGGTGTGTTGTAGTACACGTTATCATCATAGTAACCGCTGAATAAGTCGCGGAAATGCTCAATGTTCAAAGTTAAATCATAACGACCTGAAAAAGAACATATTTTTTTAAATAAATGTGGGTGACGCAACGCGATGTTGGCCGCGTGGAAACCGCCCAGGCTGCATCCGTGGGCAATGGTGCATGGATGTGGATTCTTGCTGGCCATTAATGGCATGACTTCATTGAGAATATATTCCTCGAATTGGATGTGGCGCTGGATGCGGTTGGCTGGTTGACACCATTCGCAATAAAACGTTTCCCAATCAATGCTATCCACACAATACAACTGCAAATGCCCAGCGTAAATTTTGTGCGCCAGTGCTTGAACCAAGCCGAGATTTTCGTATTCGTAAAAACGCCCGTCGCGGGTAGGGAACACCAATACCTTGGCCCCGGCGTGGCCAAATATGAGCAATTCCATGTCGCGCCCCAGGCGGTTGCTATACCAGCAGTGATATTCGCGGTTCATAATTTAGCAAAAAACTCCTGCAATTCCAGTGATAAAGCCTGTTCCTGTGCAGCCCGGCGCGGGTAATCCGCATGTCCCCAGTCGAGCAGAAATAGCTGTTTCGCCACAGCCAGTCCATTGTAAATACTAAATTGGCCAGGCGGCGCAACCACAGGGTCAGCCAGAGCAGCCGCCATATGCACAGGTGTGCAAGTCCACTGCGCCGCGCAAGCTGCATCATAATAGGCCAATGTGGCTAAAACATTAATCTTAGGATGGGTGTGTTGAAAATTGCGCACCGCTGCCGCGCTGCCCTGCGAGGGCAATTGTAAACGCAACGGATGATTGCCAAATGTGGGCACATTCAAATGCGCGCGTTGAATGCGATCATCCCACGGCAGCGCCAGCGCCCCAATGCCACCGCCAAAGCTGATACCAGCATAGCCAATGTGACCCACAGTGGCCGGAAATAACGCCAACAACGTGGATACCGCCAGCCACAAATCGTCCACACACCCCCCCAGAATATAATGGTCTTTTTTATCAATGTCGTGTAACACATGGTAAGCCGGATTATCGGAAATTGGCCAGCGCCGACTGCGCGACAAACCACGGAAACAAGGAAATAGCAAAGCCGCGCCAGGAATGGGCCAGTGAAAATCAGGCCCATCGCGCCCGCCATAACCATGCCCTACCACCAAACCGCACGTCACTGGCGCGCGTCTGGGAATCAATAGCCAGCCGCCGATTTCCACGTCATTGGTGGAACGGTACGTGCAATCGAATACCTCATAATCCGCGTGCGTTTGGCTATACGTGAGGCGCGGACGCGGATGCGTTGTCATGGCACGGGCATACCGCGCTTGCCAAAACACTGAAAAATCCGCAGGCGGCGTGGGCGGAGGCAGTGTCAGCAATTGTGATTGGGTATAACCGTAGGTTGGATCAAAATTAGACATAATTGATGATGTGCATGAAAAGGAACGGCCCGCTATTTTACCTGGTTAGCATCCGTTCTGCGCAAATTTAAATGTCATTGTGGATAGCGCCAAGATGCACAGACGCATGATTTGCGTAACGCTGTGTTATTTTTCTTGTCAAATCCCGCTTAGCTTGATATAA
The DNA here is from genome assembly GCA_020720085.1 of Dichelobacter nodosus. Taxonomy (GTDB): domain Bacteria; phylum Pseudomonadota; class Gammaproteobacteria; order Beggiatoales; family Beggiatoaceae; genus DYPE01. The sequence continues at coordinate 11,607 of DYPE01000014.1, read as the reverse complement.
TTTCTGTTTTTACTTGGCCAGGTAGCTCAGTCGGTAGAGCAGGGGACTGAAAATCCCCGTGTCGGCGGTTCGATTCCGTCCCTGGCCACCATCCTGTTTGGGTCGTTAGCTCAGTCGGTAGAGCATCGGACTTTTAATCCGTTGGTCGTGCGTTCGAATCGCACACGACCCACCAAATATTTTGGAATTAATAATATTTTATTAAGTCCGTTGCTCCACAGATAACTTATTGAAAAAACAAGAAATTATGAATGTCGCGATATGCCGCGATATTCACTGAATTTAACGCATATTCAATTTGCATCCAATACCGCCACTGCGCGACGCACATTGTCAGGCGACAGGTGCGCGTAAATTTCCGTGGTCTTGATGCTGGTATGGCCAAGCAGGTCACGCACCTCGATAAGCGGAACGCCGAACATAACCAGCCAAGCTGCGCAGGTGTGGCGCATGTCGTGAATGTGAAAATTATCAATGCCCGCCTGGGCAAGTGCTGAAGCAAAACTTTTTTTAAGCGACTGGAGCGGCGCGCCGTTGGTGCCAATAAAAACATGCGTGGCAGACGGATAATTGGCATCGCGCCACGCCAGGCGGGATTGTAATGCAGCGCGAGCATGGCGGTTGATGGGAACAGTACGGCGTCTAGCGGTTTTGGTGTGCTGCGCTTCAAACAGCAAAAAATCACCCTTTCTTCTTTAGCGAGTCTACTTGCGGCGCTGTATGGATTAAAAATGGCGGACGCCCTTTGATTTCATCGTAAATGTGCGCAACATACACGCCGATTAAGCCCAGGGCGAACATAAGAATGCTGCCGATAAGCAAAATGAGCAAAATCACGGTAGAAAAGCCGCTGATCGCAAGCCCAGCCAGTTTTTGGTGAATCACCAGCGCGCCAAGGCTGAGCGCCAATGCGAAGGTAAAGAATCCCAACAGGGTCACCAAATGCAGGGGCGCGGTAGAAAACGTGGTAATGGCGGTGATCGAGTAATGCAGCAGGCGTAATTTCGACCAGGCAGAATTGCCGTGGCAGCGCGGCGGCACAGCAAAGGGCAATTGCGCGGCTGGAAACGCCAGCCAGTGAACCAGTCCGCGAAAAAAGCGCTGGCGTTCGGGTAAAGCCAGGTAGGCGTTAATCACTTGCCGGTCTAACAATTTGAAATCGCTGTGGTTAGCAATGTTCAAACCCGATAGCGCAGCAAACAGCCGGTAAAATCCATTGGCCAGCCAGCGCGAGGCCAGCGGCTCCTGGCCACGGTCAATTTTCACACCTTCCACGACCATCATACCTTGCCGCCATAGCCGCGCCATGTCCGCGATGAGGGCGGGCGGGTGTTGCAAATCGCTGTCCATCACAATCGCGGCATTGCCCTCGCAATGCGCCAGCCCAGCATGAATGGCGGCTTCTTTGCCGCAATTGCGGCGCAAGGAAATTAGGTGCAACTGAGGGTGCTGGAGGCGCATGACTTCGGCAACCGTGTCATCGCGCGAGCCGTCATCCACCACCAGCAGAGTAAAATCAATTTCTTGAATTTCAAGGCAATATTGCCAAATTGCGTGCAGATTGTGCGCAATGCCTTCTGCTTCATTGTACACCGGAATCACCAGCGCAATGCGCGGTTTGGCGGCAGGCATTGGGATCATGCGTGCGAACTGGGTTGCAACGGCAGGTACACCACGAACATACTGCCTTGGTTTATTTCACTTTCCACAATAATTCTGCCGCCCATCAATTCGCACAGTTTTTGGCACAAGGTCAGGCCCAGGCCCAGGCCACCGTATTTGCGGGTATAGGAATTGTCGGCTTGGTTGAACAAATGAAAAATGCTGTCCAGTTGGTCAGAGTCAATGCCAATGCCAGTGTCTTCCACAGTAAATACTACCCAGTCCGGCTGGCGTTCCACGCGCAAGTCAATTTTGCCCTGGTGGGTGAATTTGGCGGCATTGTTGAGTAAGTTTTGCAAGATTTGCTGAGTTTTAATCGGGTCAGCAGTGAGATAGCCGATGTCCGGCGGGCAGTGTACGGTCAGTTGGTTGCCATGCAATTGCGGTGTGACAATGGTCACTACATCTTTGAGCAATTCATCAATGGAAAATTCGCGGGTTTCCAATTCTACCTTTTCTGCTTCTATTTTGGTAACATCGAGCACATCACTAATTATACCCAATAAATTCTTACCCGCACTTTCAATTTTTTCTAAATCGCGCAGAATCAATTCATCACCCAGCGCTTCGATTTCTTCGCGCAGGATTTGGCTGTAACCAATAATGGCGTTGAGCGGCGTGCGCAATTCGTGTGACACATTGGCCAGGAACGCGGTCTTGGCGCGGTTGGCAGATTCGGCCTGGATGCAAGCCTGCTGGCTGATGACATTTAACCGGCGGTTTTCATCGCTCACTTTCTTCAATTTAAGGTGCGAAGTGATCCGCGCCAGTAATTCATCCTTGGAAATCGGTTTGGTAATATAATCATTGGCACCCGCTTCCAAGCCGGCCACCAAATCACTCACTTGATTTTTAGCAGTAAGCAGTAAAATCGGAATTTCATTGGCTTGCCAATACTGACGGATTTGGCGAGTGACTTCATAGCCGGTCATGCGCGGCATCATGATGTCCAGGATGATTAAATCAGGCATTAATCCATCCTTGAGCAGGCCCAGCGCTTCTGGGCCGGAAAAAGCTTGGATAATGGTGTAGTTTTGCAAAAATAGGTTGTTAATCAATACCTGGTGATTAATCGGCTCGTCATCCACTACTAAAATTTTGGCCACTGCGTCTGGCAATTCCAATTTAAGCGCAATCGGCTGGGCAATGGCCTCCACCGCAGATCTCCTGGTCTGAATGGCTTTTTGCACCATGGGCTGGGGAGATGGCTCATGCTGGCTGGCTGGCAGCGTGAAGGTGAATGTACTGCCTTCGCCTAAGGTGGATTCCACGGTGATGTTGCCGCCATGCAACTCCACCAATTGCTTGGTCACGGCCAGCCCAAGACCGGTTCCGCCCTTTTCGCGTACCGAAGAGCCGTCCACTTGCACGAAGGAGTCAAAAATACCTGTCAGCCGATCCCGTGGAATACCTATGCCGGTGTCCTTGATTTGAATGGCAATCTGTTTGCCGCCGCCCTGTTGTGTGGCATGTTGCGGCGCGAAGAACGGCGTTTGTTCAATGGCCTTGATTTCAATCACGCCGTTGTCGGTAAATTTGATCGCATTGCCCACCAGATTGTATAAAATCTGTTGCAAGCGATCTTCATCCGCTTCGACCAGTGGCAGTTGCGCGGGCACCAAGTTGTGTAATTGTAAGTTTTTCTTATGTGCAATCAACGGTTGCACCAAGGCCTCGACCATATTGGCCACCGAGGCCACATCAACGGGCTTTATATGAAGATTCAAATCCTTACAGCGCAGTTTGGCAAAATCCAAAATGTCGTTAACCAAATTGGTTAGCCGCCGCCCGCTCAGTACCATCATGCCTAAATTGGCGCGCAATGGTTCGTTCAGCGGCCCGGCAGCACCGTCTAGCAAGGATTCTGCAATGCCGACAATGCCATTGAGGGGGGTGCGCAGTTCATGTGAGGTGTTGGCGAGAAATTCGTCTTTGAGTTGATCTAGGCGTTTTAACTCGTCGTTTTTACGCGCCAATTCGCCAAGCGATTGTTTTAATTGCCCAGCCATGCGGTTAAACGCTTGGGTCAGCACACCAATTTCATCCTGGCGCTCAATTTTCAGCGTTTTATGCCATTCGCCTTCGGCCAATTGGTGCGCTGCTGAGGTAATCCGTAAAATCGGGCGGCTGATGCGCCCGGCAATCACGGTCACTAAAAACACAGTGAGCAGCAACGCCACTACGCCCACCAACAGGCTGGATTGCACTTGCTGGCGCAACGCGGAGTCCATCATGTGTGTGCTGTACGTCAATTCCACCAATTCACTGGCGATGTTTTGCCGTGTTAGCAAATCCGCAAAAGCGTCTTGCGGCGAATCATGCGCGCCCGGCCCGCGCGCGGGATTGCCGTCGCCGTTGAGATCAACCCGGATGTAGCGGGTTACTTTTTGATTTTTTTCATCCACCATCTCGTGCAACGGCTCGCCGCTGGTTTCCAGTTCGGTCAAAATCGCGCGGGTGGCTGCGTCGAGTTTGTTATTGGGGTTGCCCAGTTCATACGTGCCAGAACGGGTGAACAGGCGAATTTTGTCCAACATGGGATTAAACGCTTTCAATTGCCCGGCGATTTTGAGCGGATCCATTTCTTTAAGAAAATCAGGAAAATCACGAATGGTGACCCCCAATTCGATTAAATAACGTTGATTTGGTGTGGGCTGGTAAGTGAATTTGCGCAACTCGCCTGTCAATGCCTCAGCCGTGATGCGGTCGGCGAAGAATTGGCCGTTGAGGCGAATGGCGGTGAGCTTTTGAAAATAATCTGGGAAGGTTTGTTGAAAGTTGAGACCTAAATCCGTGGGATAGGTGGTATATTCCACCACACCTTCGGCGTTGAGCAGGTAAATATCTAACGGAAATTTATATTCTTGTTCTAACTGGGCCTTGAGCGCAGCCAAATCCATCTTACTTAGGTCTTTTTGATTGTGCTGATACGCTAAGAGTAAGGGCTTAAAGGCTCTTTCCAGTTGTTCATTGAGTGGTTTTTCAAAAACTTTGTAGCCGCTGTCCACCAATTTTAGGGCGTTGGCAATGTTATTCTCGGTTTGTGCTTGTGAAAACGCATGATTAGCCAACAGCGCGCGTTTCATGTCCACATAATTGCTCAGCGACAGCCACAGCAAAATGGGCACAAGCAGCAATAACAGCAAGCCCATAATGCGGTAACGCAAAGGAATGAAGTCAGGCAGATTGGCTGAGGTCATAAGGTTAGCCTGTGCGCAATTGGTTGGCGTGTAGCGCGCTCATGGCGCGTAGCCTGGCAATTGGGTAACATTCACGTCATCAATTTGCTCCGGGCGCAGAAAACGTTGCGCATACTCCAAGTATACTTTTTCGCGGATGAACACATCAAATAAGTCAGGATCAATATGCTGATCCAACTTCATTTTGCCTAAAATCGTCAGTGCGGTGGACAGTTTCATGGCTTTTTTGTATGGGCGGTCACCTGCGGTCAGCGCCTCAAAAATATCCGCAATTCCCATAATTCTGGCTTGCAATGGCATTTGCGCGCGCGTCAAGCGGTTAGGATAGCCCTTGCCATCCATGCGCTCGTGATGACCGCCTGCGTATTTTGGCACATTTTTTAGGTATTTGGGATAGGGGAGTGCTTCCAACATGCGAATGGTGGCCACAATGTGGTGGTTGATATGATTGCGTTCCTCAGCGGTAAGCGTGCCACGGAAAATTTTCAAATTGTTGACTTCTTCCGGGGTAAGAAAAGGATGCGCTTCGCCATTGGCATCGTGCCAGGTGCGTGTGGCAATGGCATCCACCCGCGCCATGCGTTCATCTGACATAGATTCACCGCCTACGTTGCATTCACGCAAAAATGCCAAATCCGCCATGAGATTAGCCGTTTCAGACTGCAACTCGGCAGCTTGGGCGGCTTCGTCCACTGTCTGGCCTTGGCGCAAGGCGTGAATTTGTTTGCGCAGTTGGCGGATTTCCACGTCGCGGCGCAAAATTTCCATGCGTTCCGCAATAAAATGAATGCGATCCACAATGGTTTCGAGCTTTGTTGCCTTATCTACCACGTATTCTTTGGTGGTGATTTTGCCGCAGTCGTGCAATAAGCCCGCCACTTTAAGCTCATAACGATCCTCCTCACGCATGGTAAATTCGCGAACCTCCGCCGGGCCTTGCGTGGTGCGCGCCACCGCCTCGGCCAGCATCATGGTCAACTCCGGCACGCGCTGGCAGTGACCGCCTGTATAGGGTGATTTTTCGTCAATTGCGCCCGCAATCAGGTGAATGAAGGCATTGAACAATTCGCGGTGTTCCTCGATTAAACGCTGGTTCACCAGCGCCACCGCCGCTTGCGAGGCCAGCGATTCTACCAATTCCTGCTGTTGCGCACTGAACGGAATGATCGCACCATTGGCATCTTGGGCATTGATCAACTGCAAAATACCAATCAACTCATTCTCATAATCCATCATGGGTACGGTGAGAAACGACTGCGAGCGGTAGCCAGTTTGCTTGTCAAACGCGCGCGTGCCAGAAAAATTAAAGCGTTTTTCGGTATACGCATCAGGAATATTGACGGTTTCTTGCGTGCAGGCAGAGTATACCGCCACCATATGCCGATTTTCGTTGCCCTGCGCATCGCGCAACAGCAACGGCGCAAAGGGAATCGGCTCGCCATTGCTACCGCCTTTGTGAATGCGCAACGAAGTAGACAGCATAATTTCAAATTTCAGCGCATCGCCTTCTTTTAAGTACAATGTGCCGCCATCGGCGCGCGTTACGTTTTTCGCAGCTTCTAGAATCATTTCCAGCAAGCGCTTGCTGTTTTTTTCCGACGACAGCGCAATACCGACTTGGTTCAAATGCTTGGCCGCATCTAACAAATGCACCTGCGCTTGCAACAATTGTAGGTTGTTATAGGCAATCGCAGCCTGCGAAGCGAGCGAGTCCAGCATTTGCTGTTCTAAGGCATTGAATGGCCGAATCGCATCGCTGTCCGGGCCGCGCGCGTTAATCAAGGTCAACACGCCCACACACTCGCCTTCCTGATTTTTCATAGACAAGGATAAAAATGAGCGGCAACAATAGCCTATGGCTTGATCATATTCCTTGGCCAATGCAAAGCCATGATCCGGCAGCGCATAAGCGTCGGCCACAGCAACGGTTTCAGCGCGCAACGCGGCTTGCGCGCTGATACTTTCCAGGTTCGGCTGCCCATCCGCACCATACAACGGCACAGGCGGATACGGCGGAGGCGGCTGGCCTGGCCCGCCATACGCCAGACCCAAGCCGTCATTGCGCATGATGGCAAAGTGCAGGGCGTTGTCTTGCTTCAAGTACAACGACCCACCTTCCGCATGGCTCAATTGCATTGCCGCCGCAACCGTCTCTTGCAGCAAACGTTGCGGATCGCGCTCAGAAGCCAGGCGGATGCTGAATTGGTGCAACGATTTGAAATGGGTAAGCAATTGCGTGGGAATCGTAGTCGTGGCCATTGACTTGCAATAACAATAGAAATAATAAACAATGGGATAAAGCGCCAGCGCTCCAATAGGCATACGCTTACGGGCTTTGCCACCATTGTACAACAGTTGACTGTCTCATGGTGCGCGCAAAACGGCGGTATGCGTTCTGGCCATGCCGCACCTACATAAAACGCAACGGTTGCAACTGCCTTGACGGCAACCAGGCACCCGGATACTCTCTACGCCTCTCCTAAATTAAAGACTTGCAGGACTGATCCAATGACTAAACTCACCACCATTGATTTATTGCGCCACGGCGAACCTGTGGGTGGGCGCAAATACCGTGGCGCTGTGGATGATCCGCTGAGCGCCAAGGGCTGGGAAGAGCTGCGCGCCGCCACGCGCGGACGAGACGGATGGAACGGGATTGTATCCTCGCCCTTGCTGCGTTGCCTGGAATTCGCGCACGAATTGGGCACGCAACGCGGGCTGGCAGTAGAAGTGGAGCCGCGTTTCTGCGAAATTGGCATGGGCGCGTGGGAAGGACGCTACCACGATGAAATCGAAGCTGCCAATCCGGGCGTATTACAGCGCCACGCGCTGGATCCCATAAACCACCTGCCAGCGGGCGGCGAGCCAGTGCCCGCATTTTGTCAGCGCATAGCCGCAGGCTGGCAACAGCTTGAGCAACGCTACGCAGGCCAGCATGTGCTGGTAATTTGCCACGCGGGCGTAATCCGTGCCGCCTTGGCCCTGCACCTGGACATGCCCATGGCCGCCATGTACCGCATTCACGTCCCCTCTGCCAGCCTGGCCCGCGTCACAGTGCAAGACACGCCGCAAGGCCGATTGCCCCAGTTGATTTTCCATGGCTTGCCCGCGCCATGCGCCTGACCTTGCCCTCCCGCCACCACAGCGCAAACTGGGCGGCCACCGCGCTATTCGTGTTGTTTTTAGCCCACTTAGTGCAACTGGCATTCACTGCGTGTTTTTACAACTGGGACATGCTCGCCTACGCCGGTGCGGCGCTGGCATTGGAGGGCGGCGCGGATAGCGATATTCATGCAGCCATTTACCAAGCGTTCCAACACCAAACGCCAGCCTGGGCGTGGCGCGAACTGACTGAAGGCAACTATGCCGAACGCATGTTCCATCACCCACCCGAATTTATCGCACAGTTGGGCTTTTATTACGTCAAGCCGCTGTATGTTGCCTTACTGGCCATCCTGCACCGCCTCGGCATTCCATGGGTAGCCGCCATGCAAGCGCTGTCTGCGGCATTCACCATGCTCGCCTGCCTAGTGTTGGCGCGCTGGCTGGCGCGGAGTTTTTCCTGGCCGCAAGCGGTATGGCTTACCCTCACGCTGGCCTACGTATCGCGGCTCATGGACTTGGCGCGCGGCGGCAGCCCGGACGCGCTGTCTACCGGCTTGACGCTGCTGGGACTGTATGCGCTGATCGCCGCGCAACGCCCCGCCTTGGGCCAAGCGATTTTGGCCATCGCCATTGCCGCACGGCCCAACAATATCATTTTGTTCGTATTGTGCAGCGCCTACCTGATTTGGCACAACCGCCACACGACCCAGCGCTGGCCGGTGTATGCCGCATGGCTGACCGCTGGCCTGGGGCTGTATGTTCTCATAGGTCAGTGGGGATATGGCTGGTGGACATTGTTTTATCACACCTTTATCCAACTCATTCCCCAACCTGCACAATTTTCTCAGCCGTTTACCCTGGCCCAATACCTAGACACGCTAACCAGCGCGTTTAGCCAACTGTGGATACGCGGCCTAGCCACGCCCACTGCACTTGGTTTTTTTGCGCTCCTGGCCCTATTGCTATCCTGGAAATCGCCCTCCCAACGCGGCTGGCTGGCAGTAATGGCTGGCACCGTGCTCATCAGCCTATTACTATTTCCAGCAGTGGCCAACTGGGATCGGTTTTTTGTACCAATCTATCTGTGGATTGCCATTGCGCTGGCCACAGAATGCCAAGCCAACGCAACGGTTCCCAAAGCTCACCATTCGCGCATTTTATACCGCAACCGCTAGTAACTTGAAGCAGGAAAAATCCCTCAAGTGCGGGATAACCGCCAAACGAAAACAAGCCGACGGGGACCATCGTTACCTGGGTAAGTTAATGGCGTTGTTGAACCCTGCATTGTAGTGCGATTGCCCTGAGAGTCGATGCATCTGATATGCGTTTGATTACGTGCAAAGTATAATAGCAACGCATTGCGATGCAACGCATTGAGATGCCAGATGCGGCTCACCCACCCAACAACGCCGATACCGGCTTTTATGCTTTATCGAGGAATTTGAACATGCAAAGCTTATGGAACGACCAACAGGCGCAATCCTTCATGCACGACCCCTTGCAGTTGCGGGTATACACCTCGCGGCTGCTGGGTCAAATGCCCGAGTTGGTGCTGCATGGCGGCGGCAATACCTCGGTTAAAGCGCAATGGACGAATTTATTTGGCGAAAGTGAAGAAGTGCTGTACGTTAAAGGCAGCGGCTGGGACTTGGCTTCCATTGAGGCACCGGGATTCGCGCCAGTGCGTTTGGAACCCCTGCAACGCATGGCGGAGCTTGCGCATCTTAGCGACAGCGCCATGGTGCGCGCCCAACGCGCGGCCATGACCGACCCTTACGCGCCCAATCCCTCGGTAGAAGCCATTCTGCACGCCATTTTGCCGTTTCGTTTTGTGGATCACACCCATGCCGACGCGGTGGTCATGTTGTCTAACACGCCATCTGGGCCGCAACGTATACAAGCGCTGTACGGCGAAGATTGCCTGATTGTGCCCTATGTGATGCCCGGCTTTGTATTGGCCAAAACGGTGTGGGAACTCAGCCGGGGCGTCGATTGGACGCGCTATTGCGGCATGATTTTGCTGCACCATGGCGTATTCAGCTTCGCGGATGACGGGCGCGAGAGCTACGAGCGCATGATCCGCTTGGTGGATCGCGCCGAGCAAGCGTTGCGCGGCCACAGCATTTCCCTGCCTGCGTGGCCGCAGGCGGAAACCGCGCATGGCACGAGCCTGCCGAGCCACGACACTTTGCTGGCATTGGCGCGGTTGCGCAAGGCGGTGGCCACACAACGCGGCAACGCAGTGATCGCGCGCTGGAATGCGTCACCCGCTGCGCTGGCATTCAGCAACCAAGCGGGCGATGCCGCATTGCGCGGCCCGCTGACACCGGATCATGTTATCCGCACCAAACGCACGCCCATGGTGGCAGAAGGCGAAGCGCACGACGCAGTAGCACGCTATGTCCGCGCTTACCGTGACTATTTTGAACGCAACGCCGATGCGGGCCTCACTTGCCTGAATCCCGCACCATGCTGGGCAGTATGGCCTGGCCATGGCACGTTAAGCTTTGACCGCACGGATCAAGACGCGGGTGTAATCCACGACATCACCGCCCACACCCTGGCCGCCATCACCGCAGCGGAACAACTGGAAGCTTGGCAAGCCTTGCCAGAACGCGACATTTTTGCGGTGGAATACTGGGAATTAGAACAAGCCAAATTGCGCAAAACCAGCGCCGCGCCGCCGCTTATGGGTAAAATTGCGCTGGTGACTGGCGCGGCCTCGGGCATCGGCAAGGCGTGCGTGGAAGTTCTCCACGCCCAAGGCGCGGCAGTGGTGGCAGTGGATTTGAATTCAGCCATTACACAATGTTTTCACAAAGAAAACATCCTCGCGCTGCGTTGCGATGTGACGGATGCCGACGAATTGCAGGAGGCGGTCGCACGTGCGGTCACCCGCTTTGGTGGCCTGGACATCGTGATTGCCAATGCTGGCATTTTTCCGCCCAGCGCCTTGCTGGAAGACATGCCATCCCATCAATGGGATCAAAGCATGGCAGTGAATCTTACCGCACACCAGCGCTTGCTGACCCTATGCGCGCCCTACCTCAAGCTGGGCGTGGAACCCGCCATTGTAATGATTGCCTCCAAAAACGTGCCCGCGCCTGGGCCGGGCGCGGCTGCGTACTCCGTGGCCAAAGCCGGGCAAACCCAACTGGCGCGCGTGGCAGCACTCGAATTGGGCAAATTTGGCGTGCGCGTCAACACGTTACATCCCAATGCCGTGTTTGACACCGCCATCTGGACAGCAGAAGTGCTGGAAAAACGCGCCAAACACTATGGCATGAGCGTGGAAGAATACAAAACCAACAATGTGTTGCGGCTAGAAGTGACGTCGCGCGACGTGGCGGAATTGGCTGCCGCCTGCTGTGGCCCATTACTGGCCAAAACCACAGGCGCGCAGATTCCTGTGGATGGCGGCAATGAGCGGGTGATTTGACATGATGCAATCCTTACGCGCCAAAATGCTGCTGGCACTCATTGCCCAAACAGCCCTTGTTTTTCTAATTTTCCTTTATTTTTCCTACCAAATCAGCGGCAATTTGCTCACCGCCGCCGAAAGCGGCGCTAAAACCGAATTGCGCATGGGTAGTCCTACGCGGGTAGTGATAAATGCTAAAATTAGGTTTTTTAACAAAAT
>DYPE01000141.1 GCA_020720085.1 Dichelobacter nodosus | reverse complement strand
CCACACGGTTAGAGGACAACGTATAGTCGTTGCTGTCCGCTGTGCCGCTGGCTTGCAAATCCACGCTCACGGCGTTGCCAATGGTTGTCCCCGTGGCGATGGTACGGCGCAGTAACAGCATAACCGTGCTGCCCGACTCATCCAACGCTATGGCGGATGATGATAAGGATTGGCCATTCACCATGGCCCATGACAAGATGCCTGCATCCACTGGCGGGAGCGCCGTTGTTGGTGGGATGGGAGAAGTGGGCACAGTAGGCGGTGTGACGGGCGGCGTAACCGGCGGAATAACCGGCACTGGCGCGCAGGCCAGGGTTTGGCCCGAGGCGCTGACGCGCGTGGATTCACCTGCGCCGCTGTATGCGCTGACTTGGTATGCGTAGCTTGTGCCACACGTCAAGCCGCTGTCAGCAAAGTTCACCGTAGTGCCCACGGGTGCGCTGGACAAGTCTTTGATTAAATTGCCATCGCGGTATAGTTTAAAGCCGTTTTCCGAACTGGCATTGTCCAACCAACTCACCGCCAGGGTGGTTTCACCGCTACCCGTGGCTTGCATCGCGCTGGGTGAGCTGGGAATGGCGGGCGGCGGATTCTGCGTAAAAGTCGCAGTGCAAACCGTATTCGCCGTCAGCACACCGCCCGAAGCGAAAGCGGGCGTACAGAACCAACCGGCAAAGCTAGAATCGCTGGCGGGCGTGGCGTTTAAGCTAACCGCAGTGGTGCTGAGATAACTTAAGCAATTTGTGCCGCAATTAACTCCTGTCGGCGTGCCACTGCTGCTCACCGTGCCGTTGCCATTGCTCGCTAAAGTGAGCGTGTAAGACGGCGTGAGTTTTAGCCCAATCAACACCGGGTCATGGTCAGAAGAGCGGTACGCATCGGCATTATAAAATCCACTGAGTTGCCCAGCGGATTTGTTATTGGTGTTGTAATCCAACGCACTCGGCTCATCCGCATTGATATGCCAATCATCCGCGCCAGTGATTTGCGGGATAAGCGAGGCGGAAGCCAGCGCATGGTCTAAATAACCGATTTGCCCATCAAACACATACGAGTATTTGCTACTACTGTTCAGCAAGTCGGTATAACCAGCGGCTTTAATCGTGGTAATCGGCGTTTCTTGGGCGTAAGCGTTCATATCGCCGATGACAAGAATATCGCTATCGTCGGTTAATGTGTTTAGGAAGGCAACAAGGGCGGTAGCTTGTGCTGTGCGAGTAGCATTTGAGTTACCTTGCCCGTCGTTTTGGTCAGTATCACCCGGCAAACCAGCCGCTGAACCTTTAGATTTCAAGTGATTAACCACAACGGTGAATTTTTCACCCGTTGCGCTATGCTGAAAAGTCGCAGCCAGAGGTTGACGGTCAAAAATCGCGTTACCGCTGATTTTCACTGAACCTGTGACCAAATCCAGCGCGGTATCGTCGTAAATCAAGCCGATTTTGATGGCATCCGTGCCCGCTGCATTGGTTGCGCTTAAAGCGGTGTCGGCATCTACCATTTTGTAACTTCTGCCGCTCAAGCCCGCGCTGTTGATTAAATTCAGCAAATCCTGCTGTGCGCTCGTGCCGCCGTAGCCGTCGTTTTCCAGTTCCATTAAACCAATCACATCCGCATTCAGTCCGATAAAGACTTGTTTATGCTTGCCTTTCTGGCGGGTGAACTCGGTGGCATTTTCTGCGCCCCGGCAATCGGTGGCTGCGCCGCTCACGCCATTGGTGCAGTTGCCTGTGCCAAAGGTGTTGAAATAATTCAGCAAATTAAAGCTGGCGACTTTGACGTTCGGTGTGCCGATAGACGGCGGTGTGGCTGAGCGTCCGTTGACTGAAGCAAAGCTGTAGCTGGCAGTTGGGCGGATGCGCCAAGCATTTGGACTGGCTAAATTTCCGCCCCAGGAATAATGCAGTACGCCGGTTAAGTTATTGATTGTCGAACCAGAACGCAGTGTATTGGACGCGCTCAAATTGCTCTGCGGAAAAATCACCGGATCGGGATTTTGCGCATTGGTGTGGTCATCCAAAATAATGGTTTGCCGCGCCAGGGTGGCCAGATGCGCGCTGTAACCGCTGGTGCTGGGCGCATTGGCGTGGGTGAACTGCGCCGGACGCCCGCCCGCTGCCAGGGTGATTTGCCCAAAACGTCCCAGTTGGTAGTTTTCTGTGACGGTCAAAGTCCCGGTGACTTTCACCAACATGCCTTCAAACTGCTCCAGATAGGCGTCTTTACTGGCATAAACGCCGGGCACAGGCAGGGTGATGGCGGTCACTGCGGGCAAGGCATTGCCGGAACTTATCACCGTCGTGGTGGTCGGGGTCAACTGGCTTAAATTCTGGTAATCCGACGCCGTACCGGTGATTTGCACCTTGTCGCCCACGTTCACCGCCGTTGCACAGGTGTTGCAATAGACGAAAATGCCCTCGGACGTTGCCGGGTCAGCATCGGCATCGGCGTCTTCTTCTTGGATGAAAAAGCCTTTGATAAAATCCGTGCCGGTTTGATAATCCGCGACCACAATGGCTTCTACGCTGAAGGGGCCTGCGCTGGTGACGGTGCTGCCGTTACCTTGAATGGTGTGGATTTTAGTGATGGTTGGCTCTGCCAGCGTAACGATTTCACTGCGGGCTTTTTTCCAGCTTGCCTGGCTCAAGTCTTTTGCTATGGTCGTGCCTCCGTAGTAAATCGTGTCGCCGTTGTCCAGCAGCACTTGAATTGGCTGTCCCGCCCAAGTGTTCATCGCTCCCGTCGGCATGGACACAATCCCTTCAAAACTGCCACTGTTGCCGCCGCCGGTGATGGCGGTGGTGCTTAAATCGGTGGTCATGGCAACCGGCGCATCAGCGGCGTTACCTGACCAGCGATAGAGTTTGAAATTGCCCGCCGCATCGGATGCACCCGCCAGAATCAAACAGCCGTCGCTGGAACATTCCAGACTGCGAATGCCGCGCCCGCCCAAGTCCAGTTGAATCGGCGTACCGAAGGCGGCAGAACCTGTTGTGCCGCCAGAGCCGTTCAAAATCGTGGTGAAGTTAGTCACCGGAACGATTAAGGCTTTGGTACGCGCAGAGGCGGGAACAATCGGCGCACGGAACGCGACATAAGCCGTCGTGCTGCTGCCTGGCGCGACGCTGAAACCTTCAATGCTGAAACCGTTGCTGGCTTCAGGAATCACTGTGGCTGCGGCGCTGGCGGACAAGCCGAAGAAATTTGCGCCCAAGCCATGCAGATTGCCGCTGTCCCACGCCAGCAAATCATCTTCCAAGAATTGATAATAGCCGCCAAACGTCAAGCTGCTGGATGCGCCGGTGCCGCTTAAGGTCGTCGAAAAGAGACGCTCGCGTTCTGGTTTGTCGTTACCGTTCTTGTTGTTGCTGTGCGAACCGATCCAGTACAGCGTGTTGCCCACGCGGGTAGAGCCTTCAATGTCCACTTCGCTGCCTGCGGTCAAGCCTAAGCTGGTGGTGAAATCAAAGCGATTCAGCGGCAAGCCGGAGTTGTTGCGATTGAATAAGCGCAAGGCTTGGTCTTCGTCGTCCGCCACCAGCATGTAGTCGGCATCGAGCGGGATTGCGCTGGATGCGTCTGACTTGCCGGCGTGATAACGGCTGGTACTCATGCCTGCGGCGGAGGCGGCGTAGTTGATGACAAAATTTGTGCTATTGCTGCCATCGTTTGCAGTGACGGTAATGTCGCTGTCACCCACTGCCGCACCTTGAATTTTGACATTCACGCTGGCTGTGCCGCTGCCTGTTACGGTGATATTGGTATTGGGAACAACGGCTGTATCGCTACTGGTTGCCGTGACAGTGACCGAACCGATAGCGGTATCCGTATCAGCAACCGTGAAGTCAATTCCCGCCGTCCGCACGGGGTCGGTGGTATCTGTTGTGCCGATTGTGCCTGTGGTTGCGAATGGCGAGGAAACGCTCACCGCGCCGCCGTCAATGGTATTGCTGGTGGTTGCAGCGTTGAGGGTGAGGGTGGGGGAAGCCCCTACATCGTTGTCCGTGATAGTTGCCGTTACACTGCTAATCGTGATGCCGTTGTAATTTGCATCCAAACTCGTGGCGGTGTGCGAAAGTGTACCCGTGTGATTGCCCTCAACTGCCACGTCGTCCACTGCGGTCACGGTGACGGTTTGCGCTGTATTCCAGTTGGCTGTTGTAAAGGTCAAACTGCTAACGTCGGCTGTGGTTTGCGAGCCAGCATTGATCGCGATAGTGACATCCGCCGTCGGTGCTGTTTTGAGAACGAGGGTATAACTGTCTGTTGCCCCGCCTTCGGTCAGGGCTGTGCTGCAACTGGATTGCGTGATCGTCACGCCCGCTGTGGTGGTGATCGTTCCTGGAGAACCCGTCTCTGCACAATTGGCAGAGAGGAAAGCTCCATTAGTACCGACAGCACTCAAGGTTGATACGGTGCTAGAACCTGCACTATTGTCAAAAGTAACGCCTGCTGTGGCTCCGCCGAAACTGACACCTGTCACCGCTGTTCCGCCCGCAGTAAACAGATTCACACCATCGCCCCCATTACCCAATCCTACACCTGAACCGCCGTAGGCACCGATCAGGAAACCGCTTGGTAAAGTCGCGCTACCAAACCATGCGGTTGAGAAGTTAGCGGTAATAGTTGCATCCGTGCTACCTGTCGCATCCCCTTCAAAGAATATCGCCGATTTGCCTGCAGGAATGCTGGTTAAGCCGCGCAGTGCAACTGCTGAAGCAAAACTGTTTGTACTGTCATCCATTTTCCAGCCCGTGATGTCCACAGCACTGGCACCGGTATTGGTCACTTCAAACCAGTCCGCCCCGTAAGTGCCATTGCCATTGCCGTTGGGATGAACTTCAGAAAGGACGAGCGTGGGCGCAGGTTCATTGTCAGTGATGGTGACATTTTGCGTAGCCGTGCCTAACACAATGCCAGCGGAAGGATTGCTGATGGTTAAAATCGCAGTTTCAGTGCCTTCATAAACGCTGTCATCCGACACAGTAAAAGTGACTGAACCTGTGGTTTGTCCACTTAAAATCGTGATGGTTGTGTTGCTTAACGTGTAATCGCTCGCAGTAATGCCTGTACCTGTTACGGCTAAATTAACGGTTTGGTTGCCTGAAACGGCACTTGATGCGGTAGCAGTGACGGTGATTGAGGTTGTGCCGACTTCGCTGCCTGAGCTGGGAGAGACGGAGAGGTTGACTGCGTTGCCGCTGGGAACAGATAAAGAAAAATCGTCAATCGCCAAACCGTGATCACCACCAGCGTCATTATTTTCTATCCAGCGAATCCACAGCGTAGAACCATCTGCCCAATTTAAGCTGGACAAAGTTCCGCCTTTGCCACTGACCAAGCCAGCAACATTACCATCCACAGCCGCCGCTGTACTGGTTGCAACCGGTGAAGTCCAGTTGAAAGTACCGCCCGGCGCAGTCCAGCTTGCGACCGTAGTGAAACTCGCGCCCAAACCGTATTCCAATGTCATCGTTTGTGTAGCAAGACTTGCGTTGCCGCCATCACGCCATTGTTCACCATTGAAGGAAATAGCAACACTATCAATGGTTGCGCCGCTATTGTTGGTAGCGGCAAATGCGATCCAGCCTGCTACTGCGCCACCTGCTGGACTACCGAAATAAGTTCCGCCCGATCCTAAGCCACCCAGGGCACGATCCGATGCGCTGGCGGCACCAAAACTATAAAAACTACCTGTAGTTGCACTACCGTTACCTGCGATATATCCCGTGATCACAGCCGGTGTTTTATTAAAAAGTGACCAGCCAGCAAGCGTCGAATCATTCGTCCAAGGCTGGCTTGTAGTTAAAGTTGTTAAAGAATCAAAATTCTGCGTATAAGTCGTGCCGGTAAAACTAACCGCCCCCCAACTCCCCAACGGCACAAACCCCACCAAAAACACCCACGCCCTGAGGCGATATAAAAAAGTAGTCAACACGGTCATGCTCCTTATGCTTTGCAAAATGGGTTCAAAATCCTTGGGTTCTGTACGCCCGTTCCCGCTATTCCAGTGGGAGTACGTACTGTGTTACTCCAGCAACGGCAACGTATCGCCCGCGTTCCGGGTTACGCCCGTGTTCCGGGCAAGTCTGCGTCGCGGAAAACACCTGCCTACCTGTCGCGCACCTTCTCCATTGCTTGGGAAACCAGGGTGGCATGATAGCCGAGCAGATTGACAGAGGCATAACGGATTTATGGCAATTGGCTGACTGTGGTGTCCTGAAGCTCTGCCGAAGGGTGGATGTGCTTTTGTTTGAGGGTGGGTACAATTTCTCAGTCCTGAGTTTATCGAATAAGCCCGTCTTTGCCCGGAACGCGGGCGTGGCCCGGAACGCGGGCATAGCCCGGAACGCGGGCGTGGCCGAAAAAAAGCTGCGTATATGCCCGTGCAATTTAGGCTTGGGGCTGTTGCTGATTGTGCGGTTGGTAGTTACGTTCTGTCATAAAAAGCCAATACCATTAAGCTGGTACATTTTCTTCAGCGAGGTGAGGTGAAGCGATGAATAAACTGGCTCTGAGATGGCTTGCGGCAAGCTTAGGCGTTTTCCTGCCAACCGGGGGGGCGGCGGAGGAAACGTATTTCTCCAAAACCGAGTTATACGCCCATGCGGATGTGAACCGCCAACCAGCGGATACTGGCATCTGGACCCTGACTTTCGAGCATTTCTCAGAATGGCGCTACGGCGACAACTTCTTCTTCCTGGACATCGAAGGCAAACCGGATTACGCCTTGCAAGCCGATACCCTGTATTTCGAGTTTGCCCCTCGCCTGAGCCTGGATCGGGTGTTACAAACTGACTTGCTTTCCCCTGCCTGGCTGGGCGAAGTCTATGCCACGGCGCAATATAACGACAGCGACCGCGATTTTATCAACCGCGTCTGGCTGTACGGGCTGTCGGTGGATTTCGCGGGTCAACCAAACCACGGTTTTAGTAACCTGCATGTTCTGCTGCGCGAGGAAGACACCCAGGATTTATCCTGGCAAGTCACCCTGGCCTGGGGCCAACCCTTCCGCCTGGGCGGGCTGGAACTGGGTTTCCAGGGTTTTCTCGATTTCTGGGAAAACGACGCTGGCGCGGTGATTCTGGCTGAGCCGCAGTTGATCGTGCCGTTGCGCCAGTGGGTCGGGCCGGATCATCTTTTGGCCCATGCCGCAGTAGGCACGGAGCTAGAAATCTCCAAAAACTTTTTCGGCCCTGACCACGGTTGGGAAGTCAATCCCACTTTATTTTTCCGTCTGGAGTTCTAAGCCATGTTCCCAGTACTTGTTTTGCTTGCGTGTGTAGCGACCGCTTCGACAGGCTCAGCGACCGCTTTGACAGAGCTTCAGGGCATCGCTTCGACAGGCTCAGCGACCGCCCCGCCCGCAGCCAAAATCGTGGTGGGCGTGGAAAATCACGACTATTTCCCGCATTATGGAATGAACAACGACAACCAGTTTCATGGGGTGGC
>DYPE01000013.1 GCA_020720085.1 Dichelobacter nodosus | reverse complement strand
CATGCGCTGCACAACCTCCCCGCCCTGCAAGAATCCGGCTTTTACGGGCGCACCCGTGAACTGTGGCAGATTGAACGCGCTTTTGGCGTACAAGGCACACAACGCTTTTCCCTCAAGCGGCGCGGTGGTTGTTACGCGCCGGGCTGTTTAAGCGGGCAGTGTTTATTTCCTATGCCAGTTTTCAGGGCGAGGACGCGGTAGGTTTTGCGGTCAGTACGCTGGGCGCGGTGTTGGAAAGCTCTTTGTTGGATGCGCAAGCCGCGTTTGCGTTACTGAAAGAAACGCCGACGCTGGTGATTTTGGATAATCTGGAAACCCTCGCCGAAGCCAGGGGTGTTATCCCTGCAAGGGATAACACCCCTTTACGCGAATTACTCGACACCGCCGCGCACTGGTCAGAAAACTCGCCCAATATCCGCATTCTGCTCACCTCGCGCCTGCCGGATTTGCAGCATCCCAAATACCCCACCAGCGGTAGTTTCAAGCATCAGCACCTGCAATTGACCGGTTTAGCGCCGCAAGACGCGCTGGATTGGCTGAATCAGCTTTTGCGCCTGCCGCCGGGACGCGACCGAGGCTTGCCGTCGCTGACGCGGGTGGGTTTGTTGGAGTTGTTGGAAAAAGTCGCGTTTCATCCGCTGTCTATCGGTTTGCTGGCAAAAGTATTACAAAGCCGCTCGCTGGCGGATGTGTCGCCGCGTTTGGATGAGTTGCTGGCACAGGAAAGCGGTGAGGACGCGGGTTTGCTGGCGTCTTTGAATTTGTCGCTGGATAGATTGGAGGCAAAGGCGCGGGCGTGGTTGCCGAATTTAGCGGTGTTTCAGGGCGGGGCGATGGAAAGCCAGATTTTGAAAGTGACCGGCGTGGGCAAGGTGGATGAAGACAGTACCGTTGCGCAAGGTCGTCAACTGCTTGCCGCAATGGAATCAGGCGATATGTTGGCGATTGCGCGGGCAGTGGGGGTTCCATTGCCGGAAAATGTCGAATTGCCACCGGAAATCATGCAGCAATTACAAGCCTTATTGCTGTCTATGTTGGCGGATAAAGAACAACTTGCCGCTGAAGTGAATAAACATCAACCGTCCGAACTCGCCCCCGGTGCGGATGAATCCACTTGGCCTGCGCTCAAACAATCCCTGCTCCACACCGGTCTGATCCAAACTGAAAACCTGGCAGGTCTTCAAGACCTGCCAGGTTTAGGCGGTGATACTTACCTGCGCTTTCACCCCACCCTCGCCCCGGTGCTGCTGAACAAACTCACGCCGTCACAAGCGGAAAGCCTGCGCCGCCGCCATCGCCAAGCCTATTATCAATTATCCGGCGAATTGTTTTGGTTAGACCAAAACAATCCCCACGCCGCCCGTGCGGTGGTGCGGCGCGAATTGCCCAATCTGCTGGCAGCGGTGAACGCGGCGCTGGAGGCCAAAGACAACGACGCGGTGAAGTTTGCCAATAACGTCAACCGATTTCTCGGCTACTTCGGCTTGCGCCGCGAGCATGAACGCCTCGCCACCCGCGCCGCGCACAGCGGCGGCGAGCGGAGTTCGCAGCCGTGGGTTGGGGCGCGTTTCGGCTTGGGCGAGCAGTGGTACAACGCCGGACGCGCCACTGAGGCGCAGGCGGTGTTTGTGGATTTATTGGACGGTTTGGGCGCTGCGCCGAGTTATCAGCGTTGCGTGACTTTGGGCATGTTGGGACGTTGCTTAGCAATGCAAGGGCAGTTGGGCGAGGCGGCGGCGCGGTATCGGCAAAAACTGGAAGAATTGGCGGGCTTAGAGCAAGACCAAGACGTGAAACGCGGAACCGGCCTAGCACACATCGACCTGGGCGACGTGCTGACAGACTTAGGCGACTACCCCGGCGCACGAGCGGCATACCAGGCAGCGCTGGCGATTATGCAAGAGCTTGGCGATGCGCGGTCAATAGGCGCAATTAACGGCCAGTTCGGCACCCTGGCGCTGCGACAAGGACAACTGGCGGAAGCGGCACAGCGCTATCAAGCCGCGCTGGGGATTTTTCGCCAAATCAATGAACCTGGCTCAGAAGCCGTTATTCATCACCAACTGGGCATGACCTACCAAGCAGCCGGACAGTGGGACGCGGCGGAACAGGCATGTCGGGAGTCGGCGCGCTTGAATGAAAGCCAAGGCAATCTGCAAGGCGCGGCGGAAAGCTGGAATCAATTGGCGACAGTAACCCTATTAGTCGGCAAACCCGCCGAGGCGGAGGACTGGTTTCGCAAGGCGATTGCGGGTTTGCACGCTGCTGGTGATACGGCGAGTGAATCCAAAGCCCTCAACAACCTCGCCGTCCTGCTGCTGAGTTTGGGACAAAAAGACCGCCTGGCGGAAGCGCGGCAACTGGCGACGCAGGCGTTGGCGATTATGGAAACACTAGACCCGGTGGGGGTGGAGATTTGGAAAACCTACGCCATTCTTGCCGAGATTGCCGAGCGCGAGGATAAGCCGGAGGAAGCGGCGGACTGGCGGGCGAAGCGCAAAGCGGTGATAGAGAGTTTGCCGGAGAAGATTCGGCGGAATTTGGGCTTAGCATAAGGCGGATTCAGCGCAGCCTATCCGCCTTGTGGTGCGGCGGATACGGCGCACGCTTACAGGCTCAGCACAAGCCAGACGCGCCTTAATCCGCCCTACGTATGTGTTGGTTGATAAAATCACGTACCCAGTGGCGGGGTTTAGCGCCGCTGAAATGGCTGGTCAATTCACCGCGCTGAAACAGCAGCACGGTGGGAAAGCCGCGTAGTTTGTAGTGGCCGCACAGTTTCATGTTTTCATCCGCTTCTACCTTGGCCAACAAAACCTGGCCGTGGTATTCGCGCACCACGTCTTCAAGCACGGGCGTGAGCATGGTGCAGGGGCCGCACCAGTCGGCCCAGAAATCGACCAAAATATCGGCCTGGTGCGAGCCGTCAATCACCCGTTCGGCAAAATTGGCTTCATTTGCGTCAAAAATCCATGGGTTCAGAGGGCTGTGGGGAATTTTCATCCGGCGTTTCTCCAGGTGGTGGTTTGGGGCCTTCCGTGGACGGAGCGGGCTGCGTTGGCGCGGGTTTGGGCGCAGGCATGGGGGTTTGCCAATTCCAAAATAGCGGCACTTCGCTGTCATTGAGCAGGGAATTGACATGCTCCATGCGGTTGTTAAAGGCGCGCACAAAGTCGCGGTTGTCGGCATCGGGGCGGATGATTTGCGGCACTAAAATGACCACCAATTCCACACGGTCTTCGGCATTGCTGTTGTCGGCAAATAATTTACCCAGCAGCGGCACATCCATCAGGCCGGGCAGGCCAGCTTGGGTGTTGGTGGCGCGGCGTTGAATCAGGCCGCCCAGCACGATGGCGCTGCCATCGCGCACCACCACGGAAGTTTCTATCTTGCGTTGGGTGAAGGAAGGCAGTTTTTGTTCGGTGCGTTCTGCGCCCAGCGAGGATATTTCTTGGAAAATGTCCATGTTGATAATGCCGTCTTCGTTGATGTGCGGCGTTACTTTGAGCGTGATACCGGTTTGACGGTATTGCACTTCGTTGGATGCGCTGAAATTACTGTTCAGCGCACTTTGCGTGGAGGTGTTGATGCGGGTGATGGTTGGTTCGTCGGAACCGACGTTCATGGTGGCTTCTTGGTTATTGCGCACCAAAATGGAGGGCCGCGACAGCAGTTGCACGTTGTTGTCTGTGCCCACCAGGTTGAGCATGGCGGTTAAATGATCGCCCACGTCGCGTAGCACCAGGCCACTTAGATTGGCAAAATTAAATTTGTCATATTTGCTGTCTGCATTGTCCGCGCGCAGGCGGTCGGTACCGGCAATGCCGAAGTTGGTGCCCACAAAGCCTCGGCTGCCGAAGAAATAGCCCCAATCCACGCCGAAACGGGTGTTTTCCGATAAGCTGACCTCGGCAATAACCGCGTTGATCATGACTTCTTTGGGCACTTGATCCAGCACTGTGATGGTTTCGAGCAGTTGGCGGTAATCGCGCGGGCGGGCGCGCACCAGTAGGCTGTTGGTGTCTTCATCCGCCACAATGGTGACTTTTAGCTCAGCGGAAATTTTGAGGGTCTGGCCTTCTGGCGGTGGGGTGGGCGCTTCGGGCGGCGGTTCGTTGGGATTTTGCAAGGCTTCCGGCGGTACACCCGGCACTTGTGGGGGCTTAGACTTGGCTGTTTTGTCATCATCCGACTTGAATACCTCGGACAGTGTGGACGCCAAGCTGGCGGCTTTTAGGTTGCGCACGCGGTAAATAAATACCTGTTCGCCGCCTTCGTCGTTTTTTTCATCCAAAATGCGCACCCATTGGCTGACTTGCTCAAAGCCTCGGTTGGGCGGGGCAATGGCCAAAATGGCGTTGATGCGTTCCAGCGCAACAATGGCATAAGAGGGTTTTGCGCCTTCTACCGCTTGCAGAATTTTGCCTAAATCTTCTTGAATTTCCGATGCTTTGGCATTGCTCAGACGGTATAGGCGTATACCCCGGTGTTGAAATGGATCTGCGTCCAGCAACGATAGCAGTTGGTTGATGCGTTGCAAGCGCGGCGGCGCGGTAACCACACCGATAATATTCAGCGTGGGCAAAGAGACCAAGCGGCCTTGCTGGTCGAGCAGAGGGCGCACGGCTTCTAGCGCGGATTCGGCGCTGATGTAGCGCAACGGTGTGATTTGCATCACTTCTGGCGCGGTGGAACGTTCAGCATTGCCACGGCTGCCAATGTCCGGCGGCACAGGCAGGGGCATTTTTTTGACGTAGTACACTTCGCCTTGGCGTTCCATCATGATGCCTGCGTCGGTCATCAGCAATTGCAATAATGGCCATATGTCTTTCTGTTTCAATGGCTTGTCTGGCGATGTGCGCACAGTGACTTTATCAGCAATGGAGGAGTCAATCACCATGGAAATGCCCAGCACGCTGGCCAATTCCTCTAAAATCTGGCGTAAGTCGGTTTGTTCATAGTCCAGCACCACAATGTCATCGGCGGCGGCCACTTTGGGCATCTCGGGCATGGATGCCGTGGAAACGGGCAGCGGCGGCAGGCTGCCAGGCTGGTTGAATTCCGGCAACGGCGGACGCGGAACGTCATGGTGTTCCTCGCGCACGGTTTCCAGCGGGTTGGCCATAGGCTGGGCGGACGGCAAGTTGGCAACCGCCAAATCGGCGGCGCGCGGTTGTGATTTGGTTTTGGTGTGCGACAGGTTGGCGCAGGAAGCAAGCAGCATGGCGGACAGGCCAAGCAGGGCTGCGCGGGAAAAACGGACAGTTTTGTGCATATTCATGGGTTGAGTCAATCTTAAGAACCTTGATTAGGTTTGCAGTTCGTTGATACTGAAAATGGCGGAGAGCATGGTGATGACAATGCCGCCAATGATGAGTCCCAAACCTAAAATCAGCAATGGCTCTAGCATGGCCACCAGGCGGGCGGTTTGGGTTTTTACTTTTACATCAAATGATTCTGCCAATTTGCCGAGAATTTCGGCAGTGCGGCCTGATTCTTCGCCCACAATCACCAATTGCGACAGCAATACTGGAAAATACCCGGCGTTTTGCAGGGCGCGGCCTAACCCCGTACCGCCGCGCACGGCTTCCTCAGCCTGCTCTAAGGCCAAAGCCAGTCGGTTGTTTTCCATTACGCCGCGCGCAATTACCAGCGCTTTGAGCAAGGGAATGCCCGCGCTCAGCAATGACCCCAGGGTGCGGCAAAAGCGTGCGGATTCGGCCTCCAAGGTCAGATTGCCCATAATGGGCAGGGTTAAGATAAAGGTGTCGCGGTGCAGCTTGCGCGCAGACGTGGCCCCCCATTCCCGCCAGCCATACAACGCAGCCACCGGAATGGCAGGCAACAGCCACCAGTATATTTTTAACCAGGCGCTAACTGCTAATAAAAAAGCGGCGGATGGCGGCACAGCGCTGCCCATGTCCTCGAACATGCTGGCAAATTGCGGCACCACAAACATCAGCAACATAACCACGCTCACCACGCCCACCAGCGCTAAAATCACCGGGTAAATCATCGCAGACAGCACCGTGCGCCGCGCGTCGGCGGCTGCTTCGAGAAAATGCGCCAATTTGGGCAGCAGGTGGTGCAAAATGCCGCCTTCCTCGCCCGCATGCACCATGTTGACGTACATGCGCGAAAATATTTCTGGCCTGGTTTGCAGTGCATCTGCCAGGCTGTGGCCTTCTTTGACTTCACGGCGCAAGTGGCCAATGAGTTCCTTGGCCGCTGGTTTCTCCGTCAAACCTTCCAGTAGCCCTAAGGATTTATCAATGGGCACATGAGATTCCACCAGGGTACATAAGCCATTGGTAAATTCAATTAAATCCCCAGCGCCCATGGATTTGCGCCAACTCAGGCCCGTGCCTTGCGGGGTTGGTGCTGCCAGTTCAATACGCACAGGAATCAACCGCTTGGATTGCAGAAAGGCAATCACTTCCTGCTCACTGTCTGCGGCCATCCGCCCGGTATGCGTTTGTCCTGCTGCGTCACAGGAGTGGTATTGATAGTGGTGCGCTGACATGTGCCTGTCCTTAATAAGTGAATAGTGAGTAGTGATTAGGGGCGAGTGATTGGTGATTAGGGACGAGTGGAGAGTCTTGCGCTGACCACTCACTACTCACCACTCACCATTCACACCACTAACCACTCCCCCCTACAATAAGGGTTCCGCACCATCCATTGACGCAGGCGGTGGGGGAGATTTTGACGGTGGCAGGGCTGCCACATCTCCTTGCACGTCTGTCAGCACGCCCTCCTTAAAAAACAGCACTACGTGGCGTTGTTCGAGTTCAGCACGGCGGCGATCCATGCGGTAGACAAAATCCCAGCGATCCGCATGAAACATGTCCTGAACCAACGGCGTGCCCATGATAAAGCGCACTTTGCGTTTATCCATACCCAATTGCAACTGATCCAGCATTTCTTGGGTAACCACATTGCCTTGTTGCAAGTCAATGCGATAGGCCAGCGAACAACTGGCAAGGGCAATAATGAAACTGACAGTCAGCAATCGTTTGATTAAAAACACAGTGTTTTCCTTGCAATACAATACGTGGTGAAGATGAATTGTGAATTATAAATGAATCACGCATAATTCATAATTTATAATTGTCTTGATTTTCATGTGCTTCCAGCGTAGCTATCAAGCTTAAATGAACAATGTTGCGCGTGGTGGAACTGCGTCCCAGCAAATGCACTGACTTGCCCATGCCCAACAAAATCGGGCCTACCGCTTCGCCGTCTGCCAGCGCGCGCAGCGCGCTAAAGGTGATGTTGGCGGCATCTAGGTTGGGCATGATAAGCAGATTGGCTTCGCCACGCAACGGCGTGTGCGGAAACAAGCGCAAGCGCACATCCTCACGCAACGCCGCGTCGGCTTGCATTTCGCCGTCACATTCTAATTCTGGCATACGTGCTTGCAACAAGGCCAGTACTTCGCGCAATTTAACGGCGGAAGGGTGGTCAGTGCTGCCAAAATTGGAATGCGACACCAGCGCGGCTTTGGGTTCCATGCCAAAAC
Organism: Dichelobacter nodosus; assembly: GCA_020720085.1. Taxonomy (GTDB): domain Bacteria; phylum Pseudomonadota; class Gammaproteobacteria; order Beggiatoales; family Beggiatoaceae; genus DYPE01. The sequence goes on along the minus strand of DYPE01000013.1, from coordinate 29,517 downwards.
GCTGCATTTGGCGGGCCGCCAGCACGGTGATTTCTGCCAATTGTTCGGCGCTAGGGTCGTAATTGATGGCAGTGTCGGCAATAAAATAGGTGCCTTTATCCAAAATTAACATTTGCATCCCTGCCGGATGGCGCACCCCCGGTTGCAAGCCAATCACGTTCACAGCGTCGCGCAAATGCTCGCGAAAGCTGCCCACTGGCCCAACAATCAGCGCGTCCGCTTCGTTGCGGCGCAGCATCAATGCCGCCATTACCGTGGAATTGGTGCGCACCGCCACTTCCGCCTCTGCGGGCCATACGCCGCGCCGTCCCATGATGTTGTGGTATTCGGTAGCCAATTCGGGCAGGCAATTGCAGTCGGCGGTGTCCACGATGCGTACAGACGGATGGCTAAGCGGTAGGGATAACCCCAAGGTGCGGATGCGTTCTTCAATCACTGCGCGCCGTCCGAGCAACAGGGCGCTGGCGCAACAGCCTTCCTCCAACAACACTTGTACTGCGCGCAGTACCCGTTCATCCTCGCCCTCGGAAAAAATCAGCCGTTGCGGGCGCGCTTTCACGCGGTCAAAAATCACTTTCATCATGTTGGCAGAGCGGAACATCAACCGGCTTAAGCTTTGTTGATACGCGGCAAAATCGGCAATGGGGCGCGAGGCCACGCCCGAATCCATGGCCGCGCGCGCCACTGCCGGTGGAATGACGGCAATCAGGCGCGGGTCAAAGGGTTTGGGAATCAGATAATCGGCACCGAATACCAATTCTTGTGAACCATAGGCTTGGTGCAAAATTTCCGAGGTTTCTGCCGCTGCCATGCCGCCCGCACGCTCGTAAGCCAAATCCGCAATGGCTTGTACGCACGCCAGTTTCATGGCTTGGTTGATTTCGCTGGCCCCCACGTCCAATGCGCCGCGAAAAATAAATGGAAAACACAGTACATTATTGACTTGATTGGGATAATCCGAACGGCCCGTGGCAATAATCGCCAGCGGGCGCACGGTACGCGCTTCAGCGGGCATGATTTCTGGCACTGGATTGGCGAGCGCGAAAATCAACGGGCGCTCCACCATGCGCGCTAACATCTCCGGTTTGAGCACATGCGCGGCAGACAAACCAAGAAATACGTCCGCGCCCGCCAGCGCGTCGGCCAAGGTGCGCGCGGGAGTGTCTACGGCATAGCGCGCCTTGAACTCGTCCATGCCAACTTCCCGGCCCAGATACACCACGCCGTCAATGTCGGTGACAATGATATTTTGTGGGCGCACGCCCAATTCCACCAGCAAATCCAAGCACGCCAATGCGGCTGCACCTGCACCGGAGGTGACCAATTTGATGTCTTGCGCGCGTTTGCCCAAGAGGCGCAAGCCATTGAGTAGAGCCGCGCCTACACACACCGCTGTGCCGTGCTGATCGTCATGGAACACGGGAATGCCCATGCGTTCTTTGAGTTTGCGCTCCACGATAAAGCATTCTGGCGCTTTAATATCTTCTAGGTTAATCGCGCCAAACGTGGGTTCCAGGCTGGCGATAATGTTCACCAGCCGATCTGGATCGCGTTCATTAATTTCAATATCGAACACATCAATTCCGGCAAATTTCTTAAATAATACAGCTTTGCCTTCCATGACTGGCTTGGAGGCGGATGCGCCAATCGCGCCCAGGCCCAATACGGCAGTGCCGTTGCTGATCACTGCGACCAAGTTGCCCTTGGCGGTGTAGTTGCAAGCCTCACGCGGATCGCGCTCAATTTCACGGCACGCCGCTGCCACGCCCGGGGAATAGGCCAGCGATAAATCATATTGTGTGGCCAGCGGTTTAGTGGCCTGCACGGACAATTTGCCCGGCGTGGGGTAGCGGTGGTAGCGCAGAGCATTTTGGTAAAATTCTTCAGACATGATACTTTTATTTTCCAGAGGTTAGCAGCATAAAATGGGGGTTATACATACCACAGCGCAGGAATTTCCGTAGCCGGTAGCGGGGCTACCGACAAGGTTTGGCTTGTGCCATGGGGAAAATGTGCTGTGACGATGGCTTGCGCCTGTTCACGTTGCTGACTAAAACGGGCAATGATACGGGCGGCCAATTCCAGGCCCTCGGCGGTGGGCTGGCCGTCAATCAAAGCCAGCGGCCCTTTTTCCACGCGCAAGTGAATAAATTGTTTGCGGTATCCTTCCAAAAACAGGTTTTCCCCCTCTTCACGGCCAATAATCAGCTTAAAATCAGGGTTAGGCCGCAAGTGGCGGCCCACTTTAAGCAACATGATGTCGTCCAAGGTATATTCACGCGAATGGCGTGCTTGCCATAAATCCACCAGTTTGGCGGAATAACTTTCGTCGGTGAGGAAACAGCAACCGCCCGCAGGTTGGGCATATTCGTGAATGCCCAAGCGTGCGGCCAACGCCATTTGCGGCTTGCGTGAGCGTCCGCTGAAATCATACAGTTTGCTGCGATCCACCCAGCCTTCGCGTTCGGGTAACGTGGGCGGCAGGTTGCGCGCGCATAACGGGCGTAGCAGACGGTCGCCTGCGCCGGATTGGTTGGCCACCATGGGCAATTTATATTTTAATTGCGAGTTGGGGCGTTGGCCCATGACTTCGCCGCTGACAATAAAATCAAAGCCCTGGCTTTCCATCCATTCGCGCGCTTTGCGCACCATGAATATTTTGCAATCTAGGCAAGGGTTTACATGGCGGCCATAGCCATGCGCCGGGTTGAGCAATACGGATTTGTATTCTTCCACCACATCTACCATGTGTAGCTTCATGCCCAGTTGCTCGGCAACCCACAACGCATTGTGGCGGCGCGGTTTTTGTTGTTTATCGTGGCGAATGGCATGGGTGTGGCCTTCTACGCAAAAGCCGGTAAAAAAATTAATGCCTTCCACATGAATGCCTTGTTCTTGCATCACCCGGGCAGCGAGCATGGAGTCCAAGCCGCCGGAAATCAGCGCCACGGCACGGCGCGGCGCGGGTTCAATTTTGTCTAGTGCCATCGGTTACCTTAAAGCGTTCTACTTCATTTTGCAGGCCGCGCGCGGCTTGGTTGAGTTGTTCAATGGCCAGGAAGGATTCTTGCAATGTTTCCGAGGTTTGCTGCATACCCTCGGACAACGCTGCCATTTCCGCGCGGATTTGGCGGGCATGGGTGGATTGATGTTCCATGGCGTCCTTCACGCTCTTGAAACTGGGGGATAGCAGTTTGACCTGATCAATAATCCGCCCCAATTGCCCGCTGATTTTGCTCACATCTTCAGCGCTGTAGCGTACCACGCCGATGAATTTATCCATCTCCATCACGCCAGCAGCCACCGCGCTTTGCATTTCCTTCACCATGGATTCAATATCCAGCGTAGCCACTGCGGTTTGGTCTGCCAAACGGCGGATTTCGCGTGCCACCACGTTAAAGCCATGCCCGTATTCGCCTGCTTTTTCTGCCTCAATGGCGGCATTGAGCGACAATAAATTGGTCTGTTCCGCCACTTTGGTAATGGTAGTGACCACACCGGTAATGTTTTCAGTTTTTTCGTTAATCGCTTCCAATCGTCCAGAAATCGAGCGCGAAGCGGCTTCCATTTGCTGCATGGAATCCTTCATGCGCGCCAAATCCGCCTGACCATGGCTGGCGAATTCAGCAGTGGCCGCTGACATGCCAGCCACTTGATCTACGGTAGTTTTTAACCCGCCAATCACCTGAGTAATCTGCTCCACCGAGTCAGATACCGTGCGCGTGGAATCCACCTGCTGCAAAATGGTGGCGCGATGTTCTTTGGCCGTGGCCGCCAGTTGGGTGGTTGACGAAGTGACCTGCACGCCAGCATGGTGAATTTGTCCCAGCACATGGCGCTGATCGCATACCATCTGGTTCATGGCCGCTGCCAGATCGCCCAATTCGTCTCGGCTATTGAGCCGCAATTCAATTTGTTGATCGCCATGATGCACCTTGGCTACGAATTGCAGCATCTGGCGGATGGGCACGCGGACAAACCGGTTGCCAATCCAGTAGCTGATGCCGCCTAACACAATCAGCACAGCGGCCAGTGTCCAAATTAAACTCATTTTGGCGGCATTGCCCAGTTGTCGCTCTGGCGAGATGTCCAGGGTATATACCAAGGCACCGATTTTTTGGCGTTTATAATCTTGCAAGGGAAATGCAGCCAATACAATGCGTTGATGGTAAGCCAGCGTGCGAGTTTGCTGTCCTTTGGCCAGTAAATCTGCGGTAACGAAATCGCGCCCTACCCCCTGGTTGGTAGCATATAGCTGGACATAATCGCCAATGCGCGGATATGCCTGGCTGTCCATAGCGGCAGGAATAATGTGGGCATATTGTTTTTCCAAGTAAAAAAACAGGCTGCTGCTGTCGCTATTGCCAGTCTTGGCCATGGCATCCAGCAAGGTTTTGAGTTCCACCAACACCTCCACTGAGCCTAGCGTTTTGCCCTCAGACGTTTTGATAGGCGCGATGCCGCGCACGTCTAAGCCCGCCCGCCCCAGTTCCAAACCCATCACCGCCTTGCCTTCGCGGTTTACGTCCAGCACCGTGGATCGAAAGGAAGAAATATCATCAGAAACATCCAGCCATACCATTTTGCCATCCGCATCTTTGCGCATGATTTGCTTATCCAGCCACAGTCGCGCCAAACTATGGCCATTGGGCAAGTGAAAATGCACTTTGAGCTGGTTGCCGTTAAAAACCTCGCGGTAGCCTTGCAACATATCTTGCAAACCCGTGCGCAGCATTTCACGGGCTTCCTGGCCTTTGGCGTCATTTTCATCGTTGATATCGCCTTGCTGGGCCAATTCCAGCGCTTGCACTACTACCGGCAAACGGCTAAACAACGCGGCTTTTTCCAAAGCCGCATGAGAAGAATGCTCAACCATGGAGAGCATTTTTTCGTGGTGGATGGCGATGTGCTCTTGATAAGTATGCTTTTGCAATTCATCCAGTTGCGCGGAAATCAGCCAAAGCCCCACCAAGGCCGCCGCTGGAATCGTGAGCAAGGGCAATAACAATTTTTTCTTTAAATTCATATGTTCACATTCCGTATATTTTTTGAAACGCAGTAAGCCTATGGTTGTAAATAGGTTACCGCTACGCTAGGCGCAGGCGCGCAGCCAAATGGGTATGGCAAACAATACATTGTTTTTAATGTCATTTCAATAAAACTCATCAAAAATGCCGCCCCAGGCGTGCCACACGGGCATGGTACAAAAATTACCTGTCCTGATTGGGATTAGAAGGCGGCAAGGAAGACGGCGGGGCCGCAATATTGGGCGCAGGCGCAACGGGTGCAAGGTTGCTGCCTGGCAGCGGTGCGGCCTGGTAATCGCGCGCAGTGTTTTCCTTGGCAAGTGCGGCAGAGGTTCCCGCCTCTTTGGCTTGCGCCTGCCAAGGCGCATCTTCATGCACCGCCACAAGACGGCGGATTTCCCCCCAGCGCGGCAAAGTAAGCGCAAACTCCACAGCGCGCAGGCGCGGGTTTTCGCTTTGCTCTGGCGGCCATTGCGAATGGACAGCAAGATGCGCGTCCCAATAACGGATTTGGAATTTTTCCACATTATCCAGCAGTTCAGCGCGCCAGGGCTGGGCGTCTGGCGCACGGTCGAGTACCGGCCACCACGTGCGGCGCAGCGCACGGTCTTGCCAGGCATATGCCACGCGCAACGCGCCGCCATGCTTGCGGCCTGGACGCAATGCTGGCGCGGCGCAAGTGAACTCCATCGCGCGCTCCGTGCCCAGCATGGCGGGCTGAATGTCGCCCCATTCGTTGCGGATGGCGCGCGGTAAAAACAATTCCAATTCCGTGGCCATGCGATGCACGGCCAATTGCACAGCGGCGGTTTCTTCAGCATAGGCTTGCGCGCGCGCCGAAGTTTCCAACACCGCATTCAGGCCACCATATCCCATGGCCGCCAGCACTGCAAAAATAGACAGCGCCAGCAACAACTCCAGCAAAGTAAATCCGCGCGCAACCAGCGGCAGGACGGCGAATGGTATAATCATAGGCAACGACTCAAAATAATTATGAATTATGAATTATGAATGATTCATTCATAATTCATAATTCATAATTCACCGTTCATAATTCACCATTACGAATTTATGCAAGAGATTGATTTTATTCCCTATCAAGCCAGCGCACAACTGCCCGGCGGCAATGTGCTCGTCCTCGCGCCACACCCAGACGATGAGGTATTTGGCTGCGCTGCTGCAATGTTATTGCACTTGCGCCAAGGCGATGCGCTCACTGTGATTATTGTCACGGATGGCGCGCAAGCGCAACCCCATGCCACGGAAACCGCACGCGCCGCTTACGTCCAGCAACGGCAGGCAGAAAGCGCAGCCGCTGCGGCCATTCTCGGCTATCCCGTGCCCATCGCCTGGGACTATCCCGACCGACACCTGGCGGAATTCCCTGGTCTGACACAACGCCTGTGCGCCTGGCTGGCTGCGCATGACATTCACACTGTATACGCGCCCTCGGTGCATGAAATCCACCCCGACCATTATGCGCTAGCCCAGGCTGCCATCCACGCGGTTTGCGCGCTAGACCGTCCCATCACTTTGATGATGTACGAAATTGGCGCGCCATTGCGGCCCAATGTGTTGGTAGACCAGAGTGCCGATTTTGCGCGCATTCAACACGCCATGCGCTACTTTGCCAGCCAATTGGCCATTCAAGATTATATCTTTCATGTCAATGCGTTGCATGGCTACCGCGCCTATACCCTGCCCGCCGGCTGCCTGGGCGCTGAAGCATTTTTCCAAATTACCAACCGCCAATTGCAAGCGCAACCGCAACAGCAGTTCGGCCACACGCGCTTAACCCAACGGCTTACGCTGGCCGAGCACCGCATTGGCGAATTGGAACGCCGTCGTAGGCGGCTTTGGCCATGGTAGCCATTATCGTGCTCAACTGGAACGGCTGGCAACACACCTTGCCTTGCCTGGATTCGCTGCTGCCCTGGGTGGAACGCGGCATGGCGCATCTCATCGTGTGTGACAACGCCTCCAGCGATGATTCCTGGGCCAGATTACACGCCTGGTGCCAACATTCTGAACCGCAAATCACCCTGGTGCAAACCGGGCACAACCTAGGCTTTGCGGGTGGCATGAACGTAGGATTGCGCCTGGCCTTAGCGCGCGGCGGTTATGAGTTTGTATGGCTGCTCAACAACGACACCCTTGCCGAGGCCAACAGCCTAGACGCCCTGCTGCGTTGCGCGCAGGCGCGCCCACAAGTTGGCCTGTGGGGCAGCACGGTGGCGGGCATGGACTACCGCGTACAAACCGCTGGCGGCTGCCGCTACAACCCCTGGCTTACTATATTTCGTAATCTGCGCCAGGGCGAAGACGCTCGCACGCTACTGCACGAAGGCGGGAACGCCGCCGAAGACGGGAACGCCGCCACAGATGGCCGTAACGTGCGCCTGGATTACGTCTACGGTGCTGCCCTGTTCGCCCCCATGACCAGCTTCCAGCGCGTGGGTCTGCTGGCAGAAGATTATTTTTTGTTTTACGAAGAACTCGACTTATGCCGCCGCCTACGCCGCGCTGGCCTGGAACTGGCCTGGTGCCCTGCCAGTTTAGTGCTGCACCACGGCAGCGCCAGCGTGAACGGCGACACCGCCACACCACCGCAGCATTCCCACTCACAGCGGAGTTCCCGCTTGCGCGCCAATTACTACGAAAACCTCAGCACCCTCAAATTCACCGCACGCTTTCACCCCCGCCTGTTCCCTATTGCCTATGTACTGCGCTTCACTTTGAAAACGCTAGCATTACTCGTCACTGGCCGCATGTACCTGTGGCCCGCGCTATGGCACGCCTACCGCGATTTTGCGCGAATTTATAAAAGCACACGGTAGTCCTACGCCAAGCGCTATTTCCCCCGTTCGCGTTGCGCCCCCCGCACCCGCTACAAAAATAACTTATTTGTCAATTTATTAAAGAGTCCTGAAAATCAACACGTTAATTAATCCTTATTAACTTGCCAATGTCACATTCCAACCACGACGGTGCAGGAGGGAGGGTGCTCAGCAACTTATTGATTTTTAATGTTAATATTTTTTGAGCGCGCCCGGTTAAAAAGCACATCAGCGACCTGCTCGGTTGCCTGCGATACGGTCAGTTGTTTCAAGGGCATCACCGCGCGCAACAACGTGCGGATATTCGCCATTGATAGCGCGGAATACGTTTACCTCAAGTTCCTGCAATAACTTGGGGGCACGCGGGTGTTCCTGTGCCCATTCAAACTTGGTTTGCGCCACGAACCAAGAGGCCAGCACCGTCATCTTGCCGCGTATCCACGTCCAGAATCCTTGTGCCACTCCCGTGTAGTGGCGCTCGCCTTTCATCCGTAGCAAGCCACTCAAATAGTGATGCGCATAGCCTCCGCTCCTGGAATGCCCCATGCACGTCCCAAATCGTTTTTTTGCGCATATGCGTATTTTCTTTATAAAAATTAATGTGATACACTATGTCGTACCCTTTCAGCTACAGCTCCGCCGGTTTTGTTTGAATGTGACATTGGCAAGTTAACCTGAATGACATAGTCAGTGGCATCACGACCGCTCCCAACAGGAATTGCTGCCACAAGAGGGTGAGTAACGTTATAAAAAGCTTAGTTTATGGACAATTGCAGTATAACCTGTTGAACTGTGAGCAAACCCAATGAAAATCATCAAGCAAACTTTTCAAGAACTCGTGCTCAAAAAGAACCATTCAGTTAGCTTCTTTTTTCTGTTTGGCTTATTTTTTGGCGGTCTTCCTTTAATAATGTTATTTAGCATTTTGTACAATATTGGCCCTGTGACTGTTCAATGCCAAAGAATCGAGCCAACTCACATTGATTGCGAAATTAATAGTAGCAAACTTTTAGGATTTGTTTCGCACGCGCCAATACAGATCAGCCAAGTGAAGAAAGCCGACTATCAAACACGACAGCACACTGATAGCGAGGGAGACACGCTAACGGATCATGAGGTCGTTATCACTTACAAGAAGTATAATACATTCTTGCTGCAATCAGATTCAATGTATATCAACGGCGATAAGGGCGATGCGGAGCAGATGCGTAGCTTTGCAGATGAATTAACCCGTTTTTTAGGAAATACCGAAAAAATTTCCTGGCATTCAAGATTAAGTAATTGGATGAATCTATTTTTGATTTTAATTTTTATACCTTTTTTGGCTATTGGTGGCGGTATGATGATTTATAGCATACTGAACGCAGGTTCTGAAAAATTCACTTTCGACAAGATTGCCAGAAATTTTTATTATCAAAACACCAGCCGTTTGAAAAAAGAAGACACTGTGATACCTATCGCTGACATAGATAAACTTGTGCTCGAAGAAAGCAAAGATAGCGATGGCGATACCACGTTAACATTATTCCTCACATTCAAACACAACCGCAAATATGAGTTGGATTCTGGGCTTCATGAGATTAAAATTAAGGAATTGGCGAATGCCGTGAAAGATTTCTTACCGTGTGATCTTCAGCAGACGGTAAAGAAGTGACAATCTGCGGCGGCACGATACGTATCCGCGCCATCATTACCGAGGCGGTGGCGGACATTCTTATGCTTGCCGCAAAAACCGATTTTCAGCCGTCACAGCAGGCTGATCTCGTCTTGCGCGAGGCAAACCGGCACCTGATTTACACGGCCAGCTTGAATAGCTGTCGCGCATTGTCGGTGGTGGTGGCCGCCAGGGTCATTGGATCGGTCTCGCGCAATTGGGCCAACACCGCCAATACTTGCGGCAGCCGTGCTGGCTCATTGCGCTGGCCTTGCCAACCCGCCAGGGGCTGATCAGGGGCGTCGGTTTCCAGCAGCAAGGCGAATTCTGGCACCGCCTGCGCACACGCACGCACGCGGTGCGCGCGTTCGTAGGTCAGCGGCCCGCCGAAACTCAGGCTAAAGCCTAAATCCACCAGCCGCATGGCTTGCTGCGCGCTGCCAACAAAGCCATGCACCATGCCGCGCACGCCCGGATGTTTTTTGATTTCGGCAATGACTGCATCTACCGCCCGCCGCGCGTGGATTACCACGGGCAGGTTGGCCTCCTTGGCCATAGCGAGTTGGCGGGAAAAAAAATACGCTTGCCGCGCGCTATCTAAGCCTGCCACATAAAAATCCAAGCCGCATTCACCTATCGCCACAGGCTGTTGTTGTTCAATCCAATGTTCCAACAAGGCCAAATCCGCAGGTTGGTGGTGCGCCACATACAGCGGGTGCAGCCCATACGCGGCGTGCAAGCCTTCGTGCGCGGCGCAGGTTTGACGTAACCGCGACCAATGCGTTGCAACATACCCCGCCACCACTTGCGCCATTACGCCCGCTGCGCGCGCACGCGCCAGTACAGCGTTCAAGTCCGGCGCAAAGGCGTCATCATCAATGTGTGTGTGCGTGTCCACTAGCATGGGATTTGTTACTATTCAGCGCTTTTCGTCATGGTATTCTGGCACAATTTGACGGAGCAATCCCAGCAATTGGACTTCGTCAAACGCCTCGCTGGCGGATTGCAATTGGTTGAATTTATCGAGCAATTGCGCCAATTCTTCCTTGCGCGATGCAGCGAGCAGGATTTTTTGGTGACGGGTTTTACTCATCGCTTGTTCCTCGGCGTGGAATAATTCTTCGTGCAGTTTTTCTCCAGGCCGTAAGCCCGTATAGATGATTTGAATGTCCTGGTTTGGTGTTTTGCCTGCCAGGCGGATAAGTTGTTCGGCCAAGTATTGGATTTTAATCGGGGTTCCCATGTCGAGCACAAAAATTTCACCGCCAATGCCCATGGCACCGGCTTGCAAAATCAATTGGCACGCCTCCTGGGTGGTCATGAAATAGCGCGATATTTCTGGGTGCGTGACGGTCACCGGGCCGCCTTGGGCGATTTGTTGGCGAAACAGCGGCACTACGCTACCAGTGGAACCCAATACATTGCCAAATCGCACCGTGATAAAGCGCGTAGGCCGTTTGCCGGGCGGATTGCCGCGCAATAAGTCGTCGTTGAGCGCTTGGCAGTACAGCTCAGCCGCGCGTTTGGTGGCACCCATGACATTGGCTGGGTTCACTGCCTTGTCCGTGGAAATCAGCACGAATTGTTCGCAGCCATGGCAACAGGCGGCTTGCGCTAAGGTGATGGTGCCAAAAATATTATTGCGCACCGCAGCGCGCGTTTGTCCTTGCAGCAGAGGCACATGCTTGTAGGCGGCGGCATGGAAAATTAATTGCGGTTGCAACGTGGCGAGCAGATGCTCCACTGCGCGCCCGTCGCAGACATCGCCCAGCGCCATGTGCGTGACTACGCGCGGATATTCTTGTTGTAACCGCATTTCGATTTGGTACAAATTGAATTCGCAGCGTTCGAGCACGATGAGCCGTGCCGGTTCAAAACGGGCAATCTGGCAACACAATTCCGCGCCAATCGACCCACCACCGCCGCTGACCAAAATGATTTTCCCGCGCACGCCGTCGGCAATGGCTTCCCAATCCAATTGCACGCCTTGGCGGCCCAGCAAATCTTCAATGGAAACGTCGCGCAATTGCGCCATAGTCGAGGAGGATGCGCGTGGCGCAGGCGCAGTTTGCGCGCCCGCCAAGCGGGGCAGGATGCGAAACGGCACGCCCGTGAGTTCGCACAGTTCCACCATGCGCTGCATGGCCAAATCCGTGGCGGACGGCACGGCAATGACCAATAATTCCGCTTGATATTTTTGCGCCAGTTCCGGCAGCCTTGCAATTTCCCCCAGCACCGGTATGCCGTGGATGCGACCGCCGCTAAGGCGCGGCTGGTCGTCTAAAAAACCCACCACTTGATATTCACGTCCGCGCAGCATGTCGCGCGCCAGCGTTTCGCCGCCGCGCCCTGCGCCAAGAATCAGCACGCGCATCGCGCCTGGCGGCTGCCATACCAAGTTAAAATTGCCGTCGCGCCACAGCCGGTATGCCAGGCGGGGAATGCCAATCAGAAAAATGAGCAGCGGCAAGTACCACAATAACGCAACGCGCAATGGACTAAATGGCCATTGCGGCAGAGACAGTAAAACCAGTAGCGCCAGTGTGCCGCTGAACACGGCACGGGTGATGTTCCATAAATCCGGTAAGCTGGCGAAACGCCAAATGCCGCGATATAGGCCATGGCCCCATAAAAATGGCGCTTGCGCCAACAGTACCAAGGGCAAGGACAATATCAGTGCAGGCGGCCATAACGTAAATGGCGCGCCGCGCAAGGCGTGATCAATCAGCAGCGCCAGCCACCAAGCGCTGGCAACCATGATGGTATCGTGGATAACTACGGAGGCACGGCGAGTAAATAAAAGTATCATGTCAAAATAGTAACAGATTCGCAGCGCGCGGGCACGTTGCAGTGCAATCTCACTACAATCAGCATTCCAGTTTAATTTCATGCATCCTATCTAAAAACAACGTGTTACATGAGATGCCCGATGCAAGCCAACCTTCCAGAAAAGGCTATGCGGCGGAAAACTTGGCGGTAGTCCGCCATATCGCGTTGAATTTGTTAAAGCAGGAAAAATCCCTCAAGTGCGGGATAACCGCCAAACGAAAACAAGCCGACTGGAACCATCGTTACCTGGGTAAGTTAATGGCGTTGTTGAACCCTGCATTGTAGTGCGATTGCCCTGGTTTTCTTTTCCGCCATAGATTTTGTCAGTATTTTTTGACATGATGCAGAGTTTAAATGCGAATTAAGAGCTAAAAATTCTTGTATCAATAAAATCAATATTTTAAAAACCTCACTTTGCAAGTGAGCAAAAACCTGAAATTCTTTAGCTCTTCATTCGCATTTAACTGAACAGGGATGATGCACATGAACAAAGCCGAATTGGTCAGCACGGTTGCCGAGAAATCCGAAGTCAGCAAGGCCGTTGCCGCTCAATTGGTGCGCAAGTTCAATGAGGATAACAACGAGGAGGCGGGCGAGCACTGGACGCCGCGCGATGCCGTGCGGCTGATGGCGAACTTGGTGTTTTTGCCCATCGAGAGCACGATCAAGTCCGGCACTTATTTGCTTTACGACTGCGCCTGCGGCACTGGCGGTATGCTCACCGTCGCCGAGGAAACCCTCGCCGCGATTGCCGCCCAGCGCGGCCAGCAGGTTCGGTGTCTGCTCTACGGCCAGGAGATTAACCCCGAGACCTACGCCGTGTGCAAAGCGGACATGCTGCTCAAGGGCGAAGGCGACAGCGCCGATCACATCGTCGGCGGCGCGGAGTGGTCTACGCTGGCGCACGACGCCTTCCCCGCGCAAGAGTTCGATTTCATGCTTGCCAATCCGCCTTATGGCAAGAGTTGGAAGAAAGACCTGGAGGCAATGGGCGGCAAGGACGGGATGCGCGATCCGCGCTTTAAGGTCATGCACCAGGGCGAGGAACTTTCCCTGGTCACCCGCTCCAGTGACGGGCAAATGCTGTTTCTCGCCAACATGGCGGCGAAGATGAACCGCAAGTCGGCGCTGGGCAGCCGCGTCGCCGAAGTTCACAATGGCTCGTCGCTATTCACCGGCGACGCCGGCCAGGGCGAGAGCAACATCCGCCGCTGGCTGATCGAAAACGACTGGCTGGAGGCGATTGTCGCGCTGCCGCTCAATCTGTTTTACAACACCGGCATCGCCACCTATATCTGGGTGTTGTCCAATAAGAAACCCGCGCACCGCCAAGGCCGGGTGCAACTCATCGATGCCAGCCAGTGGTTCAAACCGCTGCGCAAGAACCTGGGCAAGAAGAACTGCGAGCTATCGCCAGAGGACATCGCACGCATCAGCCGCGTGTTCCTGGATTTTCAGGAAACCCCTGAGTCGAAAATCTTTGCCAATGCCGCTTTCGGTTACTGGAAAGTCACGGTGGAACGCCCGCTGCGCTTGCACAGTCAACTCACCCGCAAAGCCATAGAATCGTTGCGCTTCGCCTCCGGCGACGAGGAGATTCGCGCCGCGCTTGTGGATGAGTTTGGCGATGCGCTGTTTACCCAGTTTGCCAGGGTGGATCAAACACCATGAGCAGCGACAAAAGCGTTTTACTGCCCCACGGCGGCTATGAAAAACTGCGCGCCTATGCCGTAGCCGAGGCCGTGTACGACGCGACCGTGGTATTCTGCGACCGCTTCATTGACAAACGCTCGCGCACCCACGACCAAATGGTACAGGCGGCGCGCAGCGGGGTTCGCAACATTTCTGAGGGTAGCGGCGCGGCGGCCACCTCAAAAAAAACCGAAATCAAGCTGACCAACGTCGCCCGCGCCAGCCTCAACGACGAATTGCTCAAAGACTACAAAAGCTTCCTGGTCCAGCGCGGGCTGCGGGTTTGGCACAAGGAATCGCCCGAGGCGCTGGCGATGCGCGAGCGCTTGAAACACGACACCGTGCCCGATCTGCCGCCCGCCAAGCCCGGCGCGGTACGCCTGACAGGGTTGGCGGGGCTGGCGCAGTTCGTCGCCAAAGCCGAACCGGAACTGGCGGCCAACGCGATGCTGTGCGCGGTAAACCAAGCGGCTTATCTGCTACGCTGCCTCTGCGAGCAGCAAGGACGCGCTTTTCTCGAAAACGGCGGTTTCACGGAAAACCTGTACGCCGCGCGGGTGCGGGCGAGAGCTGTGAAAAGTGTAAGCTGCTCACCAGTAAATTCTGTACGCCGCGCGGGTGCGGGCGAGAGATGGGGCGGCGCACGCCGATGCGCCGGCCTGCCCGGAGTGCGGCAAACCCATGCGCCGGTGCATAGCAAAAAAAGGCAGTCACGCCGGACAGCCCTTCTGGGGCTGCACCGGCTACCCCGAATGTAGGGGTATGATGCTCTGGAAAGCGGACAGGTCGGATAGGTCGGACGAGTCCGACAAGTCCGACAAGTCCGACTCTTCTAAAAGGGAACCCCAATGACCACCGACACCAGCGAGAAGGGCCTGGAAACCCTGATCATGCGGCACATGACCGGCGGCGGCTACACGGCGGACGGCTTGCCCATCGCTACGTTCGAGCTAAAGAACAGCCTCACCAAGCAGACGGTCGAGGATGCCGTCCAGCAGTACCAGCGCGACCGCGACCCACGCGAGCGCTTGTTTGAGTTCGGGCGCTGCGCGGTACATTTCGCGGTGGACGACAGCGAAGTGCGGATGTGTACCGAGTTACGCGGCAAAGGTTCGTGGTTCTTGCCCTTTAATCAGGGCTACCAGGACGGCGCGGGCAATCCGCCCAACCCGCACGGCCTCAAGACTGACTATCTGTGGAAAAAGGTGCTCACCCCGGCGGGGCTGATCAACATCCTGGAAAACTACGCCCAGGTCGTTGAGGAAAAAGACCCGCACACCGGCAAGAAGAAGCGCCGGCAAGTGTGGCCGCGTTACCATCAGTTGAGCCTTGTCCGCCAGGCGCTGACCGACGTGCGCGAGCAGGGCGCGGGGCGGCGCTACCTGATCCAGCACTCGGCGGGCAGCGGCAAGTCGAACTCTATCGCTTGGCTGGCGCATCAGCTTATCGGCCTCCAGCGCGACGACCAGGAAGTGTTTGATTCGGTGATCGTAGTCACTGACCGGCGCATCCTTGACAGCCAGATTCAAGCGACTATCAAGCAGTTTATGCAGGTGGGCGCGACCGTGGGCCATGCTGAACGCTCTGGCGACCTGCGCCGCTTCATTGAGCAAGGCAAGAAGATTATCGTCTCGACGGTGCAGAAGTTCCCTTTCATCCTTGACGAAATCGCCGCTGTGGGCGGCAAGACCTTCGCCATTCTCATTGACGAGGCGCACTCCAGCCAGGGCGGCAAGACCTCGGCGGCAATGAGTCAGGCGCTCGGCCCCGCTGGTCAACAAGAGGAAGAAGACGAGGGGCCAGACCCCGAGGACACGGTAAACGCCACCCTCGAAAAGCGCATGGCAGCGCGTAAGATGTTGACCAATGCCAGCTACTTTGCCTTCACCGCCACGCCCAAGAACAAAACCCTGGAGATGTTCGGCGAGCCACTGCCGCCCGACGCCGAGGGTAAGGTCAAGCATCGGCCCTTCCACAGTTACACCATGAAGCAGGCCATCGAAGAGGGGTTTATTCTCGATGTACTCAAGGCTTATACCCCGGTGGACAGCTATTACAAACTGGTCAAGAAGACCGAAGACGACCCGGAGTTTGATACTAAAAAGGCCAAGAAGAAGCTGCGCCGCTATGTGGAAAGCCACGATCACGCGATTCGGCTCAAGGCCGAGATTATGGTAGACCACTTCCACGAGCAGGTGTTGGCGAGCGTCAAGATCGGCGGTCAGGCGCGGGCGATGGTGGTCAGCAGCGGCATAGAGCGAGCCATTCAGTATTTTCACGCCTGCAAAGCCTATCTGCTGGAGCGCAAAAGCCCGTACCAGGCCATTGTCGCTTTCTCCGGCGAACACGAATACAACGGCGCGAAAGTGAGCGAGGCTTCGCTCAATGGATTTTCAAGCAGCGAGATCGCGGCCAAAATCCAGACCGACCCGTACCGCTTCCTGATCGTCGCTGATAAGTTTCAGACCGGCTACGACGAGCCGCTCTCAGGGATCAAGGCGGTAAGGAGAACACGCCCCACACCGCACGCATGGCGCACGACCAGGCGCTAACCAAAGTGATGCAGCACCTGCTGAAAGACGACACGCAGGTTTATAAGCAGTTTGTCGAAAATGAATCGTTCAGGCGCTTCGTCAGCGACATGGTGTATGCGACCACCAACCCGTAGCGCGGTAAGTTATGGATAGAGCGATAGCGAAACCCATCATGCTGAGGGTGTTTGAGGCATGACCATTCCCCCACTCGAACTTCTTCGCGGTTTTCTTTTCTTTAGCTGGATAACCTTTACGGATAGCGTAGGCGTAACTCATTGCCTTGTTGTGAAAATTCTAAGTAGCGCAGAAAGCTCATGCCCAGTAACACTTCCTGGTTTTCTGCGTAGGGGTTGATGCCAGCACGTACATCAAGCAATTCAATATCGCCGATGCGCACACTGTCTAAGCGTGTGGCGTAAAATGTCACCGTATCGCTGGCGGTGGTGGCGGTGAAGGCTGGGCCAGTGGTTAAATTGAGCTGCGCCACCATGGCTTGCGGCACCACCACCAGGCTTGCGCCAGTATCTACCATAAATTCAACTGGTTGTCCGTTAATCATTCCCGCGCTCACGTAATGCCCATAGGGATTGCGCGTTAATACCACTTCCACACGGCCTTGCCCATCTCGTCTCGTTGCTGGCTGCGGCGTGCCGCTGTCCAGCCCGCCGTTAAATAGCCAAGTAAGCAACAATAGCGCCAGCACCCATGCGGCTGCCAGCATAGATTTGCCTATCCCTTGCGTGTTTTCTGCCATGCGGTTCTCCATCCGTGTTTTTGGCTTGTGCCGTGTATAATACTGGAACATTTTACCTGGTTTAGAACCGTATGAAACAACTCATGTTACTGGCGCTGGCTTTTTTAGACAGCGTAAAAAATTTGTTGCCCATTGTTGTACTGCTGGTATTTTTTCAAGGGGTGGTGTTGCGCCAGCCGTTGCCGGATGTGGCGAATTTAGTGGGTGGCATGGTTTTGGTGGTGCTGGGGCTGGCGCTGTTTGTGCGTGGTTTGGAAATGGGCCTATTTCCTTTGGGGGAAAACATGGCGTATGCCTTTGCGCGCAAGGGCAGTTTGGCGTGGCTGTTGGTGTTCGCCTTTTGTTTGGGATTTGGCACCACGGTGGCAGAGCCAGCCTTGATTGCAGTGGCCAATGCTGCGGCTAAAACTGCGGCGCAAAGCGGCGCTATTGCGGCCAGCGATGCAGCACAAGCCGACTATGCCACGGGCCTGCGTTTGACTGTGGCATTGGCCGTGGGCGTGGCGATTGTGTTGGGCGTGTTGCGTATTGTGCATGGTTGGCCCGTGCATTTTTTGATGATTGGCGGTTATGTGTGCGCCACGCTGCTGTCTTTCTTTGTGCCGCGTGAAATTCTCGGCTTGGCGTATGATTCTGGCGGCGTGACCACTTCTACCATCACGGTGCCGCTGGTGACTGCGTTGGGTGTGGGACTGGCTTCTAGCCTGCATGGCCGTAATCCGATGATGGATGGCTTTGGCCTGATTGCGCTGGCTTCACTGGTGCCGATTCTATTTGTGATGGTATTTGGTATGGCGGTGCATGGCCTATGATTGCTTTTTTGCACACACTATGGCAAACCTGCTGGGATGTGTTGCCCATTGTGCTGGCCATTGTGGGCTTTCAATGGCTGATTATCCGCCGTCCGATTCCCCATTTGGGCCGCACGCTGGTGGGATTTGGCTATGTCATTGTGGGGTTGGCGTTGTTTTTACAGGGCTTGGATCAGGCGCTATTTCCTATTGGTCGGCTGATGGCGGAACAATTAACCAGCCCAGCGTTTTTACCCGCAGGCGCGGCAGCGGGCCATTGGTACGCCTATGCCTGGGTCTATGTATTTGCCTTTATGCTGGGATTTTCTACTGCCATTGCCGAGCCTTCGCTGCTGGCCGTCGCGCTGAAAGCCAACCAAATTTCCGGCGGCACCATCACGGTGTGGGGGCTGCGCATTGCGGCTGCGTTGGGCGTGGGCGTGGGCATTACGGTGGGTGTGTTGCGCATTGTGACTGGCGTGCCCATCGCCTATGCGCTGATGGCGTGCTATACCATTGTCATTGTGCAAACGTATTACGCGCCGCGCGTAATTATCCCGCTGGCCTATGATTCCGGCGGGGTCACCACGTCTACGGTCACAGTGCCGCTGGTCGCAGCGTTGGGTTTGGGTCTGGCTGCCAATGTGCCTGGCCGCAGTGCGCTGGTAGATGGCTTTGGCCTCATCGCGTTTGCCTGCCTGTTTCCGATCATGACTGTGATGGGCTATGCGCAAATTGCCCATTGGCGCAACCGCCGTGCGCGTTAGTAGATACCCGAAGAGGCATTTTATACCAACAGCTTCTTACTGCGCTCCGCCCAGGGCATCGCGCAAATGGCTGTAGTCTTGCAATACGGTTTCATCGCAATTCTTTAATTCTGCAATGGTTTTGCAACTGTGTAGCACCGTGGTGCGGTCTCGCCCGCCAAAGGCTTTGCCAATGGCAGGCAAGCTGTGTGTGGTCAATTCTTTGGACAAACTGATGGCCATTTGCCGTGGCCTGACCAAATGGCGCAAGCGACGCTTGGAGCATAACTCTTCCACCGACAGTGCGTAATATTCCGCCACTGCGCGTTGAATGTCCGCAATGGTCAACGGCGGCATGGCTTGCCGCACACTCAATAAATCGGCCAGCGCTTCGCGCGAAAAATCTAGCGTAATTTTTTGTTTTAGCAAATTCGCCATAGCTTTTAGGCGGTTCAGCGCGCCTTCCAGTTCGCGCACGCTGTAATCAATGTGTTCTGCAATAAATTGCGCCACTTCGTCAGATAGCTGCAAACGATTTTGATGCGCCTTGGCCAGCAGAATGTCTACCCGCGTTTCTAACACGGGTTTATTGACCACCACACTCAGCCCGCTGCCCAGGCGCGAAGTGACTGACTCCCCCATTCCCGCTTGGCTGGGCATACAATTGGCCGTTACGACCACCCGCTGGTTGCGATCCATCAGCGTGTTGAGGGTGTGCAGAAACTCTTCTTCCGAGCGTTTTTTACCGGCCAGAAATTGCACATCATCAAACAACAGCACGTCTACGGAACGGCAACTTTGCTTGAATTCTTGCATCCGTTTGGTGTGTAGCGCGCTGATCAGCCCAGCCACAAATTGCTCGGCATGTACGTAGGCAACCTTGGCGTGCGGCTGTTCTGCCAATACCAAATTGCCCACGGCCTGCATCAGGTGCGTTTTGCCCAGCCCCACGCCGCCATAAATATACAACGGGTTGAAATCATGGCGGCGGGCCATTTGCAAAGAGGCAGCATGGGCCAATTGGTTGGATTGGCCGGTGATAAAAGTATCAAAGGTAAACAATGGGTTGAGGCGACCGAATCCGCTGTGCGCCTCGTCCTGGCCTGCCAACGCTACCAATGGCGCGTCTGCACTGACATCCTCCGCCACAGGCTGCATGTTGGGGTTTTTTTTCAAACTACCCACTTGCAATAAAACTTGCAATTTTGCTGTATTTTTCCTTGAGTCAAGGATTTTTTCAATTTTTTCCAGAAAATGCTGTTTTACCTGTTGCAAAACATACGGGTTAGGTGCCAGCAATACCAGCTTGCCTGGCTGTTCTACCGCCTGCAACGGACGTATCCAAGTGTTGAATTCTTTAGAAGAAATCATTTTTTCTAACAAATTCCGGCAGTATTGCCACAGTGCAACGTTCACTATGAACTCCACTTTATGGTGATTTTTGGTGTAGTTGGAAAAAGCAAGTTTTGTTCCTTACCTCAGGGGCGAAGGACGAACCCTTATCAAGGGCGTTTGCGCGCCAACAAGGCTGAAAGTTGTTGTTATTTTATTGTTATTAAACAATTTATTTTTTGTGGCCTGCACTTGCGTGCAAGCAGGAACGCGCTGTGGATGCCTGGCCTGGGGGGGCGCGGGAAGAGCATTCTATAACAAAGCCGCAGGATATTGCTATGGGGCTGTAAAATGATAAAAAATACCAGGCAAAATACAATAACCAATTGATTTTTAACTGTTATATTTATGACAAAAACCTTTGCTAATTCACGCGGTTTTAGTGTAAATTCAGCAAGATAATGCACAATTGTTTTTTTTTGCGCGCAGATAATTTTTATTAAATCCATTATATAACAATAAGATATGTTTTTATGCTAAAAAACAGGTGGTTTCACCTAACAATCGGGAGGCGACAAGACGCATCTCCCTCCAAAAATGCGCCAAGGTGAAGTTGGCATAACGTGACCCCTGGGGGGCGGGCAGGTATAATGCGCGCACGGGGCCGCACTGGCGGCCCGTATTCCTGGTAAAGTGATTGCCAGGCGCTAACTTTGCCTATTGCAGCGGACGGTGTCATGTCAGGATATACAATTCTCATCGCGGATGATAGCCGCGTGTCGCGCATGTTAATTATGAGTATTGTCAAAAGCCTATTGCCTGCCGCGCGCCTGCTGGAAGCCAAAGACAGCCAAGAGGCACTCAAATGGGCAGCGCATAATTTAATTGACGTAGCCACGCTGGATTTGGACATGCCGGGCGGCATGAACGGCTTGGAATTGGCCAAAGCCTTGCGCGTTCGTTACCCGGTGATCAAAATGGGGTTGCTTACGGCTTCGGAAGAAGAAACCATTTTAGAACAAGTGGATGAGCAGGGGATGAGTTATCTGCGCAAACCGATTGATGAAGACGAGGTGCGGCATTTTATTGCGCGCAGCTTGCCTGAGGCAATACGCGCGTGAACGCCAATGCTCCGCCCAATGTGCTGGTGCTGGCGGGCTTGGACCCCAGCGGTGGTGCTGGCGTGCAAGCGGACATTGAAACCTTACGCGCACTGGGCGCGCACACGCTGCCCCTGGTGACCTGTCTGACCGTGCAGGACACGTGCAATGTGCACGATGTGCAGCCGGTGGCAGCAGATTGGCTGCGTAGCCAGGCGCGCGTGTTGCTGGCAGACATGCCCATTGCCGCTGGCAAAATTGGCCTGCTGGGGTCGGCAGATATGGCGCAGGCAGCGGCGGAAATCGTGACCGAGGTGCACGCCCTGCATCCGCGCGCGGCCATTGTGCTTGACCCTGTGCTGACAGCGGGTGGTGGCGCGCGTCTGGCCGATGGCGCTTTGCTGCAAATTTTGCGGAAAACCTTGCTGCCGCGCGTGACTTTGCTTACGCCCAATGGCCCGGAAGCGCTCGCGCTGGCCGGGATGGCGGACGATGTAGATGATCTAGACCGGGCAGCGCGCGTCTTGCTGGAATTAGGCTGTCCCGCTGTGTTGGTGACCGGTGGTCATGCCCAGGGCAACGCAATCCACAATGTGTTGTATCAAATGGACTTGCCGCCGCAATCCTGGCATTGGCCGCGCTTGGACGGCGAATACCATGGCACTGGCTGCACGCTCGCCGCTGCCTGTGCGGCCGGTTTGGCGCATGGCTTGGCGCTGGTGGATGCCGTGCAACAAGCGCAGCAATTTACCGCGCACGCTGTGCGGCAAAGTTTTCCCGCTGGGCGCGGGCAATGGATTCCGGGACGGTGGCAATGAAAAATGCCTTGGTGATTGCAGCGCTAAGCCTGTTTGCGCTGGTGGCAGCGGGAGCACTGGTGGCGGGCGGATTTTGGCTGGCTCCGCTGTTGTTTCCCAACGTGGTGGAAACGGCGGATCTGCCGTCTTGCGATTTGCAACAAAGCGCCTGCCAAGCGCGCTTTCCCTCCGGCGGCACAGTGGAAGTGGATTTGTTGCCACGCCCGTTGCGCCCCTTCCAGCCCTTGGAATTGCGCGTGGCGGTGCAGGGTGTGTCGGCTGAAGCGGTGGAAATCGACTTTCGCGGCGTCAGCATGAACATGGGTCTCAATCGCCCCACCCTGCGCCGGGTGTCGCCCACCGCGTTCGCGGGGTATGGCGCATTGCCTGCGTGTTACAAAAATCCCATGGATTGGGAGGCGCGCGTGTTGATTCACAGCCAGGAGGGTACCCGCGCCGCGCCCTTCCACTTTTTAGTGCACAACTGACGCGCGGTTTTGCCATGGACAATCCGGCAGCCTCCATTGATTGGCGCATTTTTTTACCTGGCCAAACCCCGCTGGCCTTGCTCACCCAAGGCGTGGCAACCACCACGGATGTCAGCGCGCTATTTATTTGGGCCACGCTGCTGGTCTACACGGCGGCCACGCTCTGGCAAGCCTACCGTGGCATGGCTGCCCTGCGTGCGGTGCAATTTTTCTTTCGCCTCATCCAGGGCGTCCACCGCGACACCCTGCCTGCGCAACGGCGTGATTTGCGCCAACGCGCCATTACGCCGCTGGGGCGACTGTGGCTGGAATTCGACGCTACCTGGGTCAGTTCTAGCGATGGCCGCCAGCTTTACCAAACCCAATCCGCTGAGGTATTTTTTCATGCCCAGGCGCTCGCGCCAGGCTTGATTGGCAACCGTTTATTGGCCTCCGTGCCGGGCGTGCTCACCGCGTTCGGCATTCTTGGTACCTTTGTTGGCCTGCAAATCGGCTTGGCGCAATTGGATTTAAGCTCGCCGCAAGTGCTCACGCAAAGTATTGTGCCGTTGATTCAAGGCTCTGCGGTGGCATTCGCCACCTCGGTGTGGGGCACCGCCATTAGCATTTTGTTTAATGCCCAAGAAAAATTTCTCGAACAATGGCTGCTGCGCCGCGTGCGCCGCTTACAAGTGCAAATCGACGCCCTGCTGCCGCGCCATTCGTCTGAGCAGACGTTGGCGCATATTGAACAGGCCAGCCGCGAAGCAGAAAATGCCCTCAAAGGGCTGGCCGAACAAATCGGCGTGCGTATGCAGGAAGCTTTGCTGGAAGTGCCCAACAAAATTGAAACCGGCATTAGTGCGGCCATGGCCCCGGCCATGGATAAACTGGTACAAGCGGCAGAACGGCTGGCAGACAAGCAAAGCGGCAGCGCGCACGAGGCCTTGGCCGCGCTGGTACAACAATTTACGCAAACGGTGTCGCAATCTGGCGAGCACAGCCGCCAGGGTTTGGAAACTGTCACGCACGATCTCACGGCGGCTTTAGGCGAATGGCGCCAAGGCATGGAACAATTTCTGGGCAAATTGGGCCAGCGTGCGGGTGAATTTGACTCGCAAATGGGCAATTTATTGGAACAAGGCAAAACCCTGCGCGACGAGGGCAGCCTAAGCCGCCAGGCCCTGGCCAAAGCGGCAACGGAATTGCGCGCCAGCGGCGCGCTGTTGCAACAGGCCACCCAACATTTGCAGCAGTTCGCCCGCGACGCAGGCCAGGCCGCGCGCCATTTGGGCGAAGCGCACATGCACAGCGCGCGCCTGGCTGAAACCGCCGCACAGCGCCAGGAAGCGGCCTTGGCACAACTGGAACCGATTACCACCGCACTGGCGCAAGCGCACGCGGGAATGCGCGGTGCGGCGGAATCCTTGCAAATTTCAGCGGAAACCGCTAAAAATGCGCAATTGGAAGCCAGCACGGCGCAAAAAGCCTTTGTTGAGGATTTGCGCAAGATTCTTACCCAACTGCGCAAGCAAACCAGCCAACTGATGACCGATTATGCCATTGATGTGCGCGAACAAACCCGCGAACGGCTAGAAATTTGGAACAGCCAGACCCAAGAATTCGCTAAGAACTTGGTGGCTGCGGTCAGCGCCATGCACGAGATTTTGCAAGAAATCGATGGACTGTTGGAACAGCGCGGCAAACCTTTGTAAAGCGCGACAGGAATGACTTTTGACTGCCTTGCGCAGCCCAGTAGGCGGACAAAAAGGCCAGCAAGTGGGTATTTTCTTTGACAGAAATCGCCTACTATAGGCCAAGCGTTTTGCATTTTCATCTGAATCAGGAGACACCATAATGAAACACCTTAAATTTGGCTGGAAACTCGGCATTGGGTTTGGATTGGTGTTGTTAGTGACTGCTGCACTTGCGACATTTGGCTATTATGGCCTACAACAAGCCAATGGCCGGGTCATCAAAAGCGATTATATTGGCACACTGAGCGAACTCATTGGCAAAACGCGACAGGCGGAAAAAAACTTCATTTTGCGCGGGAGCGAGGAATATGTGCAACTGGTGCACCAAGGCGTGGATGAACTGGAGCAAACTGCGCTGGCAGCCAAGGCATTGTTTAGTGATGCGCTTAACCGCGATCAAATGGATCAAATTATTACGAAATTTAAGGAATACCGCACAGCCTTCGACCATTTTGTAGCGAACCACCAGCAACGCGAGGCCACTATGGCCACCATGCGTGGTTTTGCGCACACGGTGCTTGCACGCGCAGACGCGCTACAAACCCAAATGCAGGAAATCAACGCCACGCGCGGCGACAAGGCGCAGCAATTGGAACGTGCGCTCACAGCAATGGCCAAGCTAGGCACATTCACCCGTTTGGCGCTGGACTTTGCCACCAACCGACAAGCAGATACGCTACAAAAGGCGGCAGCGTTGCTCAATGAGTTCACTACCCAAGAAACCCTGCCCGGTTGGCATGAAAAATTCGCGGGACTCGCCGCGCTATTTAAGGAGTATGAAAAAGCGCCAGCAGGCACAGCGGGCAAATCCGCTGTGGACGCCCTGATCCAGCAAGCGGTTTATCTGGATGAAGAATTACAAGCACAGATTGCCGCGCAACTAAAACAGACCGAAGCCATTGTGTCACAGCGACTCAGCAACGCCAACAGCGCAAGCAAACTGATTCAGCTTTATTTAGAAGCACGCAAGGATGAAAAGGAATATATTTTATCTAAGGAGCAAAAATATCTAGATCAGTCGATTCAAACCACGCAACAAACTGACGTGTTGGCGAAAGCCTTGGCTGAACAAACCAGCGGCGTGGAGCAGACTCAGGCGCGCGAGCTGGGGGATGCCTTAAACCAATACCGGCAGGCGTTTTCTGCCTTTGTGGCCAATATGGCGGAATCCGACCAAATTGAACAAAGCATGATTGAAATCCGGCGCGAGGCGGAAGCGGTGAACGTTGCGGCCAAAACCGATCAAAGAAAAAAAATGGAGCGCGAAATGAGCGCGGCGGAATACCGCATTTTTTGGCTTTCGCTGGGTGCATTACTGATGGGCATGGCCGTGGCCTTGTATATTACCCGCTTGATTACCACCATGCTGCGCCATGGCATCCTTTTTGCCCAAACCATTGCCCAAGGCGATTTGACCGTGGAATTGCGTGAAACCAGCCGCGATGAAATCGGCATATTAATGAACACCATGCAAGAAATGAAGCTGCGTTTGCATGAAGTTGTCGGCAAAGTGCGCAAAACTTCTGATAGCCTGGCCGGGGCCGCTGAAGAGGTGAACGCCACTGCGCAAACCCTGAGCCAATCGGCCAGCGAGCAAGCAGCGGGCGTGGAGGAAACTAGCGCCTCGGTCGAGCAAATGACTTCTTCCATTAACCAAAACGCAGAAAATGCTAACCGCACCAACGAGGTAGCTGTGTCTTCCGCGCAACAAGCCGCAGAAGGTGGCAAAGCGGTGCAAGAAACGGTGGTGGCCATGCGCAAAATTGCAGAAAATATTCGCATTGTGGAGGATATTTCCTATCAAACCAATTTATTGGCGCTCAATGCCGCCATTGAGGCCGCACGGGCGGGTGAACATGGGCGCGGCTTTGCCGTGGTGGCGTCGGAAGTACGCAAATTGGCGGAAAACAGCCAACTTGCGGCGCGCGAAATTGCTGAATTGGCAGGCAATAGCGTAAAAGTAGCCGAACGTGCGGGTCAGCTCATCAGCCTGCTGGTGCCGGGAATTCAGCAAACCGCTGGCCTGGTGCAAGAAATTGCCGCAACCTCGCGCGAGCAGGCGGCGGGCGCGCAACAAATCAACATGAGCATCACCCAATTGGATCAAGTGACTCAGCAGAATGCTTCGGCTTCAGAACAACTGGCCGCTACTTCGCAGGAATTGAATGTACATGCAGCGCAATTGCAACAGCAAATGAGCTTTTTCAAACTGCGTGATCACGACGGGCCAGAGCGTGCGCTTGCGGCACTGCTGCCAACCCATCCAGCACAACCCGTGCAAGCAACGGTTGCACATAAAGAACCCTTGCGTCCGTTGGCCCATCCGCCCATGGCTATCGCGCATAAAGCCAACCTCCGCCCAACGCCAGCGGAGAGCAAAAAAACCAATGGTGCGCCGCCAGCGCATGAATTTGTACGCTTTTAACGAGGTTCACTGAAAAATTTGCCATGACCGCATCGTTTTATCAATACCATGTGTTTTTCTGCACCAACCAACGCCCGGATGGCGAGCCGTGCTGCAATGCGCACCAAGCGCAAGCCATGCGCGACTACGCCAAGCGCAAAGTCAAACAATTGGGCGCGGCCATTGCTGGCAATACGCGCATCAACAGCGCAGGCTGCATGAACCGTTGTGCACACGGCCCGGTGCTGGTGATTTACCCGCAAGCGGTGTGGTACACCTACCAAACCATGCAAGATGTGGATGAAATCATTGAACAACACCTGATGCACGGCCAAATCGTCGAACGCCTGCGCCTGGCCGATACCACGCCCAGCACGCCATGAACGAGGAAATGCCTTTCACCCTCCCTGGCCCGGCTGGACCACTGAACGGACGCTTGGCCTGGCCGCAAGATCGCACGCCAGTCGGCATTGCGCTGGTGTGCCACCCACACCCGCTGCATGGCGGTTCGTTACAAAATAAAGTGGTGTACATTCTGGCGCGCGCTTTGGTTGAATTGGGGCTGGCCACCGCACGCTTTGATTTTCGCGGCGTGGGGGCCAGCACCGGCCAATTCGATAACGGTGAAGGCGAACAGCACGACGCGCTGGCTGTGGCAAGCTGGTTGCAAGCCCAGCACCCCGGCCCGCTGTGGCTGGCTGGGTTTTCCTTTGGTGCGGCCATGGCGTGGCGCATCAGCCAACCCGCCCAAGCGGCGCGGTTGATTTTAGTGGCTCCCGCGTTGCGCTACCTGGGTAATGAGCCTGCGCCAGGCATTCCCACGTTGGTGGTGCAAGGCGGACAAGATACGATCATTGCGCCCGCAGCGGTGGAAGCCTGGGCATTGGCCCAGCCCACCATGGCCTATCACGCGCTGGCGCAAGCGGATCATTTTTTCCATGGCTGTTTGCCCAGTTTGCGCCAAACCGTAACGGCCTGGGCGCGAGCTTACGCATAACACGCACTGCCCGCGCACAGTCTATTGCACTGATTTTATTGAAGGAATCCTCTATGCCCATCGGCACCTTATACATCGTCTCCGCGCCCTCTGGCGCGGGAAAAACTAGCTTAGTCAAAGCGTTGCTTGAAGACTGTGCGCATTTGCGCCTTTCGGTTTCGCACACCACGCGCGCGCCGCGCCCGGGGGAAATTTCTGGCACGCATTATCATTTTATTGCCAAAGAAGAATTCCAACGCTTATTGGAACAACAGGCGTTTTTAGAACATGCGCAAGTGTTTGATAATTTTTATGGCACCTCGCGCGCCTGGGTGGAAACGCAATTGCAAGCGGGCTACGACGTGTTGCTAGAAATCGATTGGCAGGGCGCGCGCCAAGCGCGCGCTGCTTGGCCGCAAGCAGTCAGTATTTTTATCCTGCCACCATCGTTGGCAGCGCTAGAAGAACGCCTGCGCCAACGCGGCCAGGACACAGAAGAGACCATTGCCCGCCGGATGCGCGACGCGCGGCAAGAAATTAGCCATTATCCTGAGTATGATTATGTAATTATCAACGACCACTTCCACCGCGCTTTGGCGGAACTACAAGCCATTCCGCGCGCGCGCCGAGTAACGCTGGCTGTGCAGCAGCAGGCCAGCCAAGCGTTGCTTGCTGCCTTGTTGGCTTAAATTGTATGATAATTTTTTGTTGTATCAATTCACATTGTTTGTTTAGTTAATTTCATTTTTGGCAACGAAGGAGGGCTTTTGATCATGAATGTACTATGGCGAAATTTGGCACGCATGTCGGCTAAACTCATCTTTTTGTTGAGTGTGGCTGGGAGTTTTGGGACGCTTGCTTATGCGAGTGAGGGGATTATCACAACTGTTGCAGGAAAAATTGATATTGATCCAGTGAATGATGATAGCTCTACCTTCTTCAGTGGAGACGGCAGTTTAGCTATCAATGCACAACTTAATCAACCAGAAGATATTGCTGTTGATAATAGAGGTAATATCTACATCGCTGATTGGGGTAATAGTCGTATTCGCAAAGTAGATATTGCTGGCAATATTTCTACCATAGCAGGAAGCGATGATTGGCGTGCGACAGACTGGTTATCTAATGGTAGTAGTAACTCGGCTACTAGCATATCAATTGGCTTGCCATCTTCAATAATTGTTAATGATAAGGATGAAGTTTATATTAGCGACGAAGACAGTCATCGTATTTATCAAGTATTGATTAATGGAACTATCAATGTGATAGCAGGTAGTGGCTCCATTGATGGCGGTTTTAGTGGAGATGGAGGATTAGCAATCCATGCTCAACTTGGCTATCCATCAGGTTTAGCTATTGATAACAATAGTAATCTCTACGTTGCTGATAGCAGAAACCATCGGGTTCGTAAAATTGATACTAGCGGCATCATCTCAACTGTAGCGGGAAATGGTTCTGAAGGTTTTAGAGGGGATGGTGGATTGGCAATCAATGCGCAACTTGATTGGCCTAACGATATTGCTTTTGATAAGAATGGTAATCTTTATATTGCTGATTCTGGAAATAATCGCGTCCGTAAAGTTGATCTAACAAGCAATACTATTTCCACTGTAGCAGGGAATGGCGCAACTGATGGAATTATTGATACGTGGGATGGAGAAGATACAGGTGGTTTTAGTGGCGATGGTGGTTTAGCAATCCACGCTCAGTTCAACTATCCAACCAGCATAGCATTTGATAAAGATAACAACCTCTATATTTCCGATTTATTCAATAGAGTTGTTCCCAAATAAAACCCACATCAGTAAAAACAATAGGTT
>DYPE01000012.1:8668-37745 GCA_020720085.1 Dichelobacter nodosus | reverse complement strand
TCGAAGGAAGATGCAAAAATGAAAACTCATAATTCACAATTCATAATTCACAATTAATTACACGATGTCTATCCAAATTCGAGAATACGTCACGCCGACGGGCAAATCGCCGTTTGCTGATTGGTTGGCAAAGCTGCGCGATCAGGATGCAAGAGCGAAGGTTTTAACCCGGCTTGACCGTCTGGAAACGGGCAATTTTGGCGACCATAAATATCTGCGTGATGGGGTATATGAGTTGCGTATCCCGCATGGAAAGGGCTATCGTGTTTACTATGGCCGCGCCGGGGACACTATCGTATTGCTCCTGTGCGGTGGCGATAAATCCAGCCAAAACAAAGACATTAGCAATGCTGTTGCCTATTGGCGCGCTTACCAGGGAGAACAAACCCATGCCAAGCCGTAATTATAAAACCAGTGAGTACCTCACGACACCACAAGAACGCGCCGCCTATTTGAATGCCGCGCTGGAAGAAAACGATCCGCATCTGTTTCTCACCGCCTTGAAAAATATCGCCCTATCGGAAGGAAAGCCGGAACAATCGCTCAATCCACACACTTATCAGGTCTTGTTTCAGCAATCGGAACGGGAACTCGACAGCCTGAACAGTTTGCTGCACGGTCTTGGTTTGCGCCTGACGGTCATGGCGGAAAAACCTTTATGAATGGTGAATTGTTAATTATGAATGGTGAATTATGAATGATGAATTAAAAACAATTCATAATTCACAATTCATAATTCACCATTCTAAAAGGAAGATGCAAAAATGAAAACGCATAATTCACAATTCATAATTCACAATTCTAAATTGCCCAAGCTGCGCTTTCCTGAGTTTTTGGAGGCGGGGGAGTGGGAGGAGAAGAAGTTAGGTGAAGTTTGTGAAATTAATCCATCAAACGGCGGGGAATTGCCGGAATCTTTTATCTACATTGAGTTAGAGTCTGTTGTTGCTGGTGAGCTTCTCAGCGAGAATAAAATTTGCAGAGAAGGTGCTCCAAGTAGAGCGCAGAGATTGCTAAAGCGTGGCGATATTATTTATCAAATCGTAAGACCGTATCAGAGAAATAATTTTTTCTTTGATTTTGATGATACAGAAATTTATGTTGCATCTACCGGATATGCTCAACTACGAGCATTTGCTGTGAGTAGTTTTTTATACCAAGTCGTTCATACTGATACATTTGTCAATAAAGTTATAGCCAAATGTACTGGTTCAAGCTACCCGGCAATTAATTCCTCCGATTTAGCCGAAATAGAATTGGCAATTCCAGAGCCATCCGAACAACAAAAAATCGCCGCCTGCCTATCCTCCCTTGACGCCCGCATCAGCGCCGAAAGCCAAAAACTCGCCGCGCTCAAAACCCATAAAAAAGGGCTGATGCAGCAGCTTTTCCCGGCGGAAGGCGAAACCGTGCCCAGGTTGCGGTTTGCGGGGTTTGAGGGGGAGTGGGATACTTCAACCCTTGATAAAGTTTGTGAACGTATATCTGTTGGGTTAGCAACCTCAGTAACCCAGCATTATCGGAATATAGGTGTACCAATCATTCGCAATCTTAATATTAAAGATGGGTATTTTGATAGTTCTGATATGTTATATATAAGTGAAGAGTTCGCAAAAGCAAACTTATCAAAGGCAGCAAAAGCACTCGATGTGCTTACGGTGCATACAGGTTCAAACCTTGGTCAAACCTGTGTTCTTCCAAGTAATTTTCATAATTGCCAAACATTTATAACACTAATTACTACTCCTAAAAAAGTGATTCTTGACCCGTATTTTCTCTGTATTCATATGAGTTCAGAAATAGGTAGAAATGAAATGACCAAGCTGCAAGTTGGTGGCGGAAAGGGGAATTTAAATACAAGTGACCTAAAAAGATACCGTATTACTTTTCCGTCGCTCCCCGAACAACAAAAAATCGCCGCCTGCCTGTCTTCTTTAAACGAACTGATTACCGCGCAAAGCCAGAAAATAGAAAAACTAAAAGAACACAAAAAGGGCTTGATGCAGCAGCTTTTTCCTTCGGAATTATGAATGGTGAATTATGAATGATGAATTGAAAAACAAAATTAATTGTGAATGGTGAATTATGAATTATGAATTAAAAAACTCATAATTCATAATTCATAATTCATAACTCACAATTAAAAACTTATCATGAAGAATAATGTAATTAAAGAAAAGTCTTTTGCTTTTGCGGTGCGTGTTGTCAAGTTGTGCAGATTATTAGGCGATGAACGCAAGGAATGGGTGCTTAGTAAGCAATTGATGCGCAGCGGCACGGCAATCGGCGCTTTGGTTAGAGAATCGGAACATGCCGAAAGCAAAGCGGATTTTATTCACAAGCTGGCAATTGCGCAAAAAGAAGCAAACGAAACTGCTTATTGGCTAGAGCTTTTGCATGAATCTGGTCTTCTGAGTAAAAAAGAGTTTGATTCAATTATCCAAGACCAAGCAGAAATTGCCAAAATTTTAGCTTCGATTATTTTAACCTCAAAAACGGGTAGGAAATTGTGAATGGTGAATTGTTAATTATGAATTAACACCCCATAATTCACCATTCATAATTCACAATTAAAATGGAGACCACGCCATGACCATTAACGAACTCATCCCCGCTGTTATCACGTTATCCCATGCCGAAAAATTCCGGCTGGTGCAAATTGTGCTGCAACAACTGGCGGCGGAAGAAGGTATCCTGCCCACGCCCGCCAAAGACTTCGACCCGCGCCGTTATTTCGGCGTTGCCCGTCACAGCCGCCAAGCGGTAGACGAGTATCTGACGGCAGCGCGTGAAGGATGGAACTGATGGCATACCTGTTCGACACCAACATTGTCATCTACTACTTTAACGGACTGACGGCGGATGAATCCCTGCATAGCCTGCTAAAAGAGAGCTTTAAAATTTCCATCATTAGCAAAATCGAATTTTTGGGTTGGGGCGAGTTTGCCGCGAATCCTGAACTTTACAGCCAGGCGCGGGCATTTATTCATCACGCTACGCTATACGAACTCAGCGCTGAAATCGCCGAGCAAACCATACGGCTGCGGCAACAATTCAAGACCAAAACACCCGATGCCATCATTGCCGCTACCGCGCTGGTGAATAATCTCATCGTCGTCACGCATAATACCGCTGATTTTACCCGCCTGGGTGTCGAAACCCGCAACGTAAAAATGAAACCTTGATCATGACCGACCAAGACAAAAAACAATTAGGCAACACCCGCCCAACGGGTCAAATGCTGATTTATCAGACCGAAGACGGTCACCTGAAAGTAGAAGCCCGCTTGGAGGATGAAACCCTGTGGCTGACCCAGCAACAGATGGCGGAGTTGTTCCAGACCTCTGTACCCAATATCAACATTCATCTGAAAAATGTTTTTGAGGAAGGTGAGTTGGTAGCAGAGGCAACTGTTAAGGATTTTTTAATAGTTCGCCTGGAGGGGCAGCGTCAGGTTCAGCGCAGTATTACTCATTACAATCTCGATGCCGTCCTTTCCGTGGGTTATCGGGTCAAAAGCGCGGTGGCGACGCGCTTTCGCATATGGGCAACGCAACGGCTACGCGAGTACATCGTCAAGGGCTTCGTGCTGGACGACGAGCGGCTAAAAAATCCCGATCAGCCGTTTGATTATTTTGATGAATTGCTGCGGCGCATCCAGGATATTCGTACCTCCGAGCGCCGCTTTTATCAAAAAATCACCGATATTTACGCCACCAGCATTGACTACGACCCCACACAGCCGCAAAGCATTCGCTTTTTTCAAACGGTGCAAAACAAGCTGCACTGGGCGATTACCGGACAAACGGCAGCGGAGATCATTCAGTCACGCGCCGATAAAAACCAGCCCAACATGGGACTGACCAATTGGCGCGGGGCTAAGGTACGCAAGGCCGATGTAGGCATCGCCAAGAATTATCTTAATGCCGACGAGTTGGCGGCGCTGAATAATCTGGTCGAGCAATATCTGGTGTTTGGCGAAGGCCAGGCCATGCGCCGCGTGCCCATGACCATGGATGACTGGATTGCAAAACTGCACGGTTTTTTGACCATAAACGACCGCGACATTCTCGACCACGCGGGGAAAATCTCCCACGACATGGCCAAAGTTTTTGCCGAAACGCAATACGAGCAATACAACGCCGACCGGATTGCGCAATCCGATACGCCGGAAAGCGATTTTGACCGTATGCTCAAACAACTGCCGACTTCACCCCATAAGCGAAAAAACCCATGACCGACCAAGACAAAAAACAACTAGGCGCTATCCTGTGGGGTGTTGCTGACCGCCTGCGCGGTGCGATGAATGCCGACGACTTCCGCGACTACATGCTGTCGTTCCTGTTTTTGCGCTACCTGTCGGACAACTACGAAGAAGCCGCCGCGAAGGAATTGGGCAAGGATTATCCCAAACTGGCAGCCGACGACCGCCGCGCCCCTTTGACCGTTTGGTATGCGCAAAACCCCGACGACACCGCCGAACTTGAAAAGCAGATGCGCCGCAAAACGCACTATGTCATCAAGCCGCAATACCTTTGGAAAGCATTACCGACATGGCGCGGACGCAGCATGATGAACTGCTAAACACCCTGCAAAAAGGCTTCAGCTACATCGAAAACGAGTCTTTTAGCAGCACTTTTAACGGCCTGTTTTCCGAGATTAACCTCGGCTCCGACAAACTGGGCAAAGACTACAAAGCCCGCAATGCCAAGCTGTGTACCATCATTCAAGAGATTTCAGAAGGCTTTACGCAGTTCAACACCAACAGCGACACCCTGGGCGATGCCTACGAATACCTGTTAGACAAATTCGCCGCCGGTTCCGGCAAAAAAGCGGGCGAGTTCTACACCCCACAACCGATTTCCAGCATCTTGTCCGCCATCGTCACCCTGGACAGCCAAGAACCCGCCACCGGCAAAAAGAAACACCTCGCCAATATTTTAGACTTTGCCTGCGGCTCCGGTTCGCTGTTGCTCAACATTCGCAACCGCATTGGAACAAACGGCATCGGCAAAATTTACGGCCAGGAAAAAAACATCACCACCTACAACTTGGCGCGAATGAACATGCTGCTACACGGGGTGAAGGATTCCGAGTTCGAGATTTACCACGGCGACACCCTGTTAAACGAATGGGACATGCTGCGCGAAACCAACCCGGCGAAAAAACCTTATTTTGAGGCGGTAGTCGCCAATCCGCCGTTTAGCTACCGCTGGGAACCGGGCGAGGCGATGGGCGAAGACGTGCGCTTCAAAAATCACGGCATCGCGCCCAAATCCGCCGCTGACTTCGCTTTTTTGCTGCATGGTTTTCACTACCTCAAACAAGACGGCGTGATGGCGATTATTCTGCCGCACGGCGTGTTGTTTCGCGGCGGCGCTGAAGAACGTATCCGCACCAAGCTCCTGCAAGACGGTAACATTGACACCGTGATCGGCCTGCCCGCCAATCTGTTTTATTCTACAGGTATCCCGGTGTGTATCCTGGTGCTGAAGAAATGCAAGAAACCCGATGACGTGCTGTTTATCAACGCCAGCGAACACTTTGAAAAAAGCAAACGGCAAAACGTCCTGCTGCCGGAGCATATCGCCAAGATTGTTGATACCTACCAATTCCGCAAGGAAGAAGAACGCTACGCCCGCCGCGTGACGATGGAAGAAATCGCGGAAAACGGCTACAACCTGAATATCTCCCGCTATATCAGCACCGCCCAAGCGGAAGAAGAAATCGACTTGGGCGCAGTGCATGAGGACTTGACGGCGCTGGAAGGCAAGCTGGTCAGTGCCAGGGACAAGCATAATGAGTTCCTAAAGGAGCTTGGCTTGCCGATGTTGCCTTGATTTACAAGCAATTCTTAACCATGCCCAAACCACCAACACCCCACGCGGCAAGGACAAGCCCGCGTAGGGCTTAGCCTGGTGAGTCAATCAGGATTGCAGGAACGCTTTGAAAATTATAAAATTAATTCAAGAAATCCAGCGCACTTCATTTACTGGAACAGGCCAACCGGAGCCGTTGAAATACGATTTGCAGGGTTGCTGGTCGCGCCGCATCGATCAGGAGCATCGTCTGGTGTATGAGGTTTTTGACGATAAAATTCGTATTTTAGCTTGCCGTTATCACTATGACGAGTAGAAGTTCAGCCCGATAGAGCGGATGGTATCGCGCCCGCTGCTCAGCCATTCCTTCAGCGCATCCCAATGATCCAGCAGGCTTTCGTGGGTCAATTCGATATATCCCATTTAGACTGTTGAAACAAAACGGTTATTTTAACAATCCTGACGGTATGGATACTTTGCCTGTTTTTAATAGGGCAATAAGCTCTGCTTCTGGTACAGGGCGGCTGAAATAAAATCCTTGGTAGAGGTAACAGCCCTTATCCTGTAACGCCACCAATTCGCTTTCGGTTTCCACACCTTCGGCCAAAATTTCTAGCCCCATGTGCCAGGCCATGACAATGGTGGAGTCCACAATCGCGGTGGCTGTGGGGTTGGTGGTCATGCTTTGTACAAAAGAACGGTCTATTTTGATTTGCTGCACAGGCAATTGTGCAAGATAAGCAAGAGAGGAATAGCCCGTGCCAAAATCATCCAGGGAAAAACGCAGCCCAAGCGCTTGTAAGACGTGCATACGCCGTATGGCTTGGTCTACCTTATCAATCAGCATGTTTTCGGTAATTTCTAGTTTAAGGCGGCTGGCGCTGATATGGTATTGGTGGAGCAATGCTTGGATGCGTTCGTCAAAGTGTTCATCCAGCAGTTGGCTTGGGCTGATATTCACCGCCAAGATCCATGCTTCTGGCAGCAGGCCGCTGTGTTCCCAGCTTTCAATGTGCGCACAGGCTTCGTTTAACACCCAATCGCCAATAGCGGCCAAAATGCCGGTTTTTTCTGCGGCTGGCATGAAAACCCCTGGCAAGAGCAAGCCGCGCTTGGGATGCTGCCAGCGCAATAACGCCTCTGCGCCAGTCAATTGGCCCAGGGCATCGACCTGGGGTTGGTAAAATAGTGTGAATTCGCCACGCGCTACGGCCTGGCGCAATTCAGCGTAGAGCATATGGCGTTCCCGTGCGGCGATTTCCATGCTGGGCAGGAACATGCGCAGTGCGTTGCGCCCTTCGTCCTTAGCGCGGAATAGCGCGATTTCAGCCTTTTTAAGCAAAGATTCGGCGGTTTCTTCGTTCTCCCAATTCTCCTCGCCAGGAAATATCACCATGCCTAAACTGCATGTGATGTGCACTTCTTGATCTTGCACTGTGTAGGGCTGGCTTAGGGAAAAGTGAATTCGTTCCGCCAAAAATTGCGCTTTTTCTTGTGTATCTTTAAGACTACCGCCCGTTGCTGGCCAAAAAAGCGCAAAGGCGTCTTCGCTAAGTCGTGCGGTTTGGCTTTCCTGGTCGGCTATGGCAATCAAGCGCTGGGTTAATCCGCGCAATAAGCCGTCGCCCATGCCGAAACCTAGCGAATCGTTGATGGATTTGAAATGATCCACATCCACCACAATCAACACGCTGAAATTACGGTTGTGCCGGTTACCGTCCATGCCCTGCGCCAGGCGCTCTAGCAGCAGCGTACGGTTGGGTAAATGGGTGAGCGCATCGTAATACGCTAGGTGGCGGATTTTTTCTTCCGCTTCTTTGTGGCGGGTAATGTCGCAGAAATGACTGACATAATGCGTGACTTCGCCTTGGTTATTTTTTACTGCCGCAATACTGATCATTTCCGGGTAAATTTCGCCATTTTTGCGCCGGTTCCACATTTCTCCCTGCCAAAAACCATCCCGTTGCAAACATTCCCACATTTCGCGGTAAAACAGCGTAGGCTGTAGCCCGGATTTTAATAGACGCGGATTGTTGCCCACCGATTCTTCGGAGGAATAGCCCGTGATTTCAGTAAATGCACGGTTGACGCGCAAAATAGTGGCTTTGGCGTCGGTAACGATAATGGCTTCCTGACTGTTAAACGCAGTGGCCGCCACGCTCATGGATTCTTCAACACGTTTTTGTACACTGATGTCTTGCACCGTGCCAATCACCCGCACCACATTGCTTAGCTTGCGTTCCACCGCGACTTCACAATGCACCCAGCGGAAACCGCCATGATCCAGCCGCAAACGTATATCAGGCAACGGCGATTGCGCCGCGCCGCGCCGTATGGCGCGTGCTGCATGGCGCAGTAGGCGGCGATCTTGCGCGTGAACACGGCGCAACACGGTGCGGTAAGTCACTGCGTTTGATTCGCGTGCGGACAAAGATAAAATTTGATGAAACTCTTCTGAACCATGCAGTTGGTTCGCTGCAATGTGCCATTCCCAACTGCCTAAATGCTGGGCTTGCGCCAACAACGCCTCGCGGGTGCGCAACGCAGTCATGGCATGTTCGCGGCGCAGTTGTGTCCCAGCCCGCCACCAAACCAGGGGCAACAACAAGATCATCAGCGGAATCATAAGATCGAACAAAGTGCTACGCAATAACGCTAACCGTTGCAGCCATTCTTCAGGCGGCGTGAAGTGCACTAAAAAAAACGGCGGTACCGCAAGGTGGGTAGGCACTGACAATGGAATGGATAGAAAGGTAAAAACACCTTGGCTGGATTGATACCGCCCCTGCGTATCGCGGCGGATTGCTGCCCATGCGACCGGGTATTCTTGCTGAAACGAAAAGGTCGGGCTATGGCTTGTGCTTAATAAGTCTCCCTGTGCCGTCAACGCAAACCATTGCGCATGGCTATGATTACCATGCCGATGCGTTTGTTCGCGCAGCAGTTGAGTCAGCATATTGGCCGGGCAACTGAGCAACAACAAGCCTTGTGCTTCTTTATTTTGGCGTAAAGATATGCCCATGGTAAACAGTGGCACATCCATATCCGATTGATATGGGAAATACATTTCCCCTTCCGCAAGCGAGTCCAAGGCGCGGACATGTTGGTGTAGGCGGGAAAAAGGCAGTGCATCGCGCTCGTTTCCAGGCCCGGCAAGCGTGGCCCGCGCCAGTGCGTAGCCCTGGCGGTTGATCAAAACAATGCTTTCATAACGACGGGCGGCCTGTAAATAGTGCTGCCAGCTTTGTTCTAAAGCGCGTAAACCAGTCGCTTCGGTGGGAATACCCCCAGACAATTCTGGATAAGAAGCTAAATAGGCAATGTCTTCTTGCAACCATAAAAAACGACGCTGTAACAAGCTTTGCAATGAACGAATTTCTTGCTCAGCCTCGTGCTCAATTTCACGTTGTTGTAATACCGTTTCCAGCCAATAAATTCCAACACCAACCAACAAAATCCCACCACATAGCAATGGAAACAATAACGCTGTGCGCCGCAACGTTGAAATCCATGGAGGGGAATAGGTGGATTGGTGGATCATCGCAAAGGCACAAACCTACGTGGTATCAAGTGCGAGCGCAAACGTGCCGCCTGAATACCCATGAATTGGCACACTGCTTCATTTGGTATAGCCTGCACCAATGCGAAGCAGTGAACGTAGCGCTTACGCGAAAAATTAAAAAGGAAGATTCATGCCACCG
This sequence comes from Dichelobacter nodosus, assembly GCA_020720085.1. Lineage (GTDB taxonomy): Bacteria > Pseudomonadota > Gammaproteobacteria > Beggiatoales > Beggiatoaceae > DYPE01. The sequence goes on along the minus strand of DYPE01000012.1, from coordinate 28,225 downwards.
GGTAAAGAAACCCCCATGCCGCCCATCATGCCCGACATTTTCTCATTACGTTGTTTTTCTACTTTGCGCACAGCATCATTGACGGCTGCGGCGATAAGGTCTTCTAACATTTCTTTGTCGTCTTCCAATAATTTTTGGTCAAGGCTGACCCGGCGCACGTCATGGCGACCCGTCATAACTACTTCCACCATGCCTCCGCCAGATTGGCCTGTTACTTCCATAACGTCCAATTCTTGTTGGGTTTTTTCTAAATTTTCTTGCAACTGCGTTTGCATTTTCTGTGCTTGCTTCATCAGTTGCGATAATCCGCCTTTCATACCTGATTCTCCTGCTATAGTTCATCGAGATGCGTAGTAATTGTGGATTGCCCTTTCAAACTTCCCAAATAGCCCTGGTATTCACTTTCGCCCATGGCGCGTAATTGAAAAGATTGGCCAGCGTCAATGACATTATCAGCAGCTTCAGTGTCAGGATAATTCACTGCCAACACAGCCACCAGCGCATAATCATCGCCTAATACCAGTCCGTGCAACAATCCCTCATTTTCACCGCTGGGCACGCCCATTTTGAATGCTTCTAGTAAAATTTCCCGGGGAGCCTCTGCCTTGTCAGTGCGTTTATACCAACGCGCTTTTTCCCACAATAGGCCATGGTTAGACAATAGTGCCAGCCAATCTCCGTCCGTGGTAAAAGCCCGCTGGATTTCTTCGCCAACGGCTTTGGTTTGTTCGCGCGTTTTTTCCGTGCGCAATAAAGTAGCTACAGTGTCCTTCACTTCAGCGAGCGTTTGCGCTATGGCCGGCTGGTGTTCCAATAAATGGATTACTACAATGCGTTTATCCCCTAATTCTAATACATGGCTATTGCTTTGCTCACGTAGCACGCGATCAGAAAAAGCGGCTTCAATTACTTGTTTTTCCTTAGCAATACCATCTTCTTCCGCACCTTCTTTAGTAAACCAACCCGTGGCATTTTTAGGTAATTTTAAGGTTTCACTTAACACATTCAAATTATCCGCCTGTTCAAAAGCCAAATTGGCGAATTGTTCTTGCATGGCATAATATTTGGCCTCTGCTTCTTCATTACGGTACGCTTCTGCCAATTGCTCGCGCACTTCGTTAAATGGCTTAGTCGTTGGCGGTGTATATTCTTCCAATTTAAGAATGTGCCAGCCAAATTCTGTTTGTGTTAGCTCGCTGATCTGGCCAATTTGCATCGCCGCCAATGCGGTTTCTATTGGCTGACGTTGCTCACCCTTGGCAATCCACCCCATATCACCGCCCTGAGACTTGGTAATGGAATCAACGGAATGCGCTTTAGCCAGTGTTGCAAAATCTTCCCCAGAGCGCGCCTTGGCAAGAATTTCCTCCGCACGTGCTTTGCCTTGATCTGCTTCGTCCTTATTGGCTTCTAGCAAAATTTGCCGCGCCCGCCAGCGGGATTCCGTGCGATACAGGCTAATGTCCCGCTCGTATCTTTGTGTGAGCACTGCGTCATTCACCTCAATTTGATTTTTCAACTCTTGTAAAGATAGCTCCACATATTCCACTTTAACTTTTTCTGGCGCCATGAATTGATCTTGGTGCTTAGAAAAATAGGCTTCAATCTCGGCATCCGTCAATATTATTTTTTCGCTAAATTGCTTGGCGGGTACAAGCAAGTATGTCACCAAACGCTGCTGCTCGCGCTCGCGGCGGGCCATGCGTTGCTCGTGCGTGGTGGTAAACGTGGATTGTTGCAGCCCAGTGCGCAATTGCTCCACCAGTAAATTACGCCGCATGTTTTCTTCAAAATACTGCGGCGTCATGCCTTGTCCGCGCAGTAATGTTTCGTAACGCGCTTGCGAAAACATGTTTTTTTCCTGGAAAACTTCTATAGATTGGATTTGGCTAGCCAATAATTGATTGCCCACACCCATGCTGCCTTTGTGTGTGGCTTGTGTCAGGACCTCATCCTCAATGAGTTGATCCAGTACATTTTTTTTAATTTCTTTTTCAAATTTTGAAAAATTTACGGATTGCCCTTGCAGTTGCTGACGTAACCGGGCTGAATATTGCTGATAGTTTTCTTGAAATAACTCTCGTGGAATTTCCACATCATTCACTACAGCAATGGCGTTGCTTGCTTTAGGCGTGATGTATTCATTGATACCCCACAATGCAAAAGGAATTATAATTATCACAACGACCACCCAAGCCAGCCAGCCTTGGGCATTATCACGGATATTTTGCAACATAAAAAATGCCTCGCGATGATTGATTGTTACAGTAAAGAATAAATTGGATGCGTTTCTACCGCTATCCTATTGTGTGTTCACAAAAATTTTGAATAAATCATGCACCAAAGCCGGTTGGGTTGCCAATGCGCTGATTTCCATTTGTGTGGCGTCTAGCAAGCGTTGGGACCTGATTGGTGGGAGTTTCTCCAAATTTCTAAATCCCATATGCCATTGCGGAAATTGGCGTTCTGTAATATTTTCTTCAGAAATAATAATGATGTTTTTATGCCGGTCGTCTTGTTCGATACGTTGAAACAAGGCGTCAACCGTAGCCGATTCCCCCTCCAAGGCTTGCATAAAAGTACGCCCCTTCACAATCAACAGCCCAGTGATCCCCAAACGCGCATTATTGCGCTGGCTGATTTCCATTAAGGCATCTAATTCCGCGTCTGCCATCGCCCGCGAAGCAGTGCTTAAATAAACAATTTGTTTCATGGCTCATGAACTCCATTGAACTCCATTTTTTAGGCATACAGTTGCAATGGTTTTCGCAAAAAACAACGAAAAATGCAATGCCAACGCCATGCGTTTAGAATAAGAAATCAAAGTTGCGCGGATGACAGCGACAGTGTGACGTATTCAAATCCAAAAAAAAAGGGTGACCTTGGTCACCCTTTTCTAATATGGCGGAGCGGACGGGGCTCGAACCCGCGACCCTCGGCGTGACAGGCCGATATTCTAACCAACTGAACTACCGCTCCATGATGTTTTTTGGTGGGTGCTGAGGGGATCGAACCCCCGACATTCGCCTTGTAAGGGCGACGCTCTCCCAGCTGAGCTAAACACCCCGACTAAAAGAACTAGTTTACAGCATCTTTAAGCGCTTTACCAGGCCTAAATACAGGAACTTTTGCGGCATTGATATCTATAGGTTTTCCTGTGCGCGGATTACGTCCAGTACGGGCTGCACGTTCGCGTACAGCAAATGTGCCGAAGCCAACCAAAGTCACAGTGTCATTCTTTTTTAACGCAATGGAAATGCTGTTTAATACAGCGTCTACAGCACGCGCTGCGTCCGCTTTGGAAAGCCCCTCCACCGAAGTGGCTACTGCTTGCACTAGTTCTGATTTATTCATTGTACCTCCATGCAAATGGAAAAATTATCATAATGTAGGCTGGATAATGCCTAATTTGTCCGGTGAACCCTGACGCACTTTTTTGCAACTCTTGCGCCAATATCTGTGATTGGCGACCAAAGCGAACCGAATATGTCTGGCGGAAACTGCGTTTCCACAAGGCTGGCATATCATTGCAAATAAAACAGACCGAATCAATGGGTTTGCACACCTCGTTCATCGTTTTTCGCCACATCTTCAGGTGGCGGCATTTCCATTGCTGGGGAATCTTGGGCGCAGGATGGCTTTGGAATTTGTGTCAATGCCTCGGCCAGCGCCTCATCAATCCATTTAACTGGTTTAATTTCCAAATGATTTTTAATATTTTGTGGGATTTCAGCAAGGTCTCGTTTATTTTCTAGCGGGATTAACACAGTACGAATTCCCCCCCGCAAAGCAGCCAACAATTTTTCTTTAAGCCCGCCAATAGGCAACACTTCACCGCGCAATGTGATTTCCCCGGTCATGGCCACATCCCCGCGTACAGGGATATTCGCCAAGACCGAAACAAGAGCAATACCCATACCTATACCCGCGCTAGGGCCATCTTTGGGCGTTGCGCCCTCTGGTACATGGATATGAATATCATATTTTTGATAAAATTCCGGGTCAATTCCATAGGCCAGTGCCCGCCCGCGCACCACACTCATCGCCGCCTGGATGGATTCCTGCATAATGTCGCCTAAACGGCCTGTGTATGTCATCTTGCCCTTGCCAGGCATCATAGCGGCTTCAATCGTTAATAAATCGCCGCCAACTTCGGTCCATGCCAAGCCCGTGACTTGGCCAACCCGGTCTTCTTCTGCTCGACCAAAACGAAAGCGTTGCACGCCCAAATACTTTTCCAACCCCTTGGCTGTGATAGTGATTTTTTTTATGTCCGTGCCTAACAGCAACACTTCTTTGACAATTTTACGGCAAATTTTAGCCAATTCACGCTCTAAATTTCGGACACCTGCCTCCCGCGTATAATAGCGAATAATGTCACGTAAAGCGCTTTCTTGAATAATGAGTTCATTTTCCTTTAATCCGTTATGCTGCATTTGCTTAGGAATTAAGTACTGCTTGGCAATATGTACTTTTTCGTCCTCAGTATAGCCGGATAAACGAATGACCTCCATACGATCCAGCAAGGCAGGCGGTATTTTAAGCGTATTGGCGGTGGCTACAAACATCACGTCAGACAAATCATAGTCTACTTCTAAATAATGATCATTAAACGTATGGTTTTGTTCTGGGTCTAAGACTTCCAAAAGCGCAGAAGCTGGATCGCCACGGAAATCCATCGTCATTTTATCCACTTCATCTAACAAAAATAAAGGATTACGTGTTCCAACCTTGGTTAATTTTTGAATGATTTTACCAGGCATGGAACCAATATAGGTGCGTCGATGACCACGAATTTCAGCCTCATCGCGTACACCGCCTAAGGAAATACGCACGAATTTACGGTTGGTTGCTTTGGCAATCGATTGCCCAAGAGAGGTTTTTCCCACACCAGGGGCGCCTACTAAACACAGTACAGGGCCTTTTACTTGGTTTACCCGTTGCTGTACTGCAAGGTATTCTAAAATACGTTCCTTCACTTTTTCCAAACCATAATGATCACCATCCAAAATAGTTTGTGCTGAGGACAGTTCGCGGTTGATTTTAGTTTTTTTACGCCAAGGAATGTTGACCATTACATCAATATAATTTCGCACCACTGTGGCTTCGGCAGACATAGGTGACATCATTTTAAGCTTATTAAGTTCCGCCTCTGCTTTTTCACGCGCTTCTTTAGGCATACGCGCCTGTTTTATTTTACCGGCCAACTCTTCAATTTCGCTATGCTTGTCCTCATCCCCCAGTTCTTTTTGAATGGCTTTAATTTGCTCATTCAAATAATATTCACGCTGATTTTTTTCCATCTGGCCCTTAACCCGCTTATGAATGCGTCGTTCTACTTGTAGCAGGTCAATTTCATTTTCAATTAAAGAGGTTAATTCATCCAGTCGTTCAGCCACATTAGTGGTTTCTAAAACCCTTTGTTTTTCGTCTAATTTAATTGAAAGATGTGCCGCCATAGTGTCCGCTAATTGGCCAGGATCATCAATGTTAGACAATGCACTAAGTATTTCTGGTGGAATTTTTTTATTGAGTTTTATATATTGTTCAAATTGAGAAATCGCAGAATTGATTAAAATTTGAATATCAGGGCTGTCGTCACCGTCTATTTGAGGGAGAAGAATATTTACATGCGCACTAAAATAATCATCGTGATTATTGAATTGAACAATTCCTGCCCGTTCCGTTCCTTCCACTAATACTTTAATGGTACCGTCTGGCAATTTTAACAATTGCAGAATAATGGCAATTGTGCCTATTTGATAAATATTGTCCGCACTGGCATCCTCTTCTAAAGATTGTTTTTGTGTTACCAGTAAGATTTCTTTGTTACCAGAAATGGCGCGCTCCAACGCGCGTATGGATTTAACCCGACCAACGAACAATGGCAATACCATACGGGGATAAACAACGATGTCACGCAACGGGAGAATAGGTAATATTTTTTGCGCCATTCCGAAAGTATCCTAATGGATGATGGGCATGGAAGAGTCTTGATCAAGCTGGAAAGCCGCAAGAATAAAGAGTAATGGCAACACTACAAATCCACCATTAGAGGCATATGTAATGCAAAAAATACTGCTAGGCCTGCTTTAGTGGTTCCTCTAATAGGTTTTCATACACCAGTAGAGGCTTAGATGCGCCAGTAATCACTGTGTCGTCAATAATTACTTTGCCGACATTTTTTAAGGAAGGCAAGTCATACATGATATCTAGCAATGTATGTTCTAAAATAGCGCGCAAGCCGCGTGCGCCAGTTTTGCGTGTCATGGCTTTGCATGCAATGGCATGTAATGCATCCTCGCGGAACTCCAAATGAACACCTTCCATTTCAAATAAACGGGTATATTGTTTGCTAAGCGCATTTTTAGGTTGCGTAAGCACCTGAATGAGTTGATTTTCATCAAGTTCCTGCAATACCGCGTTCACGGGCAGGCGACCGACAAATTCAGGGATAAGTCCATATTTAATCAAATCCTCTGGCTCCAGTTCGGAAAGAAGTTTGGCAGCATCTTTATCGTCTTTATTTTTTATTTCAGCAGAGAATCCTATCCCCGTTTTTGCAGAGCGATTTTGAATGATTTTTTCTAGGCCAGCAAATGCACCACCGCAGATAAATAAAATATTTTTAGTATCCACCTGCAAAAATTCTTGTTGTGGATGCTTGCGTCCACCTTGCGGTGGCACGGAAGCCACTGTGCCTTCAATTAATTTCAGTAAGGCCTGTTGCACGCCTTCACCGGAAACATCGCGGGTAATCGAAGGATTGTCAGATTTGCGGGAAATTTTGTCAATTTCATCAATATAGATAATTCCCGTCTGCGCTCTTTCTACGTCATAATCGCATTTTTGTAAGATTTTTTGAATAATATTCTCAACATCTTCCCCAACATACCCCGCTTCTGTCAGGGTAGTAGCGTCTGCCATGGCGAAAGGAACGTTTAATAATCTAGCTAGCGTTTCGGCTAATAGTGTCTTGCCAGAACCCGTAGGGCCAATCAGCAATACATTGCTTTTGGCAATTTCGACATCTTCTTCTTTATTCCCGCTCTGTTCGAGCCGTTTGTAATGGTTGTATACTGCAACCGACAAAATTTTCTTAGCTGTTTCTTGGCCAATAACATATTCATCTAGTTTTTGCTTGATTTCATGAGGTGTGGGCAACTGCCTTTGTTCGGCAGCATGACCACCTTCCTCAATTTCTTCGCGAATAATATCATTACATAATTCAACACATTCATCGCAAATGAAAACATTTGGGCCAGCGATTAATTTGCGCACTTCATGTTGGCTTTTGCCACAAAAGGAGCAGTAAAGGAGGCGTTCTTCGTTAGTTTTATCTTTTTTCTTGTCTGACATGCACGTTCCAGCAGGTTTGGAATGAAATTTAGGATGGAAAAACTGTATTAAGAAACGGCAGCGGTTGCATTGTTTGACAATGCTTCGCGCGTGGTCAATATTTTGTCCACCACACCATATTGCAAGGCAGTTTCCGCATCCATAAAATTATCGCGCTCGGTGTCTTGTTCAATGACTTTTAATTCCTGGCCAGTATGGTGCGCAAGAATGGAGTTGAGTTTATCACGAACTTTGAGGATTTCCCGGGCGTGAATATCAAAATCTGTGGCTTGCCCTTGGAAACCGCCCAAAGGCTGGTGCATCATCACGCGCGAATGGGGCAAACAAAAGCGCTTGCCTGCCGCGCCGCCCGTCAGTAAAATCGCGCCCATACTTGCCGCTTGGCCTATGCACAGGGTGCTGACTTGCGGTTTGATAAATTGCATAGTGTCGTAAATTGCCAGTCCGGCAGTGACCACTCCGCCAGGAGAGTTGATATAAAGGTAAATGTCTTTTTCTGGATTTTCTGATTCCAAAAATAACAATTGCGCCACAATGAGATTGGCGGTATGGTCTTCCACTGGCCCAACTAGAAAAATCACCCGATCTTTAAGTAAACGAGAATAAATGTCATAAGCGCGTTCGCCACGGGAAGATTGTTCCACAACAATGGGAACCAGAGCTGCCATGGCAGGTGAAGGGCTTAACATAGAATGTCCTTGGCAATACGGCAAAATGATTTAACCTCTTCTTTTGGCCATGATGGCGGTAAAGTCAGAGGTAGACTCTTGAATTTCGACTTCTTTCTGGGTGAGCACCCAATCCACAACTTGTTCTTCCAATATGCTATTTTCTAGTTCTTTTACCTTTTCTTTATTCGATAAAATCCACTGCACTACGCTATCTGGATCTTCGTAGGTGGCTGCCAATGCTTGTATAAGTCCATGCACTTTTTGTGGATCAGGGCGGATGTTGTTATCGCGAATAATAATAGACATTAAGATGCCTTGGCGTGTGCGGCGTTCTGCAATGTCATGAAATATATCCGGCGTAAGATTAATGCGTTCAGGTGGAACGCCTTGGCGCAATAAATCATTAACCCTAATTGCTGATAATCGTTCGGCTTCTTCTTTAACCATGGAGGACGGTACAGGAATAGGATTTTGCGCCAATAAACTATTAAAAACCGTTCGTTTTAAGAGATCGCGTAAGGCTTGTGCCAATTCGCGCTCCATATTTGTGCGCACGGCTTGGCGCATAGAGTCTACTGTACCGTCTTCAACCCCAAATGATTTAATGAATTCTGGTGTGGTTTCTGGCAGCCGAGGTTCCATTACTGCTTGAATTTGTACAGAATAATGCACATCTTTGCCGCTGAGTTCGCGCATTTCCTCGTCTTTGGCTTGGTGGGCTTCCGGGAAGCGCAAATCTAGCGCCACGGTTTCGCCAGCTTCCTTGCCAATTAAGCCGTCTTCAAAGCCGTCAATAAAATCTCCACTGCCTAAGACCACCGTCTGTTGTTTTGAGGAACCTTTTTCAAAAGGTTCACCGTTCATGAAGGCTGCCAGATCAACGGTCAGTTTGTCTCCCTGTTGTGTAGGACGCAGCACTTTTACCCAATAGGTCTGTTGCTTGCGCAATGCCTCAATCATTTGATCTACATCGGCTTCGGTCACTTCTCCGGTCAGTTTTTCTACTTGCATACCGGCTAAGTTGACCTGCATCACTTCAGGGAAAATATCAAATTTGGCGGTGTATTCAAGGTCTTTACCTTGTTCACTGCTCAAAAATTCTACTTCTGGTTTGCCTGCGGGACGCAGTTTTTCTTGGTCTATCGCTTCCAGAAAACTGCTTTCCAAAACTTCGTGCATCACGTCGTTCCAAATTTGTGCGCCATATTTTTGTTGAATCACATGGACTGGTATCTTGCCGGGACGAAACCCATTCAGGCGGACAGTTTTAGACAGTGACTTGAGTTTTTTATCGACCTCTTGTCCCATTTTCTCACGGGGAACAAGCACTTTGAGCTGGCGTTCTAAGCCATTGGCGGATTGAATTGAAACGAGCATTACAACCTCTAGGCAGTGTATGATGAATTAGTGCGGGAGATGTAGTCAAATGATTTTGGTGCGAAAGGAGAGACTCGAACTCTCACGGGTTGCCCCACTGGCACCTAAAACCAGCGCGTCTACCGATTTCGCCACTTTCGCATGGTGTTTTGTAAAGGCGATGCCTGTAAAATAAAAAATATCTAGCAATCGCCTAACCTTAAACTATCTAAATTGTCATCATGAGCCGGTTCACGCATTTCCATAAATAGGAAAATCAGCTGTGTGCCGCGCCCATGGCGGAATTGTCTTGGAGTAAACCTCTGGGAGAGATTGAACGGCTTAGTATACTCGAAAATATCACCAAACACAGTAGTTTTTTGTCATAATCATGTAGGATTGATTTCCAGTCGACGCACCGTGTGCGCCAAAGCCCAGTATCCCACTATCCAGCCAAGCACAACGATCCATTGCCCTAGCGCAGGAAGACGGAGTGCCAAGGTTGTGCTGGCCAGGCAGGCGACCATGATAGCGTATTCGGCCAGCACTGTGGTGCGGTGGCCCCAACCCATTTGCACAAGCCGTTGGTAATAATGTGTTTTATGCGCTTGCCAGATGCGTTCTTTGCGCCATGCGCGGCGCGTAAGCGTGACGGATGCGTCCACAATAAACGGTGAAAACAGTAACACGGCCGCCCACAAAGGAAATAAACCCAATTGTTCGCCCCACAATCCCAGCGCAGCGGCCAAGTAGCCCAACGTGGAGGCGCCGACATCGCCCATAAAAATGCGTGCGGGTGGAAAGTTAAAAATTAAAAACCCCAATGCGGCTAATACAATGAGCAAATTAAGCGCCGCGAATTCTGGCGCACCGCCCAACCAGCCGAGCAGTGCGTAGCCGCCAAAGCCGAATACTGCCATGCCACCAGCAAAGCCATCCATGCCGTCCATGAAATTGTACAAATTGGTCATCCACGCCACAAACAGCAAGGTAAACGGCATTGCCAGCCATTGCGGCCATGGCCAGTGGCCGTTGGGCCAATGCAGGCTTTCCGGCGTCCAGCCCGCGAGTAGCACGCAACTGGCTGCCGTCAGGTGGATTGCGAGCCTGAGGCTGGGCGACAAGGGACGCCAGTCATCCCATAACGAAATCAGCGCCACCAGGGCCGCGCCCAAATAAAACCAGCCATGCACAGGCAGTGCGGGCAGCGCAAAATGCAATACGGGCAGCGCGCAAATCAGGGCAGCGGCCATGGCCAGGCCGCCGCTGGCAGGCGTGGGGTGGCTATGCAGCGAGCGTTCATTGGGGTGCGCCACCAGCGCCCGTAGCGCGCCTGGGCGAGCAAGCAAGTGGGTCAGCACGGCGGCAATACCAAACGCCAGGCCAGCGGCAACCATCCAAGTCATAACAACAATCCCTCGCGAAAGCCTCGCGGATGATAAGCAAAATCCCGATGCGCCGGGCTGTGGTCAAAACACAAATCCTGTTCGCTGCGGCCCGCCATAGCGGGCGTTAAGTGGCGGTAGCGCGGTAACACGCGCGTCAGGCGCAGCGCCAGCCGTAACAAACCCGTTGGTATCGGCAAAATGCGCGGTTTGCGCCCTAGCGAGGCAAAAATCAAAGCCACCCATTCGCGGTAACGTAACGTTTCGCCACCGCTGAGATTATACGCCTGACCAAAGGTGGTTGGGCAATGCCAAACTTGTATGCAGGCTTGCGCCAAATCTTCGGCGTGTACCGGTTGGCGCAGGCCGTTGCCGGGATAAGGCACCGGGAAAAAACCGAAACGGCGGATGAACCGTTGGATAAACGTGACATTTTGGTCACGGCCACAGCCATAAATTAAGGTAGGCCGCAACAAGGTCCAGGCAATGCCGCGCATTTCGCACAGCCGAATGACTTCTTCTTCAGCAGCGGCCAAGCGGGCGGCCAGCGTGCGCTCTTGCGGCGTGGGCGAGGCGGCTTTGGTAAACCGGCTGGTGGAGCCGAATGCCACCACGCGCTGAATCGATTGCGCTGCCGGATGTTGCAGCACGTGCGGCAACAACGGCAAGCCCGCGAGGTGAAACCAGGTGGAATCCGCTGGCAGAGTAAAATGTGCTGGCAATTGACGAACATCTGCCTGTTGCCAGCGCACGCGCGCATCCGTGCCGCCCTCCAGCGACGGTGTGCGGCTCAGCGCCAGCACATTCGCTTGCGTGGCCAACAACCTGGGCAGCAAAAAAAAGCCGATTTGGCTGCTCGCGCCGCACACCACCGCGTGTGCAGGCCCAAGTGTAGGGGGCGACGTGTCAGAATGCATCGCCAATCCAGGAGAAGTTTCGTATCATTGCGTTTTGACTGTTTTTATGGATTCAAGAAACCGCGTGAATACCCGCATAATTTATAGTGTAACCGCCCTGAACCGCGCCGCCAAGGTCATTTTAGAACAAGAGTTCCCTATGATTTGGGTCAGCGGTGAAATTTCCAACCTCTCCACGCCCGCTTCTGGGCATTGTTATTTCACGCTCAAGGATGCTGGCGCGCAAATCCGTTGCGCGTTGTTCAAGTCACGGGCGCGGCTATTGGCAATCAAGCCGCAAAATGGCGCGCAAGTCATTGCGTGCGCACGGTTGACCATGTATGAAGAGCGCGGCGAGGCGCAGTTAATTATTGAGCAGTTGGAACCCGCTGGCTTGGGTGAATTACAACGTGCGTTTGAAGCGGTGAAACGCAAGCTGCAAGCCGAAGGCGTATTTGATCTTGCGCACAAAAAAAGCTTGCCGCCATTTCCACAACGCCTAGGCGTGATTACCTCACCCACGGGCGCGGTGTTACGCGACATTGCCACGGTGGCGCAACGCCGGTTTTCGGCATTGCCCATCCGCGTGTACCCCGTAGTGGTGCAAGGCCGCGATGCGCCCACAGCGCTTGTGGCGGCGCTGCACCAGGCTGGGGCGCGGCGCGATTGCGATGTGTTGATCCTCGCCAGAGGCGGCGGATCATTGGAAGATTTATGGGCATTTAATGACGAAGCAGTGGCGCGGGCGATTTTTGCCTGTCCCATTCCAATCATTAGCGCGATTGGCCATGAAATCGACTTCACTATTGCTGACTGGGTGGCTGACGCGCGTGCGCCCACGCCTTCTGCAGCCGCAGAAATGGCCACGCCCGATGCCCGTGTATGGCAACAGCGTCTGGCGCGGCTGCAACAGCAATTGGCCAGTCCCGTGCGGCAACGGCTGGCGCAAGCGCATTGGCATGTGCGCGATCTGCGCGGGCGTTTGCCGCATCCCCGTCAACGCCTGCAAGCACAAGCCCAACGCTTGGCCTTACTGACCTTACGCCTGCGCCAGGTTGGCGCGCACGCGCCGCGTCGCTATCAACGCCAACTGCACGAAGCGCAAGGACGACTGGCGCAATGTTCGCCGCGTTGGACTGCACAAACGCTCGCCAGTCGCTTGCGCCACAACAATGACCGGTTGCGCACGCTGATGCGACGCGCGCCGGAACAGTGCCGTGCCCGTTTGGCCATGCTGGCTCGCGCCTTGGCAGCGGTCAGTCCGCTGGCCACACTACAGCGCGGATATGCCATTGTGCGCGACGAACGCCAACGCATTGTGCGCGATGCCACGCAAATCGCGCCTGGCAGCCACGTGTCCGTGCGACTGGCGCAGGGGGAATTGCTGTGCTGGGTGGAGTCTGTACAAGATGGGCGGGGATAAACCACCGCCCCTACAGCTATCCCTCATGGATTCAACAGTGCCCCGAAATTATGGGTTGAGATATTCCTTCGCGCTAACCTATTTTTGCGGATCAGAGTATCGTGTGTTAAAATATCAAGTTTTATTAAGTTAAGGAGCGTCAGCCGTGAAGCCTAATATTCACCCAAATTATCATGAAATTACCGTAAAATGCAGTTGTGGTAATGTATTTCAAACATCATCAACATTGAAAAACAATGAGTTACACGTGGACGTGTGTTCTCAATGCCATCCGTTTTATACAGGCAAACAGAGAACCATGGATACGGCGGGTCGTTTGGATAAATTCAATCGGCGTTATCGCAACGCATTGTCTTAATTTTATTTCCCCTGCGGCGAATCTCCATCCGCCAGATGTCCTGCATCTGGCGGGCGACAACGCCCGCATTCTCTTCATTACTCGGTCATTACCCGGGAGTGGCTTTCCAGGTGGATAGTTTGCGATAAATGGTTGAAGGGCTGACCGCCAACAAGGCGGCAGCTTTAGCGATATTGCCCTCGCAAATCTCAATCGCCGTTTCAATTGCTTCTTTTTCCGTTCGCCACAGCGGCTTAATCCGCCGCACAGTGCCTGGCGTTGTGGGGATGCGCTTGGAAGAGGTGGGCTGGAGGCTCTCAATCGCCAATATATCGTGCAACGGGGGGAGCATGGCGGGCGTAATGACTTCGCCATCGTGCAGCACCATGCTGTTGCGCAATACGTTTTGCAATTGCCGCACATTGCCAGGCCAGGCGTAGTTACAAAAAATTTCCTCGACTTCTGGGGACAGCCGTTTGAAATTTTTGCGTTCTTCTTTATTGACTTGCGCCATGATATGGTTGGCAATAATAATCACGTCCTTGCCGCGTTCGCGCAGCGGCGGGAGCGTGATGGGAATTACATGCAGACGGTAAAATAAATCTTCACGAAACCGGCCAGCCTCAACTTCGCGGCGCGGGTCTTTGTTAGTAGCACAAATAAAACGCACATCCACTTGCTCTTGTAATGCGCTACCCACTTTCTGAAAGCAGCCAGTTTGCACGAAACGCAAAAATTTGGTTTGCAATTCCAAATTCATATCGCACACTTCATCTAAAAACAACGTGCCGTTATCCGCTGTGGCGGCTGCGCCTTTGCGCGTGGCGTGCGCGCCAGTGAACGCGCCCTTAACGTGCCCGAAAATTTCACTTTCCATTAAATTCAATGGAATGGCTGCGCAGTTGATGGCTACGAACGAATTTTCCTTGCGTTGACTTTCCAGATGAATCGCTTCTGCACACAATTCTTTGCCTGTGCCGCTTTCCCCGGTGATAAATACAGTTGCCTTACTGAGGCTTACATTGACGATCAAACGGTAAATGGCCTGCATGGCATCCGATTCACCGATAAAGCCATGAAAACAAGTAAGTTTATCCTTTTGGTAATGATGAACCAACGTGGTGAGTCGGTAATGCTCCAGCGCATTGCGCACGGTGACTGCCAGCCGTTCTGAGGTGAAAGGTTTTTCTAAGAAATCAAAAGCCCCATAGCGCATGGCGTTGACAGTGATGTCCACGGTGGCGTAACTGGTGATGACCACCACCACGACGGGCAGTTGCTCTTTGCTAATACATTGCAGCACTTCCTGGCCGTGCATGTCGGGCAATTGCAGGTCTAGCACCAGCACATTTGGCCAGCCTTCGCGCAATTTGGCTAAGGCCGCCGCACCTGTGCTCACACCCGCCACTTCCATGGTGGTTTGGGGGGCTAGGTAGCTGATGTACAGCTCCAGCAAAGGCGGGCTGTCCTCTACAATCAATACACGTTCATGATTCATGCGGGTTGTCATGGTCGGATGGCGTTTGCGTTGATAATTCCAGAAAATGACAACTCCAGGTGCTCACCCAGGCCACCAGGCGCTTGGCGGTTATTGGGCATGGTAATACGGATAGTTACTGTGACGTTGGATGGCAAGGGATATTCTGCGCTACGCCCTTGTTCCGGGTTATTTTCCGTGTATGTTGCTGGTTGTCCGGTCAAAGTAAAATGAATCACACTGCCTTTACCATGGCTATCGGCTTGTTCATAAAGGGTTGTGCCGCCCAATACTCCGCCTGTGGTGGTGACTTCTACCCGCGTGCCAGCTACCAGGGCATTGCTATAGCGGTCAGCCAGGTTATGTAACTCAAAATCCAGATAACTGCCATTGGCTATATCAGTAAACTTGCCAGATTGGCGACAGTCCGGCGCGTTTGCGCCAAACCGCACGCACGGTGCGCTTGCGCCGGAAGTGGTTAAGCCTTCGGAAAACAATACGTTGATGGATTTCCAAATCACCGTATTGGCCTGGTAAACGCCATCTGGGCCGTCAAAGCGATTATTTTGGTTGGCATCAATGTACAATTCGCCCGCCTCAAATGTGCCGGAATCATTGGCGTCAACATACGGCTCGCTTATATCGCCCTGGCCGGTGATGGCTTCGCCGAAGTCCCATTTGCTATTGCTGTTGCTGTCAATATAGCCGGAGTTGGTAAACGAATCGCCGCTACGCCCAGGTTCCGGGGCGTCGAATTCGCCATTGCCATTGGCATCCACAAAACTTTCGCTGCCTGTGGTGAACACCACCACGCGATTAAGGCCGGGATTGCCCGCAGGGGCCACGCCAGTGAGATTCGGCGTGGTGGGTTCAGCAGTTTGCAATACTGCTCCAGCGCGGCCTAGCGTGGTGGTGGCGGTGAATGCGCCCGCACTTTGACTGCGACCAATCAGCCCGCCTTCACTGATAAAATTCACCCGCGTGCCATCGGCCACCACATTGCCGAAGCGGTCGCCAACAATGGCGGTGATTGCGTCTTCCAGCCCCAGCACTTGGGTGTTGACGTTAAGGTATTGGGCGGCAAGCGATAAATGGTTGCCGTCTGGCGCGCCACCCGCGATGCTCACCCGACCCACTGCGGTGGCTTGGTTGACGGTGGCAATCACATCCAACGTGCCAGCTACCATGCCGCTGTGCACATTTACGGTTACCAGGCCGTTGCGGGTATTGGCACTGGCGCTGGCCCCTGGCACGCTGCCGCCAGCGGAGATGGTTTCGCCACCGTGCAACCGCGAGGCATCCAGGGCGAACTGTACCGCCACGTTGTCTGCCACGGGATTGCCCTGCGCATCGGTGACACGGAATTGCAAAGTAGCGGTTTGCGCCACGCCGCTGCCGCGAATGCCCAGGGTAGCAGGTTCCACGGACACCAGCTCAATGCCGCCCGTTTGGCCGGAGGGCGCAATGGTGATGGCGACGCCCGCTTCGCGCGCAGTGGGGGCGCTGACTTTGACATTCGCAGCGCCTGCACGGGTGCCAGCGTAAAAAACTGCGTTAGCCACGCCGTCTTTATCGGTAAATGCCTGCGATACGATGCTGCCCAACGTGGCGCTGAACAACAGCGGCGTGCTCTCTGCCACTGGGCGGTTGTGCTCGTCCAGCGCAAGGGCGCGGATGGTAACCGTGCCATTCAGTCCAACTTCGTTGGCACTGGCAGTAACGCGAAGGGTGCGCGGCTCGCCTGAACTGGCTAGATTAAAACGCGCTGTAGCGGCTGCGCGCAAATAAGCGCCTGCACGCACGGTTATCTGTGTTTCGCCATCTTGCGGGCGGCGCACTGCCAATGTGGCTTGGCCAATGTCGTTGGTGATGTCATGGTATTTGTCCAATAACGCTTGATCGTCATTGGTGCTAAATTGCACGTTTTGGCCGGGTACGCCCGCCCCAGTGGCATCCACGATTGTGGCCGTCAGTGTGGCGGGCGCGCTGTTCGCTGTGGCGGTGGCTTGTGCGGGCGAAACTTGCAGTTTAGCGCCAAAATACAAGGGAACTTCGCGGGTTACTGTACCAGCGCGTGCCACCACGCGCACATTTTCACTGGCATTGCCGCGTACCGTCGCGGTTACCCGGCCTTGCGCGTCGCTCACCGCGCCGGATACGGATAAATTTGCCTGGCCGGTTACGCTGAATTCTATGGGCACGCCAGCGGCAGGCACGCCGGTTAGGTCTTGTACGGTGGCCTGCACGGTGGCGGTCTGGCCCACCGGCAGGGCGCTATCCGATACTTCAATGCTTAATTTGCGATTGCTGCCCAACGGCGTTAAAAAATTCACTGTGGCTGCGGCTGCGGGAAGATTGCCTGCTTGAGCGATCACCGTAGCCGTGCCGCCATTATCATCCACATCCATCACTTCCACTTCCACCGAACCATCCTGGCCTGTGGTGGCGCTTACGGGTTGCAAGGTTTCGTGGTTTTTTTCTGCGAAACGAAAATGAATGGGAATGCCCGCCAACGGCGCGTGCGCGCCGTCTTTGAGCAGCGCGCGCAGTTTTACTTTGCCGCTGGCATTCATGGTTTCCGGGGTGAATTCTATATATGCGCCCAGGTAAATCAGTGCGGTTTGCAGCACGCCGCTGCTGGCAACGCGCAAGGTGGCGGTGCCAGCACCAGTGCCGGTGACCGTAAACCGCGCCACACCATGGACGTCGCTGATTTGCTGCGTGTTGTCCAACGTGGCTGGGCCAGTGATATTGGCGTTGATGCGTGCATTGGCCAGCGGCACAAGAGAAGAGCGGTTGGCTAGGGCAAATGCCTTCGCCTCAATTGCGCCTTGGCCATCCGTTGGCAATAACAGCACAGCGGGCGCAAGTTCTAGTTGTTGGATCGCGGTATTGTCAGCGCTGCTTGTAGGCGAAAACTTCACCACAGCGCTGGCGGACAGGTTGCCTACGCGCGCCACCACAGTGGCTTCGCCGCCATTTTGCTCGACATCCGTCACTTTGACTTGGGCCGAACCATCTTCCTGGGTGACCGCACTGGCTGGGGCCAGGGTTTCGCGGTTGTCGCCGCTGAAGCTGAAATACACCGTTGCGCCCTTAAGCGGCGTGAATTGGCTGTCTTTCACCACCGCAGTAAGTTCTACACTGCCGCTGCCATTGGCTTGCGCGGGCAACAGCGCAATGCTTGCTGCAACCCCCGTGTTCCCGGCGGAGACTTGGCCGGAGGATGCGGTATCTGTGCCGCTGCCACCGCCGCCCAGGCAAGCGGCCAATGACAATATGCTCATCACGCAGATAACACGATAAAACAGAAGCATAAGCATTGATTCCGCGTGGCTTAGGGTGCGGGGCATTCGCCGTCCAATTCTTCTTCATTATCCAGTTTATCGCCTTTGAATTGGAACTGGACGCAGAACGGTTTGCCACTGTCATCTTCATATTCGTACTGCCAAATCGTGGCTTTTTCCATGTGATCGTCATTGTCCGTGAAGTCCGGCACACGGCCTTCTTGCTCCAATGTTTTGAGGCGGTCGCCTTTGACTTTGCCTTTGAGTTGTGCCAATTCTGGGTCTGATTCTTCGCCACCATCGCTGGCCGGCGGCGGCTCATCCGCAGGTGGTGCATCTGCTGGAGGTTCGTCCGCTGGCGGCGCGCTTTCGGTGGCAGCGGGTTGGACTTCAGCAACCGGTGCGGGCGGTGCTGCGGTGGTCGCAACAGGCGCAACGGTTTCTGTTGGTGTGACCGCTGCGCTGGTTGGCGCATCCGGCAAATCAGCAATGGCTTTGGCATAGGCAGCAAAGGCTTGGTCGCAATAGGTAAACCATTGCGCCACGGTTTTTTCGGTTTCCTTGCCAAGGCGAGTTTTGGGATTGGGGATCAGTGCCTTCAGTTTGGTCTGCGCCACCTTAGGTTCAGCGGCCAATGCGGCATCCTTGGCTTGACGGTAGGCGGTTTCGTCTTGCGCCAAGCGGGCTTTATTCACCGGGCCAGCGGAATAGGGCGGCTTGGTGTACGCCATGCAAAAGCGACGTACCGCTTGCGCGGCTTGCGCGCGTGCTTGCGCGGGGGCGGTGAGTTGCGGCATGGGCTTGGTAGGCGCGCCCGCGCTTTGCGCTTGCTTGGCAGTCAACTCTGCCATGCACTGTGTGTCCAATGCGGCAAATGGCTGCTCGCCAAACGCGGTGCTTTTATAAGTTTTGGCCGTGTCGGTGAGGGCATTGGCATTCAAGGCTTGCGCGCGCGCACGATGTTGCTGGTATTTGAGCGCATTGCGGTGCAGCGCTTGGTTACCCAAAGGATTGTCCGCTTGTCCCGCAGCCAAGGCTTGATCGCATTGGCGCACGGCTTGGGTTAAGTAATATTGCGCGTCGCGCGGCGTTTTGGCGTCTGCGGGCAAGCTGACTAGGCAGAGCAGGAATAAAAAGGCTGCATGTATTGGCAATGTTTTCATGGCAATGCATTCCTGGTGGCAAATACGGTTGGGAACGGAATGGGATTTGAGTAAAAGTCCAACGCTTACGCACGCCCCCAGCGGGACAGCGGGCGGTTACATTGTACCTTGTTCGTTCGTAATGGTGAATTATGAATGATGCGTTATGAATGAATCATTCATAATTCATAACTCATAATAAACTGTACGTTGACAAAGTGGTG
>DYPE01000012.1:0-8568 GCA_020720085.1 Dichelobacter nodosus | reverse complement strand
AATGAATCATTCATAATTCATAACTCATAATAAACTGTACGTTGACAAAGTGGTGGGAATTGCTGCTTATTTCATGTGTTTTAGCAGTGCGGTTGCCAACATGTGATTGGCTTCTGCGGTTAAATGCACATCGTCATGAAATAGGGGAATGTCTTGACCGCTATGGCGTAGAATGTCTAGGCCATCCACCAATGTAACAGATTGATGTTCAATAATTTTCTTAATCTGCCCATACACAAAGGATTTGGAGCCTTTGTACTCATAGGCGGTGGGCAATAGCAGGAACACCAGTTGAGTTTGATGTTGCTCCGCCAGTTGCTGCATGGCTTTAATCAGCGCGCTGGCCAGGGCTAAATTTTCCAGCGAGCGCGCTTGTCCGAAGTCCCAACGGCGTCCGCCGGAAATGACTACACGCTGCTTAAAATATGCAAATGAGGCCAGCAAGGGGGTGAATTCCCAGCGTTGGAAGCGTTCAAACCGTCCGTAGCAGCCGTCATGCCCGCGCAGGTAGTCTGTCAGCGCGGATACATTGTCCGGTAAATTCAGCAGCAAATCACGCATGGGCGGAATTTGTTCTTGCAGCTTGTTGTCCACCAACAGCAGGCGTGGCTTGAGCAGAGGCAGGTCATGTTCCAGCCGGTTTTCTTTGAACACAATACAGTGGCAGTCGAGCAAGTTATCTTCGTCTGATCCTGTGCCCACAATCACGGTTTTGGGCTGGTATTTGGGCAGGGTTTCGCGCATGGCCAAATAGATTTGATCCAAGCCGTATAAATCGGTGGCCAAGTTAAGGCTTTCTACATCCGCATCGTCTTGCTCCATCCAGGCATTGATGGTTTGTGCGTTGCTGACATACGTCCAACCGTTGATGCGCGAGTCACCGAATAGCAATGCGCGTTTAGGCAGCGGATTTTGTTCGGAAATACCACGATAGGAGCGCGAGCCGTGGCGGTCATATTCGATTTGTTCGCTGTGGGTGTCAAATTGACCGTGTCCAGCCAGCGCCTGGTTGCGCCAGCCTAACACGGGATCGGGCGCAACATTGAGTTTACCATTGGCAAACAGTCGCGCTTTGATTGCAGCACCAGCGGGCACGTATAGCGAGAAGTACCAATGCGCGGGAATGATGCGCGGCAATAGCCATGGCCCAACCGTGAGTTCAGCCGCCAATACTGCAAGCACAATCCACAACAGCGCACGATAGCGCAATACGTAGCTGAACAAAAAACGCCAAGAGGGCTTTACCGAGGCTTGCATGATGTACAATCTCACTTCAGATTCCGTTTCACGGAAAAAAGCGGCTCAGCGGCAAGATGCGCCGCTATGCCGCTCCAGTTGGGTAGCGGAGCTGGTTAGGCGGCCTCGATCTTGGCAATCAGGCAGTCAGCGAAACCGCTGGTGCTGACGGTTTGCGCGCCGTCCATTTGCCGCGCAAAGTCGTATGTTACCGTTTTATCAGCAATCACTTGCGGATAGCAGGTGGAAATCAAATCAGCAGCTTCTTGCCAGCCAATGTACTCCAACATCATCACTCCTGAAAACAACAGCGAACCGGGGTTGACTTTATTTTGGTCGGCATATTTGGGCGCAGTGCCGTGTGTGGCTTCAAATACGGCAAGATGCGTGCTCATGTTGGCACCGGGCGCAATGCCCACGCCGCCCACTTCAGCGGCAATGGCGTCCGATAAATAATCGCCGTTGAGGTTGGGGGTGGCGATAACCTCGAATTCGCTGGGCCGCAATAGCATGAGTTGGAACATAATGTCGGCAATGCGATCTTTAATGACGATTTTGTCTGCGGGCTGTTCGCCATTATATTGATCCCACAATTCCTGCTCTGTGATGGTTTGTTCACCAAATTCTTCCTTGGCAACTTCGTATCCCCAGTTGCGGAACGCGCCTTCGGTGTATTTCATGATGTTGCCTTTGTGCACCAGGGTGACGCTGTTGCGACCATGGTCAATGGCGTACTGAATGGCTTTGCGCACCAGGCGTTTGGTGCCGAACGGGCTGATAGGCTTGATACCCAGGCCGGAGTCATCAAAAAATTTCGCGCCCATTTCTTCTTTGAGGAATTTTTCCAGTTTGCGCATTTCTGCACTGCCCGAGGCGTATTCAATGCCCGCGTAAACGTCTTCGGTGTTTTCACGGAAAATCACCACGTCCACTTCCTCGGGCTTGCGCAATGGCGAGGGCACGCCAGGGTAATAGCGCACCGGGCGGACACAGGCATATAAATCTAAATCTTGGCGCAAAGAGACATTCAGCGAGCGGAAACCACCGCCCACAGGTGTGGTGAGCGGGCCTTTGATGGAGACCAGCAAATCTTGCATGGCCTCGCGGGTTTCGGGCGGGAAACTGTCGCCGTTGTAGCGCGCTGCCGCTGACTCACCGAGGAATAATTCCATCCAGTGTATTTTACGCTTGCCTTGGTA
This sequence comes from Dichelobacter nodosus, assembly GCA_020720085.1. Taxonomy (GTDB): domain Bacteria; phylum Pseudomonadota; class Gammaproteobacteria; order Beggiatoales; family Beggiatoaceae; genus DYPE01. The sequence goes on along the minus strand of DYPE01000012.1, from coordinate 6,133 downwards.
TGCTTTGGCCACTGCTGCGTCCCAAATGCGCAGGGAGGCTTGCATGATGTCCGGGCCAATGCCGTCGCCCTGCACATAGCCGAGGATGGGCTGTTCGGGCACAACCAGTTTGTTGTCCTTAACGGTGATTTTTTCGCCGTGCTCAGGATAGCGCAAAATACTCATAATCACTCCATGTCCGCAACGCGGACGTAGTTGATGAAAGCCAGAAATTGGGCAGGTGCCGCGTTGCGGCGGGGTGGTAAATCATACAATAAAAACGGGCGGCGCGAAATTCACACTTCATAAAGGCCAGATGGTGAATTATGAATGGTGAGTTATGAATTCATCATTCATAATTCATAATTTATAGGTAAAGTTGCGCTATTGTGCGGGCGCTGCGGCTTTGGCCCGCGCGTCATCCGCTGCTTGCTGGAGCTTATTCCGAACACTATCCATGGGCTTCAACCCCAGCGCAAATTCGGCGTATTCCAGCGCAGTGCGTGCCTGGCCCTGCGCCAGCAGTTCGTGGCTGCGTGCCAAATACCGTAAAGCCACTCGATTTTCCGCACGCTGAATTTGCTCTTGATCTTCGGCTTGAAAATAGCGCGGGTCAGTAAACAAGACGCGCCACACTTCGAGTAGCTTGCGTACTTTGGCCAAGCTATCGTCTTCCTTGGCGGATAGCTCCACCACTTTATCAAAGTACATTTTATGCAGGCTGGCATCGCGCAATAATTTGTTTTCTGAATCAATTTCCTGAATCATCGCGCGGAGGTCAAACACGTCTTCCTTGTTTTCGTCTGGCAGCAGGATACCTTGCTCACGGTACGCCCGGTATTTTTTCTCTAATTCCTTGATACGCTGCTCGCGGTTTTTGGTGATTTGGCTGGCATAGGCTTGCAAACGCGGATCATTGGGGTAGGTGGCCAAGGCTTCTTCCACTTGCGCTTGCGCTTGGCTAAATTGATTGTCGCGCAACAAATTTTCCAGCAGGCCATAGCGGGCAGCCAGCCACGACAAGCTGTCGCGCTCAGGATTGACGCCAGGCAACAGCGTTGCCCAATCGGCCAGTAGCGTATTGGCGCTATCCAATCCGTTTTCCTCGTGTAAAAACGCAGTAATCGCCTCCTGGTATTTTTTTGCCAGCGTGGCATCCTCTAGCAATAAATGTTGCGGCTCAATGCGGCGTATGCCCTGCAAGGCTTCTGCCAAGCACGGTGTGCGCGAGGATAAGGGCAGGCTGTCATTGTCCATGCACGCACGGTATTCTGCGGCTAAATTTTGCAAGCGGGTTTGGCGGGATTCTTGAATCATGCGCTTGCGCGACTCTAAATCCAGCGCGCGCGGATACACTTTAGCGAAGGTATCCAGCAAGGTGGTTGCCTCGGCAAACCGGTCTTGTTGAACGGCCTTATCCAGTAATTCGGTGTAATACGCCTTCAGCCGGTTTTGCACGGCTTCCTCGCGAAAAATCAAGACGCGGGTTGGCTCAGGATACACGCTCAATTGCGTGATCGCCTCATGTCCATCTTTTTGTAAATGGAATTCAGTAATGGCTAAGGCCAACGCGCCGCTGTCTTTGCGCAGAAAACTTTCTTGTTTGCCGCCCGGCCAGCTTTGCAAGGTTGTCATGGCTTGCCCGTCTTGTTGCAACACGGCCATGCGCAATTGCCCCATCTGCCATTGATCGCTCCACAGCCAGGCTGCCAAGGCAAGGATAGACACTGCCGCTGCCACACCAGCGAGTACCAGCGGTTTGATGGATTTTTGCCCTGGATACAACGCGGCAATGAGCAGGCGCGGCTCCGCCAGCCGTTGTTCGCGCGTGAATGCCAATGCCGCAGTTAGCGCTTGCCACTGTTTGTTGGATAATTTTTTAATGGCATTGGGCACATAATGGTTTTCGCTCGCCACTGCGCAAGTTTTACGGCCAAATGGATGGCGCCCTGCCAGCAGTTCGTAGGCAATGCAACCCAGCGCATATACGTAATCCCGCGCTTGTGGCGCGCCAAGATTGAGTAATACTTCGCAACTGAGATAAGGCACACTGGCGCGGTATAGCGAATCCACCGTGCTGCTGGGCGATTCTTGGGCAATTTGGGCAAGCAGCCAATCCATGCCAGAATCGAGAATTTTCAGTGTCTTTTGTAGCGGGTCGTAATAAATATGGCTGGGATTGACAATCAATGCCGGGCCTTTGGCGTTTTGGCAGTCCTGCATGGCAGAAGCCAAGCCGGTGAGAATAATCTCAATCTCTGCGTCAGGGATGCCGGCTGGATTTTTGTCAATCAGCAAATCCAGGCGCTCGCCGCTCACCAATTCAGTGACGATAAATACACTGCCACCTTCGCGGCCCGTGGCGAATACTTTAGCCAGGTATGGGTTGGTGCGTTTTTGAAAGTAGTCGAATTGGGTAATAAAATTTTTAACCGCCTGGGGATAGCGGCTTAACTCTTGACCGAGGAACAGAATGGCCACGTGGCGTTCCGCCGGTTTGCGACCATCTTGCAGTAAATCCAACGCTTCCCAAGTTTCACCATAGGTGTTGGAGGCCAAGCGTGATTGCAGGCGGAAGCTTTTTTTCAGCACCATATCGGGATAAGGCTGCAAGGTTGCTTCGCTTTCCCAGCCCGCCAGCCATGCTTCTGGCGCACGCCAACTGACGCGCTCGGCCAGGGCGATGGGTTTATCCATGGACGCCTTGACCTGCTTTTCCAGTTGCAGCAACTCCACATCTAACTTTGCATAGTCTGGTAACGCCAGTTTGCGCGCATCACGCAGACTGTCCAGGTGCGCACGCACCTGCGGCGCGATCACAGGATGGCTTTTTAATAACTGCGTGAGCCGTTGGATAGCCTCGCCCGGCTCAGTTTTGCGCTGAGCAAAATCATCCAAAATAGTTTTATACTCCTCCACGCGATGGCTCCACAAAGTTGCGCAATAGGAATGATCAGGGATAAGTGCGTTTCAATAAACTCAGCAAATCCTTGGCTTGTTTATGCTTAGGATTCAGGCAGGTTGCGGTTTCCAGCGCTTTTTTGGCAGAAACCACGTCGTCGTTGTTAAACAGCCGCTCGCCCTTAACATAATAACTTTCCGCAGTTTCTTCTTGACTGCCTTCCAGCGGCACATTGCAAACACTTTTTTGCGCGGGTTTAACAGGCTTAACGCTTTCTTTGGGCAAAGAATGCGTGGGTTTAGCGGGTTGTTCGGCGGGCGGCTGTTCAGGACGGTCTAGGTAGTCGTCTAACGCGCAGCCAGAGAGCACAGCCAGCAGACCGCATCCCAAGGAAAGAGTCATCCGTTTGAATAAAATATACTTTAACATCATTAAATTACCTATATAAACCATGTATTAATCATAAAAAGCCAGGGCGCGCTAGCCGTAATTTCAATGCTAGAATTGTACCATGATTACCAGTACGTGGCGGATTCCTGGCGTGTGTATACGAGCATTGTAAATCAACTGGATAATCTGGCGGTAGCCCCGTACAGGGGGGATACAGCGCGCACGCCGATTTTTGGCCTTTTAAAGAGCTTGCTCCATCCTTATACTGAAAATTTGCGCCTCAGCTCGGCGGTTTTTGGCGGTTGCGCCACTTTCAATCCATCTTTGGAAAAAATCAACCACAACTTTGTATACTCATGGTTACTCGTCTTCATATTACCCACTTGACGGACTTACATATTTCACCGGATGACAACGAATATCGCGGTATGCCGGTGCGGAATCATTTTTTACGCTCCTTGGAGAAAATCAACCGCAACCGCCCAGATGTATTGGTATTAACCGGGGATTTGGCTGCGCACAATGGCGAGCCGGAATCCTACGCATGGCTGCGCTCTCAGCTTGACGATTTTGCCTGCCCGTATGAAATTTTGCCAGGCAATCACGATAATTTAACAGTAATGCGGCAATTTTTTGATTTGCCACGCGGCGCGGCAGCCAATCCCAACAGTGCCTTATTTTATCAAAAAGAAATTCATGGCTTGCCGTTGTTATTTCTTGACACTTCGCCCCATACGATTAGCCAGGAACAACTGGAGTGGCTGGCTGGTGCGGCGCGCGCGTTATTGCGACCTGCATTGTTATTTTTACATCATCCGCTGGGCATGTGCGGCTGTCGCTTCATGGATCAAAATTATGCCCTACAAAATGGCGCGGAACTATCGGCACTGTTGCGACAAACACCGCACATTCCCTATGTATTTTGTGGCCATTATCATATCGAAAAAACCATTGTCGCCCATGATGGCGGCCCCACGGTATTTATCACGCCGTCCACACTGATGCAAATCCGCGATGACACGCCACAATTCGTGGTGAATCATGCCCATCCTGGCTGGCGCGATATTGTGTGGGATGGCGAATGGTTGCATACCCGGGCGGAATATGTGTGGTTATGAAACCAATTTACACTGGCCCGACCAGCCATTCCACTCGCCACGTTGGTTCGGCGCTTTGGCGCAAAATTGTAGCCAGCGCTGGCAACAAATCTTGCAACGCCGCAGCCAATTGCCATGGTGGATTGGCAATGGCCAGGCCGCAGCCATTTAGCCACAGTCCAGAATCCACTGGATACAATTGCAACTCCACGCATAGGACTTCAGCAAAGCCAGCCTGTTGCAGGCTGCGGTGAAAGCGCGCCACTGGGGCGCGATCCTTAATGGGATACCACATGGCATAACAGCCAGTGGCCCAACGCTGGCGGGCTTGCGCCAGGTGTTCGAGTATCGTGTTGAATTCATTGGGTTGTTCAAACGGCGAATCCATGAATACCAGGCCGCGCCGTTCAGCAGGTGGCAGCCAGGCTTTCAAGCCTTGCCAACCATCTTGGCAGAGGATACGCGCGGCGCGCTTGCCTGCGAATTGTTTTTGCAACCATGCGCATTCGTGCGGATGCGCTTCTAATAGGGTCATGCGATCCTGCGCACGCAACCACTGCCACGCCAGCCAGGGTGAACCGGGATAGTGGCGTAGCGTGTTGTCTGGGTTGAGCGCGCGCACCGTATCCAGCAAGTCTTGCGCGGCGAGCGGCGGATTTTGTGCCTGCCACAACCGGCCTATGCCTTCACGCGCTTCCTGGGTTCGTTCTGCTTCCACGCTCAGCAAGTTGTACACACCACGCCCAGCGTGGGTTTCCAAGTAAAAAAAACCTTTGTCTTTATTGCGCAACGCTTGCAACAATAAAATGAGCGTGCAATGCTTCACTACGTCTGCAAAGTTGCCCGCGTGGTAAATGTGCCGATAATTCATGAAATTATACATCTCCGGCTAGAGGAAAAGCCAAATATGGTAGCACATAGCCAGGTAGGGAGGGCAAAACGTCCCTTCGGCAAGCTCAGGACACCGCTTTTGGTTTTGCCCACTTTAAGTGGGCCAGGCAGGGCATACTCTCTAACTTGGATATTTCACAAACTGATGGTGCAGAATATAAATCTATTTAAGAAACGATGTGTGCTTCATTTTTTAATAAAGCAATAATTTCTTTAAGATGATCAACTTCTTGTTTCAAATAGCTGATTTCTTTGTCGCGTTCTTGTAACAATAGACGGGATTTTTCTAATTCGTGAATACACTGCGTTTCGGTGAGATAAATGTTGCAGCTACTACCTTGTGATGGAAGAGAATTATCAATAAAATTAAAAATATTTTTATCGTTCATGTTCAGAAGTTGATTTAACTCTATTCCCAATATTTCTGCAATTTTACTCAGCTTATCCAGTTTAATATCGGTTTCGCCGCGTTCAATTTTTGAATAGCCATTCACAGAATATCCCAACTTCTCAGCCACTTCTTCTTGCGACAGATTTTTACATAAGCGCATGACTTTGATTTTCTCGTGAATCTGCATAAAATTCACCTAAATGGGGTGAAAATAAACGATTAGTTGGTGTTATTGCACTGGGTCTTGCTCTTATCATAAGCAGGTATTGAACGATGTTCGATATACCCCTAAATCTGTTTATTATTTTCTTATTGAGAGAGAAGATCATGTGTGATAAAACCAGTGCTTTGCGTTATCCAACGCTAATTTGCAGTGCCGCCCTGCTGTTTGGCGCATCCGCCCAAGCGGAGACCGTTACCCTCATTGACCCCGCCAACCTAGCAATCGGTACAAAAGTTGGGAAAAATCTGGAGGTTAAAGGC
>DYPE01000140.1 GCA_020720085.1 Dichelobacter nodosus | reverse complement strand
CCAAACAGGAACAAGACTGCCTGCACGCGCTTGCCAGCACGGGAGCGCTTCCCATTGGCGTAAATCAGCTTGCGATGTCTGATCAATATCTGAAAAATCATTTTGAAAAGTTAGCCAGAAATGGATTGCTAGAAAAACGTGCGCAAAATCAATATGCTTTTCAGGTTGAACTGGTGCGGCGTTGGTTTCTCAATCCAGTTTGACTTAGAAGCCGCTGGTAAAATCGCTGGGCTATGCCAATCGTCGGAGTAAAATGGCTATCATGGCAATCATGACGATTGCTTCTGCAAGTCAAAACCTCATAATCTTTAGAGTTTCTTCTGAAATTATTAAGCCATGCAAAGGTGCGTTCAACCAGTCGCCCCGGTCGAAATCGCATAACAGATTGATATTAAATGTATATTATAACATTAGTGCTTAGTGCAGGGGTGCTACTGGGCTTGGCGGCTTAGTTTGCCGTTTACCCAGTGGGTTGCGGGTGATGGATGCCCCAAGGTTGTTGGCGCGAATATTACGTTCTTTTGATAGGCGATGGCACGCTAACATGGCACAATGTAGTTCCCTTCGTAGCGCGTGGCCATGGCGTGGCGCGCCTTATGCGGGGAAAGTGCGCTATTGCGCCGCCTGTTTATTTTTTACCCGTTATTTTTAGGAGAGTCAATATGATATATCGTGCTGCCGCTATTGCCGCCCTTGCTGCCGCTATTGCTGGTTGCGTGTCGGTTCCTGATGTCGCTTCTTCGCTGCCCGGCCAATTGACCGCCAGCCAAGCTGCGGCCAATCAAATTACGTTTATCGATACAGAGGCGTTTGACACCAGTTTGTCAAACTCTTTGGGCGCGCAGTTAGAAACCGTGGAAATCGTGCCTCTGGTGGATTTTCCCATTAATAAAATTCCTGAACGGATTAACTTATGGCTGAATGTTGTGGCCAGCAATGGCGGTAAAGTGGATACCAATCCGCGCCGGTTTTCGCAGGCGTCGGTGGTGGTGGATTTGTTGTCTGCCGCGTATGCCAAAATTCAGCAAAATATGATGTATCAGCCCGCTGCGAACTATGATGTGACGCTGCATTATGTGCAGTCTAGCGGATCTGTGCAGAAGCTGGTATTTACTAAAAAACCCGCCAGCCCCACCACGCCAGCGCCGCTGGCTCCGGTGACCAGTCAGCCCGTTGCGCCGAAATAAATTGGGGCTTGCGACCCGTGCCAGGCTTGGCGAAGATACGCCAAGCCCAGGCAGGGGCGTTAGGCTTGCGGTTGGGTAGATTCCGGCGCAGGCGGTTCCTGTGGCGGATTTGTGCGCAAGTCAGCCACAAAGGCTTTGCCTTTATTGAATAAGTCGGTGTAGGTTTCCTTGGCTTTTTCCATATCAAAACATAAAAAATCGCCGCCGGATTCAAAGTGGCGGATAAATACCCAAGCCACCGCGTAGGTGGCAGCACCAGACACCACCGGCATGGCGATAGCGCCCACAGATTGGCCAATAATGGGAATAAATTTCACCAGGCTGGCAAAGGGTTCAGCCAGGGAGACCGGCAATACGCTGCCTGCCAGGGCAACCACCAGCCCGCGCACGCGCTCGTGCGAGAAATCAACTTGATACAAGGTGGCCAATTTGACCACCAAATCGACCTGCACCGCGCTCACGGCCACTAAATCCACCAGCGGAATAGGCACTAAACCGACGCCCATGGCGGCCCACACATGGTGACGCACAATGCGGTCTAATTCTTCCTTGTCTACCTGTACCGGCTGGCGTGCTTCTGGTTCGCCCGCCAAGTTTTCAGCAGGCGGAATGGGGGCTTCAGCTTGCGCTGTCACGTTGTCTTGCGGAATGGGGACTTCAGCTTGCGCTGTCACGTTGTCTTGCGGTTCTTTTGGCATCATAGCTCTCTCCTAGATAAAAAATAATGGGTAACGTACCATAATTTAATGACCAACGGTTAACTAGCCGTTTTCTTTTGGCCTTGTTCATTTGGGCGCGAGATGTATTATCAACATTATGGCTTAATTTTTCCGCCCTTCAAAATCACCCCGGACACGGAGTTATTTTTCCCCGGCGGGCAGCGCGGCTTGGTGCTAGATGCGCTGTTGTTTGCGATTTTACACGGTGAGGGCATGGTAAAAGTGGTAGGGGAGGTGGGCAGCGGCAAGACCATGTTATGCCGTATGCTGGCAACGCGCCTGCCCGAGACCGTGGACACAGTGTATCTTGCTAATCCGCGCTTAACGCCAGACACAATTTTACAAGCCATTGCTTTGGAGCTGCGCTTGCCCGAGGGCGCGGGTCAGCACACGCAGTTGCAGGTGATGCACGCTTTACACGCCACCTTGCTGGCGCGCCACGCGCAACGCCGCCGCGTGGTGGTGTTGATTGAAGAGGCGCAAAGTATGCCATTGGCCACCTTGGAAGAAATCCGCCTGCTCAGCAATCTGGAAACCAGCCGCGAGAAGTTGTTGCAAATCGTGTTGTTTGGCCAGCCCGAATTGGACGCGAATTTGTCTGCGCGCAATATGCGCCAATTGACCGAGCGGATTACGCACCATTTTTATCTTGCGCCATTGCGCGTCGATGAAATTGCCGAATATTTAGATTTTCGCCTGCGCCGCGCTGGCTATAAGGGCCAGGCGTTGTTCCCGCCCGCCGTGGTCAGGCAAATTGCCAAGGCTTCCGATGGCTTGCTGCGGCGGGTGAATATTGTGGCGGATAAAACCTTGCTGGCGGCGTTCACCGAATTGGCCTGGAACGCAGGCGTGGCCGCGCAAGTGCAGCCCCGCCATGTGCGTTTGGCATTGCGCGACGGGCAGTTACGCCCGCCTACGCGCACGGCATTGACCATGCGCGAAGCCTGGCTGGCTACGGCATTATTGATTCTGGTCGCCACCGTGGCTTGGCGCGCATGGCCTGGAACGCAGGCGTGGCCTGGAACACAGGCGTGGCCTGGAACGCAGGCGCGGCCTGAAACAACACCGGCGTCGTTTACGCCGGCGCCGCTGACGCCCACGCCGCAACAACACGAGCCGCACCCGCAAGAACCGCGCCTGCAAGACGCGCCTACTGAAATGCGCAGCCAACAATGGCTGGCGCAAGCGTCAGCCAAGCATTACAGCATTCAGTGGTTAGAAACGCCCCGCGAAGCCGATGCGCGGGCGGTGCTGCAAGACGTGCCCGCACCGTGGTTGGCGCAAGTACATGTGTTGCCAGCCTTGGTGCGCGAACGTGCGGTGTGGCGGCTGTATTATGGCGAATATGCGGATGCCGAAAGCGCGCGCCGTGCGCTGGCTGGCTTGCCTGCCGAATGGCGCGCCCACCAGCCATTTTTGCGCACCATAGACAGCATCCGGCAAGTCACGCCAACGGGTAGGGGCGGAGGTTTATCCCCGCCCGCCATACACCCGTAGGGGCAGAGGTTTATCCCCGCCCGCCATACCCCCGTAGGGGCGGTGGTTTATCCCCGCCCGCCTGCCCCCCGCCCTGCACCCGTAAACAGCCGTGCCCGCCTTGACAGGCCGGGCCAGAGGCTGGATACTTCCGCTGGTGAATGATGGGCGGGGATAAACCACCGCCCCTACGATGGGCGGGGATGAATGATGCGTTATGAATTCATAATTCATCATTCACAATTCATATGCGGCGTGCGCATAGCTGAAAAGGAAAAAAATCATGCGTGTTTCCAATATATTGTTGGCCACAGTCAAAGAAACGCCGGCAGACGCCGAGGTTATCAGTCATCAACTCATGCTGCGCGCTGGGATGATCCGCAAACTTGCCGCTGGGCTGTACACCTGGCTGCCCCTAGGGTTGCGCGTGTTGCGCAAAGCCGAAGCCATTGTGCGCGAGGAAATGGAGCGTGCTGGCGCGCAAGAACTGCTGATGCCAGCCGTGCAACCTGCGGAATTATGGCAAGAATCTGGGCGTTGGGAGCAATATGGCCCGGAATTGCTACGCCTTAGCGACCGCCACCAGCGCGAATTCTGTTTCGGCCCCACCCATGAAGAAATCATCACGGATTTAATTCGCAAAGAATTGCGCAGTTACAAGCAATTGCCTGCCAATTTTTACCAAATTCAGACCAAATTCCGCGACGAAATCCGCCCGCGTTTTGGTGTGATGCGCGCGCGCGAATTTTTGATGAAAGACGCCTATTCATTCCATTTGAACGATGCTTCGCTACAAGCCACCTATCAAACCATGCACGCCGCGTACACCCGCATTTTTCAACGCTTGGGTCTGCAATTCCGCGCGGTGCTGGCCGACACCGGCAGCATCGGCGGCAATGCTTCGCATGAATTTCACGTGCTGGCCGATTCCGGCGAAGATGCCATTGCCTACAGCGATAGCAGCGCTTATGCCGCCAATGTCGAACTGGCAGAAGCATTGCCACCGATTACCCCGCGCCCCGCGCCAGCCATGGCCATGACAACGGTGGACACGCCCCACGCCAAAACCATTGCTGAACTGGTAGCGCAATTCAATCAGCCCATGGAAAAAACTGTCAAAACTCTAGTGGTAAAGGCAGCGGATGACGTGCCTGGCGGCTTGCTGGCCTTGCTGGTGCGCGGCGATCATGAACTCAACCCCATCAAAGCCGCCAAACTGACGCAAGTGGCGCAGCCGCTTACCCTGGCCAGCGAGGAAGAAATCCGCGCCGCAGTGGGCGCGGGGCCTGGCTCGCTGGGGCCAGTGGGCTTGCCCATGCCGATTGTCGCGGACCGCGCCGTGGTGGCGCTGGCAGATTTTTGCGCCGGGGCCAATTGCGATGGCCAACATTATTTTGGCATTAACTGGGAACGCGACCTGCCGCTGCCGACCGTGGCGGATTTGCGCAACGTGCGCGCTGGCGACCCCAGCCCAGATGGCCAAGGCACGCTGCGCATCGCGCGTGGCATTGAGGTTGGACATATTTTTCAACTCGGCAAAAAATACAGCGAAGCCATGGCCGCGCGCGTGCTGGATGAAAACGGCCAGGCCGTGACCATGACCATGGGCTGTTACGGCATTGGCGTATCGCGCGTGGTGGCAGCGGCGATTGAGCAAAATCACGATGACAACGGCATTGTCTGGCCCACCGCGCTGGCACCGTTCCAGTTGGCGTTGCTGCCGATGAACATGCACAAATCCATGCGCTTGCAAGAAGCCGTGGAGCAACTGTACGCACAACTGCGCCAAGCCGGCGTGGAAGTGCTGCTTGACGACCGCAAAGAGCGCCCGGGCGTGATGTTCGCGGACATGGAACTGATTGGCATCCCGCACCGATTTGTATTGAGTGACAAGGGCTTGGACGAAGGCACTGTGGAATACAAAGCGCGCCGGGGCGGCGAAGCGGAAAAAATTACGCTACAACAGGCCGTGGCTTTTATTCGGGCGCGGCTAGACGCTGAATTGCAACTCGGGCACATGTGCTAAACCTATTTTTATTCAACCGCAAGGAGTTCACCATGCTCACAGTATCCTCTCGCAATCAAATCATTATCGGCGTTGTGCTCGGCTTGGCCATGGCCGCCACCCGCAGCCACCATTTTGCCAACGTGCATCATTTACCGGATGCCTCGTGGGCCATGTTTTTCCTGGCCGGGGTGTACTTGCGCCCGTGGCAAGCTCTGCCTGGCCTGTTGGCGCTGGTTTTTGGCATTGATTTCATGGCCTTTCAGCAAAACAATGACAGCGCCGCCTGCTTTACACCCGCGTATGCTTTTATACTGCCCGCCCTGGCGTCGTTGTGGCTGGCCGGGCGTTGGTATGCAGGTCGCTATCAATTCGCTTGGCGCACCTTCGCACCACTGTCTATGGCCGTGCTGGTGGGCGCATTGGTGTGCGAATTCTGGGCCAGCGGCGGATATTATTTATTTTCTGGCTACTTCCAGCCTACCTTCAGCGAATTCAGCGCGCGCATGTTGGAGTATTTCCCCGCAGACTTGCAAACCATGATCGTATACCTTGGCCTGACGGTTCTGATCCACGCCGTTCTTACCCTGGCGCGCCAGCGTGTTGCTGCTATAGCGCCCTGAGCTTTTATGACGCAGGATTCGGAAGAAACCAACACAACGCGGGTTTGCACCGGGCCAGAAGAAATTCGGGACATGGCAGTAGCTCTGATTGCGCAAGCCGAACGGCATATTGATATTTTTACCCACAATTTCGAGCCACAGGTGTATGACCACGACAGCGTGCGCGATGCGCTGGAAACCCTGGCCCTGCGCAGTCGCCATAGCCGTGTGCGTATTTTGGTGCGCGACCCGCAGGAAATGCCCAAACGCGGCCATCGCATTGTGGAATTGGGTAAATTTTTAAGCAGTTATTTTTATTTTCGCGTGCCCACCCGCCCTGTGCCAGACATGAACCACACTTTTCTTATTGCCGATGGCGAGGGCGTGCTTCACCGCCCTTACCTCGACAGCTTCCATGCCCACGCCAACTTTTCCGACCGCCAAGGCGCGCGCGTATTGTACGAACAATTCGCAGCACTCTGGGAAGAAGCGGAGGAACACCCTGATTTTCGCTATCTTTCGTTATAATTCTATCCCGCGCTATCGGACGGAGTGCCAAGCCGTAGCTTGGCACGCGCGAAGCTATGCCTTCACACGCCAAACCCATGCAGCGCAGTGATTTTTATTATGACCTGCCGGTGCGCCTGATTGCGCAATATCCCCCAACTCAGCGCGGCAGCTCGCGCCTGCTGCACCTGACCAAAGGCCAGGCTGCACTGCACGACTTACAATTTTCCAACTTGCCCAGCCTGTTACGCGCAGGCGATTTGCTGGTATTCAACGACACCCGCGTCATTCCCGCACGGCTGTGGGGACGCAAAGCATCGGGCGGCAAAATTGAAATTTTGCTGGAACGGCTGGAAGACGACTACACCGTGCTGGCGCAAGTGCGCGCCAGCAAATCACCCAAACCCGGCAGCGCATTGCTGCTAGAAGACCACACCTGCGTAACTGTGGTGGAGAGACAAGACGAATTTTTCCGCCTGCGCTTCCCGCCGGGCCGCCCCGCGCTGGAAATACTCAACACCATCGGCCACATGCCGCTGCCGCCCTACATTCAGCGCAACAGCGAAAAAGTAGACGCCGAGCGTTACCAAACTATTTTCGCCCGCCGCCACGGCGCGGTGGCCGCGCCCACGGCGGGGCTGCATTTTAGCGGCGAATTGCTCGCAGAACTCAGCGCATTGGGCGTGAACAGCGCGTTTGTCACCCTACATGTTGGCGCGGGCACGTTTCAACCCCTGCGCGTAGACGACGTGCGCACACACACCATGCACGCCGAATGGGTAGAAGTCACCCCCGCCACCTGCGCGGCAGTCGAAACCGCACGGCAACACGGCGGGCGCGTCATCGCCGTGGGCACCACCAGCGTGCGCGCATTAGAAACCGCTGCCGCGTCAGGCCGCTTGCAACCCTACCAAGGCGACACCCGCCTGTTCATCACGCCAGGATACCCGTTTCGCACGGTGGATGGCTTGATCACCAATTTCCATTTGCCCGAATCTACGTTACTCATGCTGGTATGCGCATTCGCAGGCTACGCCCCAACCATGACCGCCTACCGCCACGCTGTGGCGCAGGAATATCGGTTTTTCAGCTACGGCGACGCAATGGCGGTGTTGTAAGCAAGATCGCCTGCGTAACGTATTTTATCGACAAATCATTTGTCCAAATAAGCGCGTGGCTAACAACCCACTCCAATAGACTTGTCCTGGATTTAACTTATTGAATTACGAAGTTATTTTTTAGGTTG
>DYPE01000139.1 GCA_020720085.1 Dichelobacter nodosus | reverse complement strand
ATAGAACGCAAGAAGGTGCGCCAACAACGGTGGCAGATGCTATACTATAATGTTGCAAGCAGGCGGCCTTGATAAGGCCAGCATTTTGACACATAATTTTTTATTATACATGGAGTTATTAATGAAAAAAATCAGCGTGGCGGTAGCGTTGTTGTGGGCATATACCCAGGGCGCGCCAGCAGCAGAAATTTTTTTGGAAGGGGTTACTATTTTAGGCCCCAAGCGTACTGCACATTTATCGGTAGATGGCAAAAAAGACAATTATCATGAAGGTGATAAGGTAGGGGATTGGATGGTTGAACGCATAGAGCCGCGCATGGTGCATATGAAAACTCCGGACGGTGCAACAGTAACTATGGATTTACAAACACGTTTAAGCGAAGTGCCACCCAAGCCGACAGAACCCCTAACCCCACCGCCATCTGGGGCCGCAGTCCCACCGCCGCCAGGCGAACAAAAACCAGTTTTTCAGCCGAAACGGATTGAAGATAAGGACGTGCCTCCTGGACACCGCCGCGTGCGCACGCCGTTTGGCGATGTGCTGGTTAAGGATGAAAAACCACAAGGCCAATGATGGTAATTGACTATACTCCACTCCATGGCCTGCTACAGCACAAGGAGCCGTTGCTATGTCCAAGCCGTTAGTGATTTACCATGCCAATTGCCCGGACGGATTTGGTGGCGCGTATGCAGCGTGGAAAGTGTTTGCGGATAAGGCAGAATACCATCCGGGCAAATTTGGCGAAGCCCCGCCTTCTTGTGTAGATAGAACAGTTATTCTTATCGATTTTTCCTATTCTGCTGAATTACTTGTGGAAATTGCTGCCAGCGCACAAAACGTGATTATTTTAGATCATCACCAAACTGCCGAAAAAAATCTTACCCCCTTACTGGCGCAGCAGGTGATTCAGGGCGAATTTGACATGAATCGCAGCGGCGCAGTGATGGCATGGCATTATTTTCATCCTGGCCAGGCGGTGCCGCCTTTGTTGGAATATATTCAAGACCGCGATTTGTGGCGATTAGCGCTAGAGGATACCCATGCTGTAAATATGGCATTACGTGGTTATCCCATGGAATTTACGGTGTGGGATAAATTGATGGCGGATGTGCCCAAGCTCGTGACTGAGGGTCGCCCAATTTACCGCTATTTTCTGCAAGAATTGGAAAGTTTCAAAAAACAAGCGCGCCGTGCGATCATTGGCGGGGTGGAAGTGCCGTTCGTCAACGCACCCAAAGGGTATGCCTCAGATTTAGCAGGCGAATTGGCAGAAAATCAACCATTTGCCTGCGTATATTACGACTCTGCCACAGCGCGTAATTACTCCCTGCGTGCGCGTGAAGGCGGCATGAATGTCGCGGAAATCGCTGAGCAATATGGCGGCGGCGGCCATGCCCGTGCTTCAGGGTTTCGTCAAGAATTACCGTGGGTTAGCAAAGTGTAAAAAATGCTTGCAAGCAAAACGATTGCATCATTTTCATGGGAATATTGTTGTTTGGACAGTGACGCACGTGCGCCACTGTCCTGCTTTTCAAGGTGTTATTGAAAACCGCAGATTAACGCGGCTCGACCACTACAATATTAAACGTCTTAAAATCAGTGGTTGTCAAATTCACCATAAAGGTGTTGTTGCCGAAAGTAAGGGACGGAATGCGCAATTCAAAAGGCTTGGTGCCTAAGTCCACAATGGCCGGATTTGCGCTTTCTGCCACGCCTGTCATCACTAAACTGTCAGGGTCTAGGGTGACATTGGGCAGGTCTACAAATAATCTAAAACTTACTGTCAATGGAGCGATATAGTTAATTACTTTTGCCGAAGGTACGGTAACCACTAAACGACCATCCAAGGGTTCCAAAGTTGCCGAGGAAACAGAAGTAGCCGAAGAACCGCCGCTTTTCGCGGCTGGGTTGGACAGAATTAACACATAGCCTTTGGCAATGCCGCCCAAATAAGAACCACCCACCGCGCCGCCAGCCAAATCGAGTTTACTATCGCCATCAAAATCAGCAATGGCCAAGGTTTCGCCATAACTGGCACCAGCCAAAGCATGAACCGGGTCTGGCGCTTTAATGGTTATATCTGCGGATTTCATTAAATCAATGGCGGTTTGCGCATTGCCTTTCTTGCCGTACACGACAAATACCCAACCACTGGTATGCGCGCTCACGCCCGCATTAGGGGCGCTCATAATCATATCGTTAATGCCATCGCCATTTAAATCCGCAGTTTTTATATTTGCGCCCAGATAGGTTTTGTCGATTTCATTTACAGTCATTTTCAAGCTGTATTGATCAAACAAATCAATCACAGTTGGCAGGTTTGTTCTGCCGAAATAGACCTGAACCTTGCCTGTACCTGTACTGCTGGACATGCTTTCTTGCCATGCCACAGAAGAACCTATAATCAAATCGGCGATACCATCCGCATTCACATCACTAAACAACATGCTGTTCAAATAATTGCCATCGTACAAACTATTGCCAAGCTGCTCTTCCTTATGGCCACCAATCATGCTGATATTCATTTCTGAATCTAAATCAATCGCTTGAGGCAATACACTGCCAGTACCTAAACGAATAAAGATTTTACCATTGCCAGTTAAGCCGGTAGTTGCATCCCCTTCTTTGGGGACGCCAATCGCGAGTTCGTTTTTCTTGTCACCATTCAAATCGCCAATCGCAACACTGGCAAGCGTTGCAGCATCTATACTTTTGCGGCTAATAACTGCATCAGCCGCATTGGTCAAATCAATTGTGCCAGTTTTGCGGCTTTTATTACCATACACAACGTATACCTTGTTGTTGCGGTCATCTGCAATCGCAATATCATCCACACCATCGCCGGTTAAGTCCCCAGTGGCAATACCGGAAACATGCAGCTCTGTGGGTTTCAATATGGTTTGCGCGCTGCTGGTGGCCATGTTCGCAGTGAAATTACTGCCACCATACAATATGTAAATTTTATTTTTATCGTAATTGCCATTTTTTTGCGCGGCAATAATTAAGTCGTCCTTATTGTCGCCATCAAAATCGCCAACCATTAACAAGTCGCCAAGGTATTCATTGACTGCGCCAAACATCGTTGCATTGGCATTTTTCAGCGCATCACCCGCTGAGTCGACCGACAAGCCTTTAATCGTGTCAAAAGTGCTGCCGCCAAAGAAAATAGAAACTGCACCGGTATTTAAAATTCCACGCGGAGAGTCTTCTTCACGAGAGCCAACTGCCAAGTCTGCTTTGCCGTCGGCATTGAAATCTCCCACTACCATTGCATTGCCAAAACGGGCGTAATCGGTTGCGCCAGTGATAATTGAATCCCAGGTGTTTTTGTTTTTTAGCTCTAATGTGCCAGCCTGGCTGTTTAAACCCAGAGAAAGTGCAATGCTCAAAGTTAATAGCTTAATTTTCATAAAAAATCCTCATATGTTTATTAGGATATAGGCGTGCATGGTTTTATAATTTATCTTTACAACTTTAGTTGCATAAACCTGAAAAAATCTATTAAAAAACCATATAAAACTATACTCTATCGCCTCCACCTAGTCAAGAAACGTCAAACCAACAATTTCCGCTGGGAGCGGTGTCCTGAGCTTGCCGAAGGGGGGCGTGATGCTACTGATTCGACGATTTCAACATGTCACGCGCTGGGATAGGCGGCAAGGCTTGAGGCATGGTGTCCGTTCGGGTTGGTTATGGTTGTTGCCGGTTTGGGCTGTAGTCGTTTTTGGAAGAGTGATTTTTTAGCGGGGTTCTTTGGTAATTTTGCAACAGACTCAATAAACAATTATAATTCAAAAATATAAATAGATACTTGAAGTTGGGTGTTAAAAATGGATCGGGGAGATCATAAATATGCAGTGGATATTTCTTGCTGTGGCAATTGTTAGCGAGGTGGTTGCGACATCGGCACTAAAAGCCTCGGAAGGATTTTCACGTTTATTGCCTTCAATTATTGTCGTTGTAGGCTACGCAGCCGCTTTTTACTTCCTCTCGCTCACACTGAGAACCATCCCGGTCGGAATAGCCTACGCCATCTGGTCGGGTGTTGGAGTTGTTCTGATTATATTGATTTCATGGTTTTTTTTAGGTCAATCCCTCGACTTTCCGGCGATTATCGGTATTTCCCTCATCTTGGCTGGCGTTATTGTTCTTAATCTTTTTTCCAAAACCCTGTCTCACCTATAAGGCACGGATCGCCTCAATCGTGTGCAGCACACTCCTGCACTGGCCTTTGCATTTTCGCGCGCAAGGCGGCCAGCACGTTGGCTGGCACGAATTCCGCCACATCACCACCCAGCATGGCCACTTCCCGCACCAGGCTGGAAGACAAGTAGGTGTATTTGGCAGAGGTTGGTAAAAAAATGGTTTCCACGCCGGGTTGTAGCGAGTGGTTCATGCCTGCCAACTGAAATTCGTACTCGAAATCCGAAACCGCGCGCAAGCCGCGCACAATCACTTGCGCCTGAATTTGTTGCACATAATGCGCTAGCAATCCGCTAAATGCAGTCACCGCTACGTTGGGCAAAAATTCTAGCGCTGGGCGCGCTAAGGCCAGCCGCTCTTCTTGGGAAAATACGGGTTTTTTTGCGCCATGGCCAGCAATCGCCACAGTAACGCGGTCGAACAGCCGCGCGGCACGCACGGCAATGTCCACGTGACCATGCGTGATGGGATCGAATGTACCAGGATAAATGGCATGAATGCCCGGCGGCACGCGGAGTGTCATGATGGTGTGTCCGGCCATGTCAGGCCCTCGGCCAATTGCTCGGCATGGTACGAAGATCGCGCCAGCGGTGCGCTCGCTACTTGGATAAAGCCCATGGCTTTGGCCAGCTCCGCCCATGCGACGAATTCTTCGGGCGGCGCGTAACGTTGCACTGGCAAATGGTGGCGGCTGGGTTGCAGATATTGGCCTAGCGTGAGCATGGTACAGTGGTGAGCGCGCAAATCCGCAAGCGTGGCTTCAACTTCGGCGTGCGTTTCGCCTAGTCCCAGCATTAGCCCGGATTTCACTGGCATCTCAAAGCGCTGGTGAAATGCTGCAAGCAATTGCAGGGAGTGGGCGTAATCCGCGCCTGGGCGCACGTTGGGATACAGCCGAAGCACGGTTTCTATGTTGTGGTTAAACACATCTGGCAAGGCCACCGCCAAGGCATCCAGCGCACTGGACATTCGGCCCCGAAAATCGGGCGTGAGAATTTCAATGCGCAAACCCGGCGCAGCGGCGCGCAATGCCTGCACGCACGCGGCAAAGTGCGCTGCCCCGCCGTCGCGCAAGTCGTCGCGATCCACGGACGTAATCACCACATAATGCAAAGCCATGGCGGCTACTGCGGCGGCCAAGCGCACAGGTTCGCCTGCATCAGGCGGCTGCGGGCGGCCATGGGCAACATCGCAGAAGGGGCAGCGGCGCGTGCAAATTTCGCCTAAAATCAAAAAACTGGCCGTGCCAGCAGAAAAGCACTCACCCAAATTTGGGCAAGCGGCTTCTTCACACACAGTGTGCAACTGATGACGGCGCAATTGTTCGCGCACCACTTTGGCAGCGGGCTGATTCGGCAATTTGGCACGAATCCATGCCGGTTTGCGCGGAATAGGCAAAGGCTGTTCAGGGAGCGCGGCATTGGCGTGCGGTAGCATTTTCGCCGCGCCGCGTTGGCCAGAAGATGCGATTTCTGTCATGCGGGAGCCAATTAATCCAGCACCAAAATGCCGTCCATTTCCACCGCCGCGCCCTTGGGCAGCGACGCCACGCCCACCGCTGCACGGGCAGGATACGGCTCGGCAAAATATTCCGCCATAATTTCATTCACCAGGGCAAAATGTGCTAAATCCGTGAGATATATGTTCAATTTGACCATTTTGTTCAAGTTACCCCCCGCCGCTGCGGCCACCGCCGCCAAATTATGAAACACTTGGTGAATTTGCATCGCCATGTCGCCCTCCACCAATTGCATGGTATCCGCTAACAGCGGAATTTGCCCGGACAAATATACCGTGTGACCAGTACGCACGGCTTGCGAATAAGTGCCTATGGCTTTGGGCGCTTGAGCGGTTTGGATGATTTCCCGGGACATCGCATTCTCCTTGGCAATATTGGGTTGTAAGGGGCAATAAAATGATCAACGCCAAGTGTACCGCAATCGCCAATGCGGGGGCTAGAGAAACCGTTTACTACCAAAAGGGAGGCGTCAGAATCATTTTGATTAAAAAATGGCACATGATGCGGTTACATCGCGCCACGTGCCACGTTCTTAACACGGCATAGCAGATTATTTTTATTCCACTTTCATGGTAACCAAGGGGCGTGTTGCATCCTTGGTCCAGGCGTGCATGGAGCCGTCATACATCGCATTGCCCTCTTTGCCCAGCACTTCGGACAAGATAAACCATACCCCAGCGGATAAATGACCACTGTTACAGTAGGTGATGGCCGGTTTGCTAGTATCTAGGCCCATGGCTTGCAATGAGGCATCAATGGCTTTGGCGTCAATAAACACCGGTTGCGACTCCCAATGCACCAGTGAGCTGTGCGGGAAATGTTTGGCACCAGGGATATGCCCTTTGCCAAATACGTAAGCGCGTTGCGCCACACCCAGGTAATAATCCAACGTGCGTGCGTCCACCAATTGTGCGTTGCCTTTGTCTACAGCCGCTTGAACTTCGGCGGTCGTGGCGAGAATTTCCTGATTTTCCGCGCCCACCTCAAAATTACCAGGCTCAGCCGGGGGCGTTACATTGGCAGCTACAGCTTTGCTGTCCGCCACCCATTTAGCGGCTCCGCCATTGAGCAGCGCCATGTTGTTGTAGCCATAATATTTCAAAATCCAATACAAACGAGCACCAAACATGATGTCATCCGAACTTTTGCCAATGCTGGCAATCACTACGGCATCGCCGTTATTGACCCCGGATGCACGCATCAATGCGGTCATGCCTTCAGCGGATGGGCGCATTTTTTCATATTCCACGCCGTCTTCCACCAATTTAACATTCACTTTATCCCACTCAATAAAACGTGCGCCAGGAATGTGGTTGGTGCCAAAATCCCCTACTTTCTTGCCAATTTCCAGCACGATGGCTTGTTGTAAATGCTGTTCAAGCCAGGCAGAATCCACCAGCGGCCCAGGCACATCCAGCGCCGCTGCTGCGCCTGCATACGCAAAAAACATGGGGATTATCCGGGTTGCGCTAAATTTCATATGAAGTCTCCTTTGATGTAATGCACTTGGGCTTGAGTTTGAGTAAAACATGAATGCTACCACACCCGATCCAATGCATCTAGTACACCAATCCTCTCAACTTAAGCGTTTTATTTTTTTTGCGGATTAGGATAACGTATTGTAATTTAATTAATTATCCTATTTTGATACCAAAGAGGTTTATCATGCAAAATTTTATACCGCAGTATTTTACTTGGTTTTACTGAATACCTTTAATCCAATGACCTCCTGAAAGACGCACGACTCAAGCCTTGCGCGTTTACTCGCCAGCGGGTTTTGACTTTTCCGGTCATGCTGGTCAGCATGATATCCGGTTTCAAAGCCAGTGTTGCCATGGCCTGTGCGTGGTTGCGGCGGATGGCTCGAAAATGCGCCTGTTTTTGTGCAAGGCGCGTGCAACGGTCTTGCCCAAGACCACAACACCCTAAGCCCCATCGTAAACATGATTGTAAATCAACTTGTTGAGTTAAGTTGAGGTAACTTCTCATAAACCCCCGGCAGCCGCAGCGCACACGGCCTCGGCCAAAGGG
>DYPE01000138.1 GCA_020720085.1 Dichelobacter nodosus | reverse complement strand
ATGGATGTATTCTTAGTTCATTTCTTTAATTAACTGATTTCGTATAGGCTCTAAACCGCGAAGGCTTGAAGCACGTTTTGCAAACCACGAAAAATATCTTGTCCAGTGACCACCAGCCGTTGCTGGACGAATTGCACGCTTGCTTGAAGGCCAACCCGGAAATCAAAATGCCGCTGGTGTATTTCAACACGATGGTGACCAATTTTGCCGCCAATCCGGGCACGCGCTTGGTGGGCGCGATGGAAATCGCAGAACAACGCCGCAAACGCGCCGCCAAGGCCGCACAAGCCGCCAAACCCAGCGCACCCATGCCAACGCCAGGGGTAGACCGCGAAAAGGGCTTGCAGGCCGTTGCAGCGTTAAAAAGTAAACTGACCGGATGAAATCACGATGGCGCGTAAATTCAGGCGCGATGTGGTTGCTGTCTCGTGCAACGTCATCTGGCCGTTGTAGTCACCCGCGCCGTATAGTGCCTGCAAGATTGAATTTTACGCAATATGACCGCCGCCACTTTGCCCAGCAAAAACATACCGCCCGCCGCCGGTCAGCTTGTATGCTTTTTCCTGTGGCTTGGCATTGCGGACTTGAATATCAGAAAGGGGCATGGCGGTATCGTATCAGCAAAAATGCTGTATACCGCCAATAATGGCGGGATGTAATAGCACTGCGTGGGGTTTGTTAAGACAACAAAAAACCCGCTATGGCTTGATGCCACGCGGGTTTTGAAATGATGTGAGACTGTGTGAAAACTTAAATTGGTCGGGGAGGAGGGATTTGAACCCCCGACCCACTGCTCCCAAAGCAGTTGCGCTACCAGGCTGCGCTACACCCCGTATTTACCTTTAAGCGACTAAATATAGCCCGTGGTGGATAACCTGTCAATATCAAAGAAAAAAATATTTTAGTTTGAACGGGATACATGGTGCGCATTACAATAACTGGGTTCCGATTCAAGTGCCGTGCGCACAACGAGGTCACTTGAATGGGCATCATGATTGCACATTGTGGGCTGTTAGGGGGGGCAAAGCACTTGCCTACCAAGTAAACTTCAAGCAAAATAATAAGCTATCGTTTTTGTCCCATACTGGCTGGATAATTTGCACAAGATGGCTTCTGTTTCGATTTACAATAATGATTCTCCCCCTGCCATGCTGCCATTGGCATGGGCTATGATTTTCGCCATCCTCATTCATCTATTCTTGTTATTTGCGGTGGGCATTGAATTGCCGCAAACCCAAGGTAGCTACAGCACCATGGAAATTATTTTGGTGCAAGGCGCGCAGCGCGTGAAGGTGGATGAGGCGGATTATTTGGCACAAAAAGCCAACCTTGGCGGTGGCGAGGCAGAGGAAAAAGTGCGTCCAGCCACGCCGGAGCGTGCGCCGTTCCCGGATGATGTGCCGCACGTGGTGTCCGCCGCTGCGCCTGTCCAGCAACCACAAGCGCATACGCAGCAGCCAGCCGCGTCGGAGGAGGCATTGTTGGCGCAAGAATCCGCATCCGAGCCAATGCCCCTGGCGGCGCGTAACTTGCCAAAGGAGTCTCTGGCGCCGGATGAAGCTGAAGCCATGTTAAAACCGCTGCCCCCCGCCCAGCAAGCTTCCGCGATTGCTCTGATTGTGAATGCCAAAAATTCGTTGGCCAGTTTGCAGGCAGAATTGGACCGTAAATTTGAAAATTGGGCGAAACGCCCGCGCCATCAATTCGTGGGCGTGACCGCCAAGGAAGATGAAGCGGCTTTGTATGTAGATGGCTGGATCAAAAAAATAGAAAATATAGGCAATAAAAACTACCCAGTGGAGGCGCGGCGCAGAAATATCTCCGGCGAGTTGACCCTGGATGTGGCGATTGCCGCGAATGGCACGGTGTATGACATACAAATCGTCACTTCTTCAGGCTATCCTGTGCTAGACGATGCCGCGATGCGAATTGTGCGGCTAGCCGCGCCGTTTCCGCCATTTTTGGATGACATGAAAAAAGAAGCGGATATACTGCATATCGTGCGCCGTTGGCAATTTGATAGCGGCCTGCATTCTGTTTCACCCAGGCTTCTCAACCCCGTTTCCGGGAGCAATTGAAAATGGATAAATTAACTAAACAATACAAGGCATTGGAGCATGATTGCGTGGGCATGGATGCTGACTCCATCCGTCTGAGCATTGCTTCGCACTTGACGTATTCCATCGTCAAGGACTTGCGCACAGTCACTTCCCGCGATTGGTACAACGCGCTGGCACTCAGCGTGCGCGACCGCATGGCCGAGCGTTGGATGGCTACGCACCGCACCTATTACCAACAAGACGTCAAACGGGTGTACTATCTTTCGCTTGAGTTTTTGACTGGCCGATTGTTGACCAACAGCATGATAAATCTAGGGATTTATAATGAATGCAAAAAAGCGATGGAGGACATTGGTTTAAACCTCGAAACCATTGCCGAAATGGAATGGGATCCTGCGCTGGGCAATGGCGGCCTGGGCCGGTTGGCCGCTTGTTTTTTAGACTCCATGGCCAGCCTGGGCCTGCCGGGGTATGGATACGGCATCCGCTACGAATTTGGCATGTTTTCTCAGCGCATCCGTGATGGGTATCAACGCGAGCATCCCGACAACTGGCTGCGCAATGGCAATCCATGGGAATACGCGCGTCCCGAGGTACTGTATCCCGTGCATTTTGGCGGTAAAGTGATTCAATTTACCGCAGACAATGGCAAGCCCTCGTTCCATTGGCAAGCCGCAGAAGACGTGATGGCGATGGCCTATGACATCCCAGTGCCTGGCTATCAGCGCGATACGGTGAATAATTTGCGTTTGTGGGCGGCCAAGGCATCACGCGATTTTAATTTGGGATATTTCAACGAAGGCAATTATATTCAAGCAGTAGAAGAAAAAAACCGTTCGGAAAACTTGTCCAAGGTTTTATATCCTGATGACACTACCCAAATGGGCCGTGAATTACGCTTACGCCAAGAATATTTCTTTGTGTCTGCCTCATTGCAGGACATTCTCCGTCGTTTTCTCCATCATCATGATGACATCACTAAATTGCCCACCTATGTGGCGGTTCAACTCAATGATACGCATCCGGCGTTGGCCATTCCTGAACTCATGCGTATTTTGTTAGATCACCACCATTTAGAATGGGAAGCCGCGTGGGAAGTCACAGTCAGCGTCTTTTCTTACACCAACCATACACTATTACCAGAAGCACTGGAAAGTTGGCCGGTGGCCTTGCTCAGTGCCTTGCTGCCGCGCCATATGCAGATTATTTTTGAAATTAACCAGCGCTTTCTCAATGATGTTGCACACCGTTTTCCTGGCGACATCAATATGATGCGGCGCATGTCGCTGATTGGTGAGGAAAGTGAGAAACACGTGCGCATGGGAAATCTAGCGGTAATAGGCAGCCATAAGGTCAATGGCGTGGCGGAATTACATACGCATTTAATGAAAACCACAATTTTTGCTGATTTTGACCGGTTGTTCCCTACTAGAATCATTAATAAAACCAATGGCATTACGCCACGGCGCTGGTTGAATGAAGCCAATCCGCGCTTAGCGCGCTTGATTACTTCGCGCATTGGCGATGCGTGGGTGGCAGATTTGCGCAAATTAAAGGAATTAATTCCATTCACAGAAGACCCTATCTTCCGCCGCGCATTCCGCCAGGTAAAACACGACAATAAAACCCGCTTGGCCCAATATATTCAGGATACGCAAGGCATTGAAATAAATCCAGAGAGCTTGTTTGACGTGCAAGTTAAGAGAATTCATGAGTATAAACGGCAGTTACTCAATGTGTTGCACGTGATCACCCATTACAATCGCTTGTGCGCCAATGCCGAGACAGAAATGACCCCCAGAGTAGTCATTTTTGCGGGTAAGGCAGCGCCGGGTTATGCGATGGCTAAGCTGGTAATTAAACTCATTCATAATGTAGCGGATTTAGTGAATCATGATTTGCGTATTGGTTATAAATTAAAAGTAGTTTTTCTTCCTAATTATGATGTATCCACTGCTTTGCGCATTATTCCATCGGCAGATTTATCGGAGCAGATTTCCACAGCAGGCACTGAGGCTTCTGGCACGGGCAATATGAAATTGGCACTGAATGGCGCGCTCACCATAGGTACGTTGGATGGCGCTAATATTGAGTTGCGTCAGGAAGTGGGCGAGGAAAATTTCTTTTTATTTGGCCTTACAGCCGAACAAGTCGCAGCATTGCGTCATCAAGGCTACAATCCCTGGTCGTATTACCATGCCAATGCCGAATTAAAACAAGCGCTGGACATGATCGCTTCTGGGTATTTTTCTTCCAGCCAGCCGAATTTATTCAAGCCCATTGTGGATGCGCTCACCCATGGCGGCGACCGATTCATGTTATTGGCAGATTATGCAGATTATGTCCGTTGTCAAAATGAAACAGACAGCGTGTTTCGCAACCAGGAAGAATGGACGCGGCGGGCGATTCTCAATGTCGCTAACATGGGTAAATTTTCATCTGACCGCACCATTGCCGAGTATGCGCAAGAAATCTGGCGAATCACGCCAGTAGAAACGCAATTGCAAGAGCCATGCAGCATAGTGATGTAACCGCTCCCCGCATCCGCGCGGTATTATTTGACTTAGACGGCACGCTGCTGGATACCGCGCCGGACTTAATTGCGGCGGCAAACCAGGTGCGGCGCGAAGAACACTGCGCACCGCTGCCTGCGCAAACCTTGCGCCCGTTGGTGTCGCACGGCGCGCGTGCCATGATGCGCTGTGCATTTCCTGGCCACAACGAGGCGGAAATTCAAATTCTGGCCCAGCGCATGGTGGCGCACTACCAGGCGCAGATTGTCCTTCATACCCGCCTATTTCCTGGCATGGAGGCGGTGTTGCGCCATTTGGAACAACAAAAACTGCCGTGGGGCATTGTCACTAATAAGCCTGAATTCCTCACCACGCCGTTGCTGGTAGCTCTCGGGCTGGCGGCACGTAGCGCTTGTACTGTCAGCGGCGACACGCTGGCCGAACAAAAGCCTCATCCCCTGCCTATTCTTCATGCTTGCCAACACATCGGCGTTTCGCCCGCCGCCTGCGTGTACGTAGGCGATGCCCAACGCGATATGGAGGCAGGCCAGCGCGCAGGAACGCGGACTGCGGCAGCGTTGTTTGGTTACATTGGCGCGGAGGATTGTCCACGCGACTGGGGCGCAGATTGGTATTTGCACAGCCCAACCCATCTTTGGGAACACCTCGTTGCCGCCACTGCTTGAACCTGCCGCGTTTGCGCCTCCCTCCCTCGCCCGCTTATTATTCGGGTGGATGTTGATCGCCGCCAGTGTGGCTTGGCTATTTATTATCCCGCTATTGCCCCTGCGTTCCAGCCTGCTACTGCCCACGGATTTGCCTGTACCCGCACAAATCCACCATGCCTTGCTGTTTTTCGGCTATCCTGGCTGCACCACCGTCTGCCCAACGGCGTTGCGCGAATTGGCGCAAGCGCATACGCAAGCGCCAGGCCGTGCACAACGGGCCGTGTTATTTATCAGCGTGATGGACGAGGTTCACCCCACCATTACGCAAGCTTATGCACATGATTTTCATCCGGATTTCATTGGTTGCCAATGGCCAACCAGCCAGCGCCAGGCCTGGATGCAACGCTTGGGGGTGAGCGCGTATCCATTACAAATAGGTGAATGGGAACACTCAAGTTTTGTATACTTATTGCAACGGTCGCCACAAGGCTGGATACTTACCCACGTATTCCCGGCCAGTCAACAACACGCTGAAACGTTGCGGTTGGCGCTTACCAAACTGGCCCAGCTTCCCCAAAAATAAGGGTAATGGCCCCTCTATGTTCAAAAAAATACTCCAAAAAAAGCCGCAAATTTTGTCCGAGAAACTGTCACTGGCGTTATTTGCAGATCACCGCGAAGCAGACCGCATGATGTTGGTCATTATTTACCTGCACTGGCTCGCTGCCAGCACATTAATGGCCTGGCCTTATGGTTTTTATCTATTGGGCTTTCTTGGCGGCGGCGTGGTCACGTTACTCTGTACTATTGCCTATGCCTTGTACCGTGGCGAGCATACCATGCGCATCCTCGTGGGCATTTCACTCATGATATTTTCCGCTATTTTTATTCAGCAGCATTTAGGTCGTATTGAAATGCACTTTCACGTTTTTGTGGCGTTAGGCATGTTGATGCGCTACAAAAGCGTTGCGCCACTGTTCGCAGGCATGATTACCGTGGCTTTGCATCATATCGTTTTTAGTTATTGTCAAACTTACGATATTCATTTCGCCGACATTCCAATTAAGGTATACAACTATGGCCAAGGATGGAGTATTACCTTAATTCATGTGGCATTCGTTATTTTGACAGTCGTGGTAAATTATTACATCATCCATGTGCTATATAAACAATTTTCTAATAATTTATTGGTAATGGAAGAATTAGAAGAGCGCACACAGGAAGCGCAAGCTGCGCAAGAGGCCATGATGCTGGCCAAGCAAGCAGCCGATGATGCCAGCCAGGCGAAAAGTTTATTTATTGCCAGCGTTAGCCATGAATTGCGCACACCACTCAACGGCATTATCGGCTATAGCGAAATGCTGTATGAACAAGCCCAAGAAGAAGGCGAAAGCGACTTGGCCATGGATTTAGCCAAGGTCAATTACGCAGGCAAACATTTGCTAAATTTGATCAATGACATTCTCGATTTATCTAAAATCGAATCTGGGAAAATGGAACTTCATATCGAGCCATTTGATGTATATAACATGGTGCGCGAAATTTCCTTGGCAATTATGCCGTCGCTAGAAAAAAAGAATAACGCGCTGGAATTGGATCTCGCAGATGATTTAGGTGAAATGCACGCGGATTTAATGAAAACTCGGCAGATTTTATTTAATTTTCTCAGCAATGCCACCAAATTTACCGAAAATGATACTATTCAACTTACTGTTGAAGATTTCACTAAAAATGACATGCCATGGCTGCGTTTTATTGTAAAAGATCATGGCATAGGCATTAATGAAGAACAATTGCAAAGACTCTTCAAACCCTATGCGCAAGCCGGTGCGTCCACCAGCCGCAAATATGGCGGCACAGGACTGGGTCTTACCATCAGCCAGAAAGTCGCGCACATGATGGGCGGCGAGATATTGGTGCATAGTGAAGAAGGCAAAGGCAGCGCGTTTATTGTTGAATTGCCGCGTGTGGTGTATCTGCCGGTGTTGGCTGCCTAATGGCCACAGTTGGCCGCGCCAGACACTTTTCCCTACTGCCGTTCATCCGGCGGCACACTAAGTTTTTCATATTTATTTTCATTGGCTTGCTGTCTGTGCTTACGGGTGTTGCTGGGGTAAATCTGTGGATATTGCAGCAAGCGCGCCCGTATTGCCATGCTAGCGCAGACGCCATCCCAGCAGTTGAAGCGGCGATTGTGTTAGGCGCGCGCGTCCATCCTGGCGGTCAGGTATCCGGGATGTTGCACGCCCGGTTAGAGGAAGGCTTGGCATTGTATCGTCTAGGCAAGGTGCGCAAACTGCTGTTGTCCGGTGACCATGGACAGGTGGAGTATGACGAAGTGAACGCCATGCGCCAATACATGCTACGCAATGGCGTGAAACCAGAAGACATTTTCTTGGATCACGCCGGGTTTGATACCTATGACAGCTTGTACCGCGCGCGGGATATTTTTCAGGTATCTAGCGCGGTGATTATTACCCAGCGTTTCCATTTGCCGCGCGCCATGTATATTAGACTTGCCCTGGATTTAAATTATTGAATTACGAAGTTATTTTTTAGGTTGAATAACCCCGCTGCCAAGCGAATA
>DYPE01000137.1 GCA_020720085.1 Dichelobacter nodosus | reverse complement strand
GCATTAAAATAGAAAACTCTGCTGCGCTGGCCTACCCATGGCCGGATACCACTCAATAACCACTGTCTGAAACCGGCTATGGCTAAAAAAAATATCCCAATGAATTTGGAAAAATCCTTGCAAGAGCTGGAAGCACTGGTACTTAAGCTGGAGCAAGGGGATTTGCCTTTAGAAGAATCGCTACAACATTTTGAGCGCGGTGTACAACTGACCCGCGTATGCCAACAGGCGCTAAGTGATGCTGAGCAAAAAATAGATATTCTGCTTGGCGATACGCCGCAGCCGTGCGTGCTAGACAGCGTGCCTGCGCCGCAGGAGAAAGCCGATGGCGCTGGCTGAATTGCGTGAATATTATGGCCAACGCGCCGTTGCGTGCATGGCGCAATACCTGCCTGGAGCCGACGTGCAGCCTGCACGGTTACACCAAGCCATGCGCTACGCTGTGTTAAATGGCGGCAAACGGCTGCGGCCATTGTTGGTATACCTGACAGGCGCTACAGTGGGCGCGCAAGAAGCCGCGCTAGATGCGCCAGCGTGCGCAGTGGAATTCATTCACGCCTATTCACTGGTGCATGACGATTTACCTGCCATGGATGACGACGGGCTGCGCCGTGGCCAGCCTACCTGCCATGTTGCCTTTGATGAGGCGACCGCAATCCTGGCTGGCGATGCCTTGCAAACGCTGGCGTTCCACACGCTGGCCACAGCAGGCGAATTGCACGCAGAACAGCGTCTGGCTATGGTGCAAACCTTAGCCCACGCCAGCGGCTCGCGCGGCATGGCGGGCGGTCAGGCCATTGACATGGCAGCCGTAGGTCAGGAACTGACATTGGCGCAATTGGAAAACATGCACATCCATAAAACTGGCGCCCTGATTGCCGCAGCCGTCCACATGGGCGTATTAGCCTCGCCCCAAGTGGACGCCACCATTGTCGAACGCCTGGCGCACTACGCGCGCTGCATTGGCTTGGCATTCCAAATTCACGACGACATTTTGGACGAAATTAGCGACACCGCCAGCCTAGGCAAAGCCCAGGGTGCGGATCGCGCCCGCAACAAGCCAACGTACCCGGCACTGCTTGGGCTGGCAGGCGCACGCGATATGGCGCAAGAATTGACCGCAGACGCAGTGGCCAGCCTGGATGGTTTGGGCGGGCAGGCCGAGTCCTTACGCGAATTGGCTGCCTACATTACGCAGCGCAGACATTGAATATACGCCACTCCCTATCTGCGCACGCTCTGGACAGGTGCATGTATTTATAAGGAAAAACAAAATACCCTTGACCTCTAGGCTGGATTATAGGATTCTTTGCCCGGATGGGTGCCTGGCTCTCGCGTACCTTGCGCCACCGGCCAGGATTTTAAGAACAAACTCTGGGAGATTGTATACATTATGAGCACTGAAGGCGTCATGAGCGCACATAAGGGAATGAGTTTCAGCACTGAGGAAATCAATCACAGCCGCCGCCGTTTACTAATCGCAGCCACCACGGTGGTGGGCGCGGTGGGTGTGGGCTTCACTGCTGTCCCTTTTATTACTTCCATGAACCCTAGCGCCCGCGCTCAAGCCGCTGGCGCGCCTGTGGAAGTGGACATTAGCAAATTAGAACCCGGCCAAAGGCTGACTGTGGAATGGCGGCGCAAACCCGTGTGGGTAGTCCGTCGTACGGAAAAGAATCTCCAAGACCTCGCGGGTCTCAATGGCACGCTGGCTGACCCAGATTCTGTGCAGCCGCAGCAACCGGAATACACTAAAAATGAAGCACGTTCGATTAAGCCAGAATATCTGGTCGTGGTCGGCATTTGCACCCACCTAGGCTGCTCTCCTTCCTATGTGAAGGAAACGGATCCGCACAACTTGGGCGCAGAATGGAAAGGCGGCTTTTTCTGTCCTTGCCATGGCTCATTATTTGACTTGGCGGGTCGGGTGTATAAAGGAGTGCCTGCACCCACTAACCTCGTGGTACCGCCGTACAAATTCGCAAACGACACGCGCATTATCATTGGTGAAGATCAAGGAGCCGCCTAATGAAAGCCATCCTACAATGGGTCGATTCCCGCATGCCCTCGCTGGGCCATATCTGGAATGACCATTTAGCCCGTTATTACGCCCCAAAAAACTTTAACTTCTGGTATTACTTTGGCTCGCTGGCCCTGCTGGTGCTGGTTATGCAAATTCTCACCGGCATATTCCTCACCATGCACTACAAGCCGGATGAAAAAATGGCTTTTGACTCGGTAGAATACATCATGCGTGATGTAGACTGGGGCTGGCTGATCCGCTACATGCACTCCACGGGCGCATCCTTCTTTTTTATTGTGGTCTATCTCCACATGTTCCGTGGTTTAATGTATGGCTCATACCGTGCGCCGCGTGAAATGGTGTGGCTGCTGGGCATGGTGATTTACGTCGCATTAATGGCAGAAGCCTTCATGGGCTATTTGCTGCCCTGGGGGCAAATGTCCTTTTGGGGCGCGCAAGTGATTGTCAACCTGTTTAGCGCCATTCCTGTGATTGGCGAAGACGTCGCAGTGTGGATTCGCGGTGATTACGTGATTGCCGACGCCACGCTTAACCGTTTCTTTGCCTTTCATGTGATGTTAGTGCCAGTGATTCTGCTTGCCTTGGCAGTGGTA
The DNA here is from genome assembly GCA_020720085.1 of Dichelobacter nodosus. Taxonomy (GTDB): domain Bacteria; phylum Pseudomonadota; class Gammaproteobacteria; order Beggiatoales; family Beggiatoaceae; genus DYPE01. Next base: position 5,243 of record DYPE01000137.1, on the reverse strand, counting down.
CACATCATGGCCCTGCACGACGTGGGCTCCAATAATCCAGACGGCATTGAAATCAAAAAGAAAAAAGACGCCAATGGCATACCGCTGGACGGTATCCCGTTTCACCCGTACTATACGGTGAAAGACATTGTCGGCGTAATTGTCTTTTTGATGGCATTCTGTGCGGTTATTTTTTATGCACCGGATTTAGGCGGCTGGTTCTTGGAAAAAGACAACTTCCTGCCTGCTGATCCGCTAAAAACCCCGGCGCACATCGTGCCACTGTGGTATTTCACACCATTTTACACCATGCTACGTGCAGTGCCGCCGATGTTTAACTCACAATTCCCTGGCGTAATCGTCATGGGTGCGGCGATTGTAATTTTGTTTCTGTTGCCGTGGCTGGATTTTAGCAAAGTTAAATCCATGCGTTACAAGGGGCCTTTGTTTAAGATTGCCGTAGCCATTTTTGTTGTTTCTTTTGTGGCGTTAGGCTGGCTGGGCACGCAACCAGCAACGGAGTTATACACCAACTTGGCGCGCGTGTTTACCGTGTTGTACTTCGCGTTTTTCCTCTTGATGCCGATATACTCTTCCTTGGATTCATACAAGGAACCGCCGGAACGCGTCAATTACCACCACTGATAACCAGGCGATAACAAGGAATCCTGCAATGAAAAAACTGATTGTTTTATTGATGGTGCTCCCTTCCCTAGTATGGGCTTCCGGCGGCGAAGTAAAGTTACAATCGGCCAACACCGATTTGACTGACACTGCCTCGCTGCAAAATGGTGCCAAGCTGTTTGTTAATTACTGCTTAAGCTGCCACTCTGCCAAGTTCATGCGCTTTAACCGCATGGGCAAGGATTTAGGGTTAACGGATGACCAAGTAGCACAAAATCTCATGTTTACCGCTGACAAAGTGGGTAGCACGATGAATGTTGCTATGACTGCCGAAGACGGCAAGCGCTGGTTTGGCGTCACCCCGCCGGACTTGAGCGTGATCGCCCGTGCCCGTGGCGTAGATTGGCTGTACACCTATCTGCTGACCTTCTACGAGGACGACAAGCGCCCTACGGGCACCAACAACTTGGTGTTCCCGGACGTAGGGATGCCGCACGTGCTGTGGGAGCTGCAAGGACGGCAAAAAGCAGTCAAGGAAACCATAACCGGTGCAGACGGCCACGCTCATGAAATGATTGTGGGTGTGGAACCGGCAGATGACGCCGCCAAGGCCAAAGCAGCTTCTTATAAAAAGGAAGTGCGCGACTTAGTAGCTTATCTGGAATACATGGGCGAACCGGCTAAAACCACACGGCTGGCCATGGGGCCATATGTTCTTGGCTTCCTGTTCTTGTTCTTAATCGTGGCTTTTATTCTGAAGAAAGAATACTGGCGCGATATTCATTAAAACTACACTCTAGCGCGCCCACACCTTGTGGGTGCGCCAACAGAAAATGCGCAGCGTACCAACCGCGCATTTTTTGTTGGTTTTATCAGCAAAAAAGCCTTCTGACGGTATACCATGCGAAATAATAAGGCCAAACCAGCCACAATTCCTATCCAACCCTATCTGCTACGTGCGGTGTTTGACTGGATTGTGGACAACAACATGACGCCGCACATTTTAGTAAACGCCGATGACAAGGATTGCCGGGTTCCCGTGCAATTTGTCAAGGATGGCAAAATTGTGCTGAATATTGCGCCGTCGGCAGTGCAAGCCCTCGATTTAGGAGATGAATGGATACAATTCCGCGCCCGTTTTTCCGGCACGCCACACTTAGTCACCATCCCTGTGCACGCGGTGCTGTCCATTCATGCCCGTGAAACTGGACAAGGCATGACCTTTGAACCCACGATGGCAAATGTCCCTGAAGCAGAAATGGATGAAGAATCCTCAGATACGCCACCGCCACCACCGCCCAGAGGCAAGCCCGTGCTTAGACGGGTAAAATAAGGTTATCACAATATCCTGGCATGTCTGCAAAAATACACGCCATGCCGCGCAAGACTAATCTACCCTGTTGGCGCGATTCGCCATCGCCACTAAAATCAAATACATAGTGGCGTTCAATATAAAACACGCCCACCTCGCGCACCAAACGCATCTTGGCCAAACTTACCGTTTGATCCAACAATTGCACTTCGTAACGCCCGCAAAGCTTCACACACAACTGTATTGCGCGCTCGCGCGCCTGTAATGACCAATACCACCACCCCGCCAGCGCCATCAATAACAACAACCAGGGCAAGTTGTTCATACAGATTACAATGCGTCCTCGTCCAATTCTCCGGTGCGGATACGCAAGGTTTTATCAATGGTAGAGACAAAAATTTTACCATCGCCAATTTTACCAGTGCGCGCTTTTTCAATAATCGTTTCCACTACTGCATCCGCACGATCATCCGCCACCACGATTTCGAGCCGGATTTTGGGCAGAAAATCGACCACATACTCTGCGCCTCGGTACAACTCGGTATGCCCTTTCTGGCGACCAAAGCCCTTGACCTCGGTTACGGTCATGCCCGTCACGCCCTGCGCATGTAACGCCTCGCGCACATCATCCAATTTAAATGGTTTAATGATTGCCTCAATTTTTTTCATCATCCGCCTCGTTTAGTTAATAATTCAAATATTTTTTGGCCAATCTCCGCCGGGGACTGCGCAATGGCTACACCGGCGGCCTCTAGCGCCGCAACCTTGGCTCCAGCAGTACCTTGTCCGCCCGCGATAATCGCGCCAGCATGGCCCATGCGCTTGCCAGGCGGCGCGGTCATGCCGGCAATATACGCCACAACTGGCTTATCCACCTGGGATTGGATAAATTCAGCGGCCAACTCTTCTGCCTGCCCGCCAATTTCTCCAACTAACACAACCCCTTGCGTCTGGCTATCGTGGTTAAACAATTCCAAACAATCCACGAAATTCATGCCCTGAATCGGATCGCCACCAATGCCTATGCAAGTGCTCTGGCCCAAACCCAGTTGCGTGGTTTGCCATACCGCCTCATACGTCAATGTGCCAGAGCGCGAAATAATGCCAATTTTGCCTGGCGTATGAATTGCGCCCGGCATAATGCCAATTTTACAACCGCCTGGCGTGATAATGCCGGGACAATTAGGGCCAATCAAGCGCACGCCAGAATAATCCGCCAATGCCGCTTTGACCTTGAGCATGTCCAATACCGGAATGCCCTCGGTAATACACACGATCACCCGGATACCAGCGTCTGCTGCTTCCAGAATGGCATCCGCCGCAAACGCGGCGGGCACATAAATCATCGTCGCCTCCGCGCTGGTTTGCGCCACAGCCTCGCGCATGGTGTTGAACACCGGCAGACCCAAATGCGTCTGACCGCCGCGCCCCGGCGTTACCCCGCCCACCAGGCGCGTGCCATAAGCCAGCGCTTGTTCGGAATGAAACGTGCCTTGCTTGCCGGTAAAGCCCTGGCACAATACCTTGGTTTGCGCGTCAATCAATATGCTCATGCCCAATTCCTGTGGATTACAAAATGGTTCTGCCGCCGTCCATGACAATATTCTGGCCGGTCATATAGTTAGATGCGTCGCTGCACAAAAATTGAATCGCGGAAATGTATTCGTCATGGCTGGCCATGCGGCCCATGGGGATCAGGTTGGTCAAGCGGTTGACAAATTCTTCCGGCTCATCGGTAAAAATACCGCCCGGCGACAGCGCATTCACTCGCACTTGCTGTGTAGCCCAATACGACGCCAAATAACGGGTCAGGCCCAGCAAGGCAGTTTTAATCACCGAGTAGGTCACCGGTTTTTTCGGCTGTTGCGTTTCTGGCAGATGCTCCTTGCGATACAGACGCTGATCCGGCGCAATGACGGACAAATCGGAAGCAATATTTAAAATAACGCCGCCGCCATGATCCGCCATCCATGCGCCCAACACTTGGCTGCATAAAAAAGCGCCAGTCAGGCCCACGTCTATTTGCCGTTGCCATTCATTCAGGGGAAACCATTCAAAACGCGAGGCTTCTAGCAGACTCTGTTTATCGCCGGTATCCTTTACCTTAGGATCGATAGAGGCATTATTCACTAAAATATTAATTCCGCCATGTAGTTGCAGAATTTGTTGCAATCCCTCACGCACCGTTTCTGGCTGGGTAATGTCAACCATTGCGCCATGAAATGGATGGCCAGGGAATTCGTCGCGCAACCGAGCCAATACCCCGTCCAACGCGGGCGCGGAGATATCCCACAAAATCACATTCGCGCCACAATCCGCCAGCGCGCGGGCGTGTTGATAACCCAGCCGACCCGCGCCGCCAGTAATCACTGCGGTTTTGCCAACTAGAGAAAAACGATGTTGAAATGTATTCATTAATGCCCGGCCTATTGTTAAAACTCCAAATAAAAATTATTTGTTATTTTTTAGAGAATATTAATGTTCTACTTTGTATTATGGCAGAATAACTTTCTGTATTTTTAATAAAAGAGATTGGGGATATTTTTTGTAATGAAGAGGAAAGCTCGACAGATTTATTAAAAAGTAAATGGTAATTTTTTGCTTGAAAAAATTTTATGAAATCCTGTAATGGTATTATAATGTAATTGTCATCTCCACAATAACCTAATGGAGAAACAATATGCTGAATAACTGCAAATGGAAAATCCAACTGCGAAACGACGCAATAGCCAAAAATAAAATACGTTGGCTCATATCGCAATAATTGCGACCAAACCTCTTGCCATGTGGAAATGTATGGCATGGTATAAAAGCTATATACAATATCCACACGCCGTGCCGAATTGGCCTGATCAAATGCAGCTATGCCAGGATGAAAATGCACAAATTCAAATTGATTTTTATCAAAAATACTTTTACCCAGCGCGCACTGTATTGGGCTGTCAATAACATGGTATTCCACCCTGTCAAGATGAGAGCGTGGTAAGTGGATAAGCGCAGCAGGAACAGTTTGGCCCATGCCGCCGCCAAAATCAACAATGCGTAGCACATCCTGCTTGGCTAATAAAAACGATATCAATGAAGAATATTGGACTATGTCACTATTACTATACCTAATAATTATAAGTTGTTCTGAGTTCTTTAAGGACAACAGGTTCCGCTCGGTCTTTCTCTTGGTAAATTCAAGCCAATTAGGATGCGTCCACGGAGAATGTGAATATGTAGGGAGATTGGATAAATCCAATGGTTCAATGGAAAAACTTTCTTGAGAATACATTTAGCGCACCTGTCCACCATCCACCACAAACACCGCGCCGGTGGTAAACGC
>DYPE01000136.1 GCA_020720085.1 Dichelobacter nodosus | reverse complement strand
AATTGTGCCTACGTTTACATGAGTCTTTTTACGCTCAAATTTGCTTTTGGACATTGGATGACTATCTCCCAGAAATGATCACTGGATTACACGGATATAACTAATTTAAATTGGAGCCCATAACCGGATTTGAACCGGTGACCTCTTCCTTACCAAGGAAGTGCTCTACCGACTGAGCTATATGGGCAAAAACGCATCACTCAATCAATTTTTTACTTGAAAAGCCTGGCGCTGATCTGTATTGTAACCACATCAACGCGCCATGAATAATTTGGAGCGGGTGATGGGAATCGAACCCACGCTATCAGCTTGGAAGGCTGAAGTTCTACCATTGAACTACACCCGCAGGCCGAATTGGCTGGTGGAGGGGGGAGGATTCGAACCTCCGAAGGCAGAGCCGGCAGATTTACAGTCTGATCCCTTTGGCCGCTTGGGTACCCCTCCACATAAGCGGTAAATTATGCCGCAATCTCATATGGCTGTCAACTTTTTCGTTAACTTTATGCGTGCGGCGGGTCATACGATCCCAGAGTCGCGCACAATCGATAATTTTAGGATTGCTCATGAAAACAATGCCTTTATCCGCCTTGATTTTTGATGTGGATGGCACATTGGCGGACACAGAACGGGATGGACATTTGCCTGCGTTTAACCAAGCTTTCGTTGATGCAGGTCTGGATTGGTACTGGTCAGAGGCGTTATACGGTGAGTTATTGGCCGTAACCGGTGGACGCGAGCGCATGAAGTTTTATTTAGATCGTGATTATCCACAATGGCCTAGGCCAGATGATTTGGACAGTTATTTGGCGAAATTGCATAAAAATAAAACTGCACATTATTTACAACGGTTGCAGCAGGGAAATATTCCATTGCGCCCTGGCGTGGCGCGGTTGTTGCGCGAGGCGCGGGAAAATGGCGTGCGGCTGGCCATTGCTACGACCACTACGCTGGCCAATGTAACGACTTTGTTGGAATGCACTTTGGGGGCAGAGTCTGTGGCTTGGTTTGAAGTCATCGGTGCGGGCGATGTGGTGGCGGACAAAAAACCCGCCTCGGATATTTATCATTATGTCCTGGCGCAATTAAATTTGCCCGCTGCGGCTTGCGTGGCAGTGGAAGATTCGCGCAATGGTCTGCGGGCAGCACAGGGCGCGGGCATACGCACAATAATTACAGTGAATGGCTATACCGCTGGAGAGGATTTTAGTGAGGCCGCATTGGTGGTTGACCAATTAGGGGAGCCCGATTGTCCTTGCCGTGTGTTGGCAGGCCAGCCATTGGCGCGGGGCTATGTGGATGTGGTTGCATTGCGGGCGCTTTGCACCACTTGATTGCGCAAATACACAGGCAAGGCCAGTTCTGCTGGCACGCCGTTGCCTTGTGTCAATAAGCGTACCGCGTTGGGCAGTAAATCTCGCGCCAGAGGATACATTGGGGATTGAACTACGGGCAAGGTGGGCAACAGAGTGCCATACGCACGCCAGCCTTCGCCCGCGCCAATCCAATTGCCCTCCAAAGGAACTGCCACAGCAGAGGGCGGCGCAACACATTCTTCTCCCATCAATATTGCGATGCCATCCGCATCAATTGTATAGCACCCCCAATACACTTCGTCCATGCGTGCATCCAACGCCGTTGCGACCCATTTTGCGTTATGAGTGCGGAAAGCGCCTTGCGCCAACGCGGCCAGCGTAGAGATGGGTAGCGCCGGAATATCCAGCCCCAAGGCAATGCCCTGCGCCACACCAATGCCAATGCGCACACCCGTGAAACCACCCGGCCCACAACTGACCGCCACCGCATCCAGCGCGCAACGAGACAAGCCGCATTCGGCCAGCAACATTTCCGCCATGGGCAAAATCAATTCCGCATGGCGGCGAGATGCCGCTTGTTCGCGGAAAATTATTTCCCCTGCCATGGCCACGGCGCAGGAGCAATAATCAGTAGTTGTGTCGAATGCCAGGATATTCACGCAAGCTTAAAGAGGACGGCGGGCGCTGATGGGTAAAGACCAATCTACGGCCCATTGAATGCCGAATTCTGGAGCATGGTCTTGGTGAAACACAATATCTTCAAACCCCGCACGCTCTAAATAATGAATCAGGTCTGGTGCGGAAAATAGGCGCATTTCTAAGGTAAAGCCATCGCCGCCATGAAAAATCAACTGCGTGAATTGCTGACGTTGACCCTCTTCGGTTTGATTCACCAAAACCCTCTCGCCGTTGTGTTCTTCTAGGTGATAGTCATGCAGTTGCGGGAAATGTTCAACGCTGGTTCCAGTTTTCTTGTAAGGCACGGAAAAAATAAGGATACCACCTGGTTTTAATAAGTTGTAGGCATTGACAAAGGCACGCTCCACCGGTTGAGGAATGTGCTCAAATACTTCTGTGCTAATCAGAAAATCGTAGCGACCCGCCTGCTCGGGTTGTAACTGCGTAATATCTAATCGTGGTTCAGTGTGATAAAACGTGTTGATATAGCCTAATTTGGCGGCCAAGCGTGAGGCATAGCCATCCCAATCACTCAGCCCTATCCCGAGAATGTCAGGTCGATGCGGAAAATCTGGCAATGCCAGGCTGTTGCCAAATAAACGCATGGACAGCGCATGTATCAGGGATCGTTTACGCAAATTAGAGCCGCAGGCGCACGAAGGTTGTTCACGGTCGGTCAACTGCGATAATGGCGCGGCGGCGGGTTGGCCGCAAATATTGCAGGTAAAGGCGATTAGGTTGGCCTGGTTGCTGCTTCCCGCTATGGCAACTGGCGTTGCCAGCCAAGGCAGTGGCGGGTCAATGGCGGTCAATTCAAAACGGGGCGGATTTTCTGCGGTTAGGCGCAGGCGGACGGAATGCGTTGTCCCAGTTTGTTCAATGAGTACAGCGGGAATGAACAGTTCGCCGCAGCTAAAGCGGGCCGTAGAATTCCGCCAAAGGCGATGCCAGAAACGGACAAGTGTGCGGCGCATAGATGGAATCCGGGGTAGTATGGCAAAAATTAGGTTAAATGTCGCGTAACCATCCACCAAAAATGCGCATTATCCGCAAGGTACATCGCGCGGACGTATCAGTTGAATCAACCGCGCGCTGCCTTGGCGTAATGGCGTTTCTTCTGTTAATTCTATGTGTGCGATTGCTGCTGTGGGCATCAGTTTGCCGTCGGGCGGAAGGGGCGTGTCTGCGCACAAAAAACGCACCAATGATTCCATGCCGGGGTTATGGCCGACCAGCAAGGTAATCTGCGATGTTTGGGGGATTTGATCGACTACTTTGCGCAAGGTGGATGTCATGGCTTCGTATATCAAAGGCAGCCATTGGATGCGCTCTTGAGGAAGATGTAATTCAGCGCACACGGCCAATACGGTTTCCTTGGCGCGTTGCGCCGGAGACGCAATAATAGTATCTGGAATGAGTTGATTGGCCTTTAACCAACGCCCCATGCACGGCGCGTCTTGCACGCCTCTGGCATTTAACGGGCGCTCAAAATCGGTTGCGGTAAGGCTCGCCCAATCCGATTTAGCGTGGCGCATGACTAGCAGGGTTCTGCTCATGGATAACCTAAACTCATGATCAAAAAAAGACGGGAAGACATCGCCTCTCCCGTCTTCCTAAACTAGCGTAATAAACTGATTTTATTTGGCATCAGCAGGAGCTGCGGGAGCAGCAGGCGCAGGCGCAGGCGCATAGCCGTAAGGCGCAGGAGGAGGAGCATAGCCGTAAGGTGCAGGAGGTGCATAGCCACCGCCGTATGGAGCGCCATAAGGAGCATAGCCATAACCATAGGAATCATAATAACGGTTGTTACCACGGCCCCAGCCACGGCCACCGCCGCTCATGTTCATGCTGAAGTCGCCCCAGCCATTGCCATCACCAAGGAAATCATTCCAGTTATTGCTATTGCTGTTCCAAGGGCCACCGCCCCAAGGACCGCCGCCCCAAGGACCCCAGGCATTGGCAGCAGTAGAGGAAAGCGCAGCAGCGCCGAACGCGGCAGAAAGAGCGATTGCTTTAACTAAAGTTTTCATATAAAAATACTCCGTTACAGTGGAACTGTTGTTATACTCACAATGTTGTCCATCAACGGTGCAAAACCGTTTCCGAATGACAACTGAGACTTAGTATAATACAGCCAAAGTATATTAGCAATCTCTAATTTACTAATACACGACACAATACCATGAAAAATAAAATAATTTTGTTATCAAATATTTGTTTTTTACTAACGGCACATCTATGTCTGGCGGCAGAGGAAGCGTGGCCGCCCATACCGCCAGATAAAAAAGAAAATAAAATTAATATATTGGGTGTAGTTCAGTATGTTCCTCTGGAAGGTGGATTTTATGGACTGACCGACACACAAGGGAAGCGGTTTATGTTGCTGGATTTGGCAAAAGATTTTCAGCAAGATGGCCTGCGCGTGCGGATCACCGGTTCGATTGCCAACAACCGCATGGGATTGCACAATTGGGGAGAATACTTGCAAATTTATGCCATCACGCCGACTTCCTGTCTTGAAATTTATCCAATAACAGACGATAATTGAAGGTTAATACAGGAGAGATGGCTGAGCGGTTTAAAGCGGCGGTCTTGAAAACCGTTGAAGGGTGACTTTCCGGGGGTTCAAATCCCTCTCTCTCCGCCAATTGCACAAAATAAAAAAACCCGTACCACGGTGCCGTGTTACGGGTTTTTTATTGCGTTGTAACCGATAAAGCAAAGGCGTGCCTGCCAGCCGCGCGTGGCCTAAGCTAAGGGCTAGGATTCCAATTTGGGAACGCTGATGGTTTTATACGTTTTATCTACCGTACAAGCGCATGTGCGGTTGAACCCTTTGGCACGCACTGCGGTCAAGGCGCTGTCTGCGTCTGCCAACAAGGCTTGTAACGTGGTTTCGCCAAGCCCGGAGGAAGATGCGAGGCCGATGCTGGCCGTGACTTGAATCCCTTCTGGTTTTAATTCCATGATTTTTTGGCGCAAGGATTCAGCCTGCTTGGCACCATGCTCCAAATCACAGCCAGCGATAAGCACAGTAAATTTTTTACCACCAAAACGCGCAATTAAGTTTTTTTCCTCAGGGAAAAACGAAGTGAGGAAATACCCCACCACGTGCAACACGTGGTCGCCAATGATATGGCCGTGTTCTTCATTAATGCGTTCCAAGTGGTCAATATCCACCATCAGCACACAACTTACCGGGTTTTTTTTCAGGAATTCAGGGCCTTCGTCCAGTAAGTATTGCTTATTGCGTACGCTGGTTAAGCCATCGGTGGTGGCCAGTTGGTACATGTCGCGTGAATAGCGTTTGAGCACATTATATTGGTGCTTGACCAGCAGTAGCGATTTAAGGCGCGCGATGAGCACTTCTTCAATCACGGGTTTGGTGATAAAGTCATTGGCACCGGCATGAAATACATCTGCCTGGCATTCTTGGTTGTCTTGAACGGTCACCACCAACACCGGCAAATCCTGGCGGGAGTAATGTAATTGCGTGCGGATGGCGTACAGTAAATCGCCGCCAGTCATTTCGCCTTCCAGGAAAAAATCGGTGAAAATCACATCATATTCAGTGCGTTCACCGGGATCCATGTGTTTTATCAATTCCAACGCCTCCTCGGCGCGGGTGAGGTGGGTAATTTGCAAGCCGTGATTTTGCATCACCGCCTTGGTTTTTTCCGCTGTGATGATACTGTCCTCAACGTACAAAATCCGCCCTACCAACCCGGCATGGCGCTGGCACACATCCTTGATAAACTCGACCAGCTTGCGGTAACCTAGTGATTTATTAAAATAATCCGTAACACCTGCTGAAAATCCTTCGCGCAGCAAGCGCCGATCCGCATCGCTGGACACCACAATGACGGGCGTAAAGGATTGCTTTTCACTTTTGCGCACCTCATGGCACAAATCCAGGCCATCCAGGCCAGGCAGCAACAAGGCGGTGGTGATAAGATCGAATTTTTCGCGGTGCAAATATTCCAATGCCTCCTCCGCGCTACCGGTGGTGACAATGAACGCATTGGGCATTTCTTTTTGCAAGATATGGGAGATAATAGACCGTGCAACTTCAGAGCGATCTACAATCATGATCCGGCTAGTGGAATCTGAATAATCCATCATTGGCTACACTGTATAGAAGTTTATTATAATGGTACCTGGAACCTACCCATAATGATACCAGGCATTGCCGGTTCCCGTAATGCTCCACGCGCCAGGCGCACGGAACAGTCGCTTGACGGTAGTGCCCATTGTGCACGCCAGTCTTGTTAATGGTAATTCAAAACATAAAGAACTTCATGATCACCCATAAACCGCGCATTCATTCCGCCACTGGCCTTGCCAACGGCAGGTTGTTGCAATTGGAATTGACCGACACGCAGGATAACTTGCTGCATGTGGAAATCACCGAAGACGCGGCGCGTGAGCTTACCGTGTTGTTTGCCCGCATATGGGGGTGGAGCGATCTTGCTGGCGTTGGACTGGAGCCGGAAGATTTAATTTCCCTAGCCGCCCGCCACCGCCGTGAATCCTACCCCTCCGATTTTTCGCCGGGCGAATTGGCAGATACCCTGCGCGGCGTGCTAGAAGCCTTGTCGGAAGGGCATACCCATCATGCTGCCGGAGCCTTGGCAACCACCATTGATGTATTGGACGTGTTGGAACATATCCAACCGGATAGCCATTGATTCAGCCCATTGACCACGCCTCGGCGCACGTGGCGCACATGCCAGTGCGGATATATTATGAAGACACCGACGCGGGCGGCATGGTGTATCATGCTAATTATCTTAAATTTTTTGAGCGGGCGCGTACAGAATGGTTGCGTAACCTGGGCGTAGAACAGGATAATCTCCGCCAAAGCGAGGGATTATTGTTCGTGGTGTACCAGATTACGGTAGATTATTACAAGCCCGCACGGTTTAATGAATTATTGCATGTGGCCAGCCAGGTGGCAGAAGTGGGTAAGGCCACGCTGACCCTGGTACAGACCCTCAACCGTGCGGATTGCACGCTGTGCCGTGCCTCGGTGCGGCTGGCGGCGATTGCTGACGGCAGCGGGCGTCCGTGCCGTATTCCTTCTTGGCTGCTGGAACGAATCTTATGAATTTTACAGATTTTTCTTCTCTATCCCTCAATCTTTCAGCCAGTCTTGACGTGCTGAATCTGCTCCTCAAAGCCACCGTGCCAGTGCAAATTGTAGTGCTGTTATTGGCGTTGGCCTCGCTTTATTCTTGGTACTTGATTTTTCGCAAGCGCATTGCCTTGCACCGTGCAGCGCGCAACGCGGAATATTTTGAAGATGAATTCTGGCGGCGGCGCGATTTGCCGCGCATGTATGCCAGGGTCAGCGACGAACAATACCTTGCCTCTGGCCTAGAGGCAATTTTTGAGGCAGGGTACACCGAATTTGTACGCCTGCGCAAACAGACGGGCACTGAACCTATGGAAATTTTGCACGGCGCGCAACGCGCCATGCGTGTGGCGCTGGAACGCGAATTGGATGAATTGGAACATCACCTTGCTGCCCTGGCCAGCGTGGGTTCAGTCAGCCCATATGTGGGCTTGTTCGGCACAGTGTGGGGTATTATGCACGCTTTTCATGGACTTGCCGGCGTACAGCAAGCTACCTTGCAAATGGTTGCGCCTGGCATTTCTGAAGCCCTGATCGCCACCGCGCTGGGACTGTTTGCCGCCATTCCGGCGGTGCTGGCTTATAATGCCTTTTCCGCACAAATTGACCGCCTGTCCGTGCGTTATGGCACATTCTTGGACGAATTTTCCGGCATTTTGCACCGCCAGGCGCGCGCACGGCAGGAAGCGCCAGCGGGTACTGCGCCTGGATTATAATCATTTGAATTAAAATGATAATGTTATGATTTTTTAACCAGCGAGACAAACTATGAACATCGACCGAGTAGACTCCGGGCCGGACGTGCCCAACATT
>DYPE01000135.1 GCA_020720085.1 Dichelobacter nodosus | reverse complement strand
AACCTAAAAAATAACTTCGTAATTCAATAAGTTAAATCCAGGACAAGTCTATTGTTATCGGTTGGAATATACCCTTAATCATGATAGGACTTACGCATTAACAGCAACCTGAGATTGCGGGAGGTCGTTGGTGAAGTCGGCGGCGTGGGCGGGGAGGGTGAAACATAGCGCGATGGCTAAAGCGGTTAAAGAGGCCATCTCTGCAAAAGATGGCATCTTTACTCAAGCACCGGCTGCCCATCCTCCAACACCAAACTTGGCGCACTAAACGGCGCGAGGCGCTCAAGGAAATCCAGCACTTCCAGCATCGGCGAGGCTTTGAAAAAACGCGCCGATGGGTTTTCCATCCACAAGCGGTCGGCATAGGCGTAAAGCTGATAGGGCGTGTCGCCAATGCCGTTGTGGTCGCTATCGAAACCTTCGTAGTCGTCCCAGTGGTTGCCTTGCCAGAGATTGCGCTTGGCGGTACTTGCGCCTTGCACCGCGACTTGGGCGAGATTGCCTTGAAAACGGTTGTTTTTGATTTCGTTGCCAGTCCAGTCGTTGTGAAACAAAATGCCCGCGCCGTTGTAGGCTAAGGTGTTGTTTTCAATCAGATTGATAGAATCTGGCTGGTAGGGCGACAAGTCCAGATAGACCCCGGCGGCGCAGTACAAAATCGTATTGCCCGCCACTGTCACGCCGCTGGTTTCCTTGAAGCCAATGCCCATGCCGGTGGTGCCGGTGGCGTGGGCGATGTAGTTGTCAAGCACTGCCACGCCGTCGCTGTACATCAGAAAAATGCCGACGGAATTATTGAAATAGCGGTTTTTTTCCACTTTGTTGTATTGCGAATACATGAAATGCAGGGCGTAACGCCCACGGGTGGCGGTGTTTTCAGCGATTAAATTATCCTTGGAATACCACACTACGGTGTCGCGGGAATCTTCAATGGTATTGCCGGTGATTTGGTTGCCCATGCTGTACCACAAGCGGATGGCATCGCCGCGCTGTCCCAATTCGACCGGTTTGGAAGAAATCTTGTTGCGCCGCACAATGTTGTTGCTGGATTGCTGCAAATCCACACCGAATAGGCAATTATCCAGCACGTTGTCTTTGATAATGTTGAAATTGCCGCGCACCTGTACGCAAGCGTCAATGTCGTTGTGGGAATTGCCAGAATTGGTAAGGCGCAGATTGCGCAATTGTGCGCCGTCGCTGTCCAGCACCACCACTGTGCCTTTGCCGCCGCCGTCAAGCGTGACTTGGTTGTGGCCGTCCAGGGTTATGCCCGCCTCGACAATCAATTGCCCCTGATAAACGCCGGGCGGGATGTCGATGATGTCGCCAGTTTGGGCTTTGTCCAGCAGGTCTTGCAGCGCAGACGGCGCGGCGTGGGTGGGGAGAGAAAGACAGAGCAGGAGCAGGTAATTCAGGGTTTTCATGCGTGTTCCCACGGATTCAACACATGCAACACACGGATAGGGAAAAATCACCCACATTGCGCGTTTTTCTCGTTCCCACGCGCTGCGTGGGAACGCCGAAGTGCCGCGCTGCGGCTCGCACCGCAGCGCGGTGCAACCACACTCCCACGCGGCGCGTGGGAGCGAGATGAAAGTATCCAGCAGATAAGCACTCACGGCGTATGCCCCACCTCGTCTTGGCGGCGATCCGCCAGCAATCGTTGTGTCGCGCCGCCTTTGCCCTGACCGCGAAAAGCGGCAATGCCTTCGCTGGTGCACGGCAAGTTTTCTCGTTCCCACGCGCTGCGTGGGAACGCCGAAGTGCCGCGCTGTGGCTCGCACCGCATCGCGGTGCAACCACGCTCCCACGCGGCGCGTGGGAGCGAGATGAATTTTTCTGGTTTTGGACGCATCACTTCCGACAACACATTGGTGTCGAGCATGATCATGCATCGTCACCGCTAAAATCGGCTATTCGTGCTGGTTTGCGCTGCGGCAATTCGAGTTCCACCCCACCGCTCTCGGCGAAGCGTTGTCGCAAACGGGTTCCCAAGCCGGGGTTGCGGGCGGGAAGCAAATGCCGCCGCAAAATCTGGCGAATTTCCTCTTCCATTGACCAACCGTGTTTGGCGGCTTCCAAGCACAATTGCTGTTTTAACTGCTCATCAAGATGATGAATGCTGAGGGTTGCCATGATTTTCTCCTGTGCGGTCATGGCGTTCATTGTAATCACTGGATGCCATGCCGACAATCTGGGGTTTCAATCATCGCACACCGACAGATACGCGAAAATATCCTGCAATTCTTGCTTGCTAAACGCCGCCAGCAATTCGGCTTCATTCGGCGCATCAGGATCGTGAATACGTTGTTTGTGCAAATATTTATCGACCTGCCGCCATAAATAATCGGTGTATTGCCCGGCGAGCATGGGGACGGCTTTGTCGGCTTTGCCAGCACCGCGCTGGCCGTGGCAGCTTTGGCATTCTTTGCGGTACAGTGTTTCGCCGTGTTCAGCGTTCCCTTCAGTGCGCGGAATGTTGAGGACTTTTTTGGCGTCTTTTAAGCGTTTCAGCGCGTCAAAGTTATTTTCTTGGATCGGCGGTAATTGGCTGGGCAGTTGGATTTGGGCGATAAACGCCGATACATCGGTGATGTCGTTGTCCGGCAATTCGCGCTGTTCGGTGTGCGGCAACATCGGCATGTTGGTGCGGGCGCGGGCGCGGAATAATTTTAATTGGCTTTCAATAAATCCCGCTGGCTGGCCAGCAAGACGCGGATATTCGCCTTGTTTGCCGCCTTGTGCAAACTCGCCGTGACAGGTGGCACAAATTTGGTTGATTTCCTCGCCATTTTCTAAATCAGCCGCCGCACAAAGAACAGCAGGGAAAAAATAAAGCGCCGAAAAAGCCAAGCAAGCGTATTTCATGCACCACCTTTTAACTGCTTGCGCCGCAGCAACGCGGCAAACGTTAAAAGAACTGAAGAAATCAGCATCAAAGCAAAGCCATAATGCGGATAGGAATGGGTTGAAAATTGCGCGACTTTGCCGTCGCCAAATACGGTAGGCATAAAGGGTTTAATGCTAAATGCCGCCATGTCATTGAGGGTATGACCATACCACCACAACCATGCAGCATAATCCACAATAAAGAAAATCGGCAAGGCAATTGGAATTAATACCAACAGCCAGTAAAACCAATTATTTTTTAATAAGATGCCGCCAATTAAAAATAACATTGCGCCGATCAAACCCGCAGCAATAACATAAATTGCTTGTCCGATAAAATTAACACGCGGATTGATTTCTTCAGGATTTCTAAAATATACGCCCAAACTATCGCGGTAGTTGTCAACCATTGCCGCATACCCCGTCCATTCGGCGATTTCTTTACGTTCTAAGTCCAATGAAAACAGCAGTGCGTCAATATAGCCCGGCGAGGTTAAAAAGACCCCGCCTTTGCTAAATAACATCATAAACAGCCAGAGCGCAATTGCACTAAAACCAACGGTTAGCAACGCAGCTTGTGATTTTTTGCCAGGCATGAGAAATGCGCCCAACATGACCATTAAAAACGCCACCAATTGACTAGAAAATCCACGTTCAATGATTGCTGCTGATTCAATTGGATACATACCAACATAGTGGTTTATGGTGTTCATTTCATGTACGCAATTTAATGCTTCGTCTTCTTGAATTTCAGTGGAAATGACTTTCTGGCAACCATTGAACACACCGTTGAAATGGAAATGAATCCGCACCCCGTCGGGGAAGGCTTCCGGCGGGTAATTCGGGGCTTTGAGCGAAACCCACCACACTGGCGAGAAAAATACCGCGACCAGAACCAACATGGCGGCGAGGGTGAGAAGGCGGTAGGTGATAGCGTGGGGCATAAATCATCCTTGACAACTGATGTAGGGTGGGCAACATCTTGTCGTTGCCCACCATTGCGGCGGGATGGTGGGCAAAAAAGACGTTTTACCCACCCTACATTGGACTAATCGTAATCCGGGTTTTTCCAGCCCGGTTTGCCGAGTTTGTCTGCTGGCGGCTTGATGCGTGAAGTGTAATCAATCACCGCTTTCATGTCGTCATTGGTAAATTCGGCGATTTGCTTGACCATATCCGGGTTGGCATTGCGGCGTTTGCCGTCACGGATCCATTCAAATTGGCGCAACATGTACAAATAATGCTGGCCCTGAATCAGCGGATAATATTTCTCGGCGTTGCCTTCGCCGTTTTCGCCGTGACAGCGCACGCAGTTATCGGCGTACAATTTCTTGCCGCGCTCTAAATCGGTGCCTGGCCCGACGCCGTTGCTGGGATTCATCGGCAATTTGGCGATGTAATCCGTGACATCAGCCATGGCTTGCACGCCGCCGATAGAGCGGGAACCAGCGAATGGGTACATGGTGGGGTTGTCACGATTGCCAGCACGAATGTCGGCCAGTTGTTTCACCAGCACAGAGCGGTGTTGCCCGGCGATTTGCGGGAAGGTGCCGTCTTCGCTGCCCCAGCCTTCGGTGAGGTGGCAACCGGCGCACACTTCGTAAATTTCAATGCCGCCTTCGCGTTGGGTCGGCATGTGCATGACTTGATATTGCTCGCTTTCTTCCGCGTTTAGATTGGCGTTCCATTGCACGGGTTTGCCGTCGGAGGGCGGCGCGGCGGCTTCCCCGCCCGCTGCATAGGCAGTGCCCGCCAGAAACAAACCCAGCGCAGTTGCGGTACCAATCGCACTCAACGCAGACAGACCAAGCCAAGCGGCTGATTGTAAATCTGTTTTCATCATTAAACTCCTCACTTGCATTACGGTTGTTGCGCGGACAGCCATTCGGCTAACACGGCGATTTCTTCATCATTGACCAGGTGCATAATGCCTTTCATCGCGGCGGTCATGCCGTTGCTGCGTGCGCCGCTTTTGATGTCGTTCATTTGTTGCAGCGCGTAGTCTTTGTTTTGTCCGGCGAGCTTGGGATACACAGGTAGCAATGGCGTTTTGGCATCTTTGCCGTGACAGGTAAAACAGGTTTTGGTTTTATACAATTCCGCGCCATCCAGCGGCTTTGCAGGGTCTGCGGCGTTGGCCAGCAGGGGAAGGGCGAGAAGAGGCAGCAGGGTGAAGCGTTTCATGTTTACTCCTATAAAATCAATCAGGTTTCAATTACCCGCATTGGAGTGTCAAGCCGTAGCTTGACACTGTAGTGTGTACCAAGCTACGGCTTGGTACTCCCGGACTATCGCCGATTTAGAATGTCATGGTACTGCATTGAGAAATCTCAGCCCTTGTCTTAGATCAACTACCTGCGCTGCGGTGATCAAAAAAACGGACAGGCCGTTAAGACCTGCCCGGTTTTGAGTGGCCAAAATTACTTAATTTTCTTCGCCCCGCCTTGCTCCAGCGCGGTCTTGGCACGCAAGCCTAAGTCAGCGGTTTTCACTTGATATTGCCACCACTGATTCGCCCACAACATCGCGTTCTGCCAATCTTGCTTCGCGGCGGAGGCTTCGGATTTAGCCTTGGCTTCAGCGGCAAAGTTCAACTGGTCGGTGGCATCTTCCACCAGCGCGGCAACCGTCGGGAAATCCTGATAATTGTGGCTGGTGATGAATGCCACCACGCCGTCAATCACGCCCTGGGTTTCGATGTTGGTTTTGACTTGCTTGTCATAGTCCGCTTGGGTGTAGGTCACGCCCGCTGCGCCTTCGCCCGCCACCGCTTGGTAGCCTTTGGGCTTGACCAGCAGATAGCCTTGCATTTCCAAGTGCAGCGCCGAGCAGAACTCGGTGCAGTAGTAGGGATAGACCCCGGCTTTGGCGTTTTCGATTTTCGCCGTGGCAGTTTTACCCGGTTCGATGGACAACTGTATGTTGTGCCCATACATCGCAAAGCCATGCACTTCGTCTTGGGCGCGTTCCAGATTGGTCAAGTGGATGTAAATATCATCGCCTTCTTCCGCCTCAATGATTTCCGGGGTAATGTGCGAGCGAATCACGCTGCCCATGACTTTGACCGTGCATTTGCCATTGGCATCGCATTCGCGCTTGGTTTCTTCACGCCCGGCGCGCACGCGGTCAGGAGAACGCTCGTCGGTACGGCTGTTCCAGCCGGATTGGTAACGCACCACCGGTTGCAGCTTGTCGGCTTTGATGGCAACCGCGTAGTGCGGCTCGCCCAGCGGCACCGGCATGTCGTACAACACTTCCATTTTTTCGCCGCTGATGTCAATCAATTGGTGGTTTTGCGGATGCAATGGGCCAACCGGGTTGAAACGGTCAATCGCCAGTTTATTCAGCGCCACCAGATATTTGCCATCCGGCGTTGTTGAATCGCCTTCCATCGTCATTAAATGGCCGATGTTGTAATGAATGGACACTTTATCCAGCAGTTTGCCTTCGCAATAATTCCACTTGCTAACCATCGAATCCACATACAGCGAGGTATACGCCACGCACGGCGTGCTGTCGTATTGAGTATGCAATGGACCCAAGCCGAGTTCGACTTGGATATGCAGCGCGTCTTTCATCGCAATAATCGGCACGCCATAGGGGTCTTTGCCTTCATATTTACCTTCTTTAATCGCGGCCATGATTTTTTCAAAGCTATACACCGAAGTATGCGTGTCTAATTTGCCGGAAACGACAATATACTTGCCATCTGGGCTGACATCCGCACCGTGCGGGCTTTTCGGCTCAGGAATCAAAAACAGCACACCTTCCGCCACCGCCGTTTCCATCGTCAGCACTTTGTGGCCATTGATTTCGGTGGCTTTGCCGGCTGCAACAACTTCGGCGGCTTTTTTCCAATTGACCACATGCAGGAAATCGGTGTCTTTCGCAGAACAACCGGCTTCAAACGGCGGACGGCCACGCTCAATCCCGCCGACATAGCGCTCAGAGCAGAACGAATTGGTAAACGACCAGCCGTGGCTGGGGCCTTTGCCGAAATCGGATAAATCCTGGCTATACGGCGGTGCCATCACGGTAAACGATTGCGCCGGATCAATGCGGCCTTTTTCGCGGTCAAATTTCCAATAGGTCATGCCGCCGCGATATTTATCATTAAATTGCTCCAACGGCACAAATTCATTTTCAAACGGCGCGGCATATTGCGCGGCTTCCATCACATATTCGGTGTTTTCGCTGACAAACGCGCCGCCATGTGAGGATTTGAACACCGGATTGACCACAATTTGCTTGGTTTCAAAATCGTGCAAATCAATCACCGCAATGCGCGGATTGGCTTTGTCATTGATAAACAAATGGCGCCCGTCATATTCACCATTGGTTTCGGAAATCGCTGGGTGGTGGGTGTCGCCATAGGTAATATCCTTGCCCTGGATACGCCCCTGCGCCAGCACGGTTTTTGATTCTTCATCAAAACCGTATCCCTGCCAGGGTTCTGGCGTAAATACGCCAATATATTTGAGAAGACGCATGGACGGGATGCCATACACAATCATTTGCCCGCTTTGCCCGCCAGAACTGAACACGAGGTATTCATCGCGCCCGCCAGTCGGGGTATAGGTTTTGGCCGCAGCCAAGATGTCTTTCTGCGTCAAGCCGCGCGCTTTCATGACATCGTCCAGCGTTGCCGCTGTTGCTGTTTGTCCCAGTGCCAGGGCAATACCCAGCGCCAGTGTGGTTAGTTTCTTCATCGCTCATCTCCAGTGGTTTATGGTGATTCAATATCTTGTACAGTAAACCAAAATGTGTCATTTGACACATTGACTTGGGTCAAGTTGTGTCATTTCACACACTTCATTGGATGGAATGCGCGACCTGTCCTAGCAGTTGATACATATCAAGGACGGTGCGGGAAAACACGGGTGAGAATATTGGACGGCAAAATTTCCGCTGCCATCGCGGGCGTCATTCATAAAAAAATTTGTACTTTTGCTGGAGATTTATTTCATTGATTTTAATTTCTTTATGACGTTTGGGTAATCGGCTGACATTAGCGTGCCGCTCACGAACTCTTTAGAGTTTATACGAATTCCAATATATTGATTAATAGACTTGTCCTGGATTTAACTTATTGAATTACGAAGTTATTTTTTAGGTTGA
>DYPE01000134.1 GCA_020720085.1 Dichelobacter nodosus | reverse complement strand
ACAGGCATCGTGTTGCATGGCGATGGGTATTTTTCGCACCCAGAATGGAGTGATAATTATCGCGATAAGCTTATGTTTGGAAAAAAATCTTAATACGTTTACCCTATAGGCAGGTATTTTCTTTGCTAGAAATCACCTAAGATACGCATACGCGAAGCGCAAGCCTATTTTTCCTTTCCTTAATTGCGAGGTTGCATACAATGTCCACATCCACATGGATTACCCTTGGCGTATTGGTTTTGTTGGTGCTGTACGTCATTGCGATTTACAACCACTTGGTTGCGTTGCGAAACCGCTTTAAGAATGCCTTTGCCCAAATCGACGTGCAACTGCGCCGTCGCTATGATTTGATTCCCAATTTGGTGGAAACCGCAAAGGGCTACATGAAACACGAGCGTGAGACACTGGAAGCGGTGATTCAAGCGCGTGCACGCGCGGCAAACGCCAACAGCAAGGCTGCGGCAAATCCCGATAATCCTGCTGCTATTCAGGCGCTTATCGGCGCGGAAGCCGCGCTGGGCAGCACCATGGGCCAGTTTTTTGGGCTGATGGAAAATTACCCCGACTTAAAAGCCAACGCCACCATGAGCCAATTGATGGAGGAGCTTACCTCTACGGAAAACAAAGTTTCTTTTGCACGCCAAGCATTTAACGACAGCGTAATGGTGTACAATACCGCACGTGAGCAATTCCCCAGTTCACTGGTGGCGAATAATTTTGGCTTCAAAGAAGCTGAATTTTTCTTGATTCAAGACCCGCAACAGCGCGAAACCGTGCGGATTGCTTTTTAACCGCCCTTCGGCAAGCTCAGGACATCATACAGCCCTACCCCTTCGGCCCACCTTATTCATGCACAAACGCCTTTTGCTCCCCACGTTATTGCTGCTTTCCTGGCAGGCGCACGCGGTGGAAAGCCTAACGTTCGCCACGCAACAAGCGTCCGGCGCGGGCTGGAGCGCGCAACAGGTTACGCTTACGGTGCGCCTGCCCGCCAATCCGCCGTCAGACGGAGCTTCTGCGCCGCTGGATGCCACTATTGTGTTGCAGGGCTTGCGCCAATCCGCGCTGCCCGCGCCAGTGAACCAAGTTTCGATCCATTGCGCGGATTTGCATTGGTTGATGGATAAAATCACCTGCGCGCATGGCGATGTGCAGGTGGGTGCGGATTGGCTGCCGCCCATCCAGGCCAGCGTGACCTTTACCTATCCGCTCGGCGATGCACCGCTGGCGGTAGAACTGATAAATCCTGGCCTGGGCAATGGCTTGCGCGTCCTGTTCCGTAGCGCAGCCAACGAATGGGTGGCGGAATTGGACGCCAAGGCGGTAGATTTACAAACCCTGGCCACAGCCATTCAATTGTGGGCAAAATTGCCGACGGACACCCAAATCAAAGGTAAGGGCGACTTAAAAATTCGTTTTTCTGGCACGTCTGGCCCAACCCAAGGCATGATTACGGGCGCGTTGCGTGACTTCATCTATGCCAATGTCGCTGGCACGCAAGCCGCGCAAGGCGTACGCGGTGATGTAGAATTGCGCCTGCGCGAACGCAATGGGCAATGGCAAACCGAAGGTGAACTGGGTTTGGCTGCGGGCGAACTGTACAGCGCGCCGTTTTACTATGCACACAGCGGCGCGCCCGTGGCCTTTACTTGGAAGGCGGCAGTCATTCCCAAACGCAAAGCCATTCACGCCAGCACGGTGCGTTATCACCATCCAGGCGTGGTGGACTTGGCTGGCGACTTCAGCGTGCAATGGGACCAACCCGAACCGTTGCGCTCTTTTTCCTTGCACCTGCCCAGCACGCCAGTGGAAGGGCTGTACCGCCACTATCTGCACAATTGGTTCACCTCCATGGAATATGGCGAATTGACCGCCAGCGGCGCGCTGGCATTGAACATTGCCGCCACAGAATCCGGCAAGCGCGTGCGTGCGGACATTGAAAACCTATCCATCGTGGATGCCCGCAACCGCTTTGCAATCAAACGCGCCAATGGCCACGTGGATTGGGACTCCAGCGCCAATGCCGATGCGCTTGCCCCCACTTGGCTCAATTGGGACACCGCGCAAATCCGCCGCATTCCGTTTACCGTGGACAAGCCGCTCACTTTGCGTTTGTACGCGGATAACGCCGAGTTGATCCAGCCATTGCGAATCAGCGTACTGGATGGCAGCTTGGATGTGCTGGATTTTAGTCTGCGCCATGGCGCGGACAGCACGCGCCGCGAAATGGATTTTTCGCTGTCCATTCAACCCATTTCCATGGAATCCGTGACCACTGCACTGGATTTGCCCAAATTGGGCGGCCAAATTTCTGGCATGGTGCCCTCTGTGCAATTGCGCGGGCGCAAACTGGACGTGGGCGGCGCGTTGCTGTTCAAACTGTTCGACGGCGATATAACCATTCACCAATTGGGCATGGACGATCCGCTCGGCGCGATGCCGATTGTGTCCGCGCAAGTCGATGTTCAGCATTTGAACTTGGCAACGCTGACACAGTATTTTTCATTCGGCTATATTTCCGGCGAAGTGGATGGCTATTTGCGCGATTTGCGCATGATCCAATGGCGACCTGTGGCGTTCCGTGGCTATTTTGGCACGCCGGATGCGTATGCAGGCACCAAAGTCATCAGCCAAAAGGCCATTGAAAATATTTCAAAAATTGGCGGTTCCTCTGTGGTAAACGCCATCTCTGGCGGTATTTTGCAATTTTTCGAGAATTTTTCCTACGACAAAATTGGCTGGCGCTGCGTGCTGGCCAATGGCGTTTGCCGCATGAGCGGCGCAGAAGCGGCAGACAATGGCTATTATCTGGTAAAAGGCTGGGGCCTGCCGCGCATTGATGTGATGGGCTATAACCAAGAAGTAGACTGGGACACGCTGCTCAGCCGTATTCAAGCCGCTGTCCATGCGGGCGCGCCCGTGGTGAAATAAGCAATGCGTACCGCTTGTAATAGGAATTACGCGACATGGATGGGGCGGAACAAACCGCGCCAGCGCGCCGGATCAAGTCCCAGCGGACAGCAAAACTATCGGCGATAGCATGTTGGGCGCGCTGCAAGTGGTGTTTGCTCTGAAGGATGTTGTTGGCGTGTTCGCTTATTTTGAGCCAACGCTTGGCTTCTTCCGATTCGAGTTGTTCTACGCCAGGAGATTGGAATATCTGAGAAGCTGTTGGTAAATTTGGTAGCACGGGGCGGTGCATTGAGCCTGTCGAAATGTTCCGTCCCCGTGTTTTGAATGCACCGCTACCCACGTGGGCATGAAAGCCCGCGCTACCGTTGCAATTGCGATTTTACCAACAGCTTCTGAACCGTGCCCTGGATGAGATCGGTATGCGTCACAACCCAATCAGCAAGGATTAATAGCCTAATGGCGACAAAAACCAGAGGCGCATCGCCGATATTTTTGGATGAAGAGATAGACGAGGAAAGCTCTAACGTTGTTTACATCCGAAGCCGTCGTCGCCATCGTATCGTATTTGGCTGGTATGGCGGAAAATTCTCGCATCTGGACTGGCTGTTACCGTTGCTGCCGAAATGTCACCACTATTGCGAACCTTTCTCCGGTTCTGGCGCTGTATTACTCAATCGGGAATCATCTCCTGTAGAGACGTACAATGACATTGACGGTGATGTAGTGAATTTCTTTCGTGTGTTACGAGATCACCACGAAGCACTGATTAGGGCTATTGCTTTAACGCCGTTTTCCCGCGAGGAATATCACCAAGCCATTTATGGTTCGACAACTGGGATTGACGAGATAGAACGCGCAAGGCGTTTTTATATCAGAGCTAGACAAACCCGAACTGGGCTTGCTCAAACCGCCTCAATTGGTCGTTGGGCAAACTGTAAGGATACAAGCCGGGCAGGCATGTCTGGCGTGGTTTCTCGTTGGTTAGGCGGTATTGATGCACTTGATGAAATTGCGCAACGTCTAATCCGCGTACAAATCGAGAATCGTCCGGCGGTTGATGTAATTCATCTTTATGACAGCACCAAAACCCTATTCTATTGCGACCCTCCGTATCTGCACGCCACTCGTGGCGATGCAAAAGCTTATGGGTTTGAGATGGACGAGGGTCAGCACCGAGAGTTTGCCGATGCGGCCAATGAGTGCAAGGGCATGGTGGCCGTATCGGGCTACGATCACCCATTGATGGAGAAGCTTTTCCCGGCTGGACGATGGTTCAAAACGCTGGGACAAGACAAGACCATTCATTCAACCAAGGGCACCCGGCAGGAAGTGTTATGGACGAACTACGACCCAATAATGCAAAAGGGACTCTTTGAATGACACCAGAAGAGATATTACAAGGCATCCAGCAGCGTGCCGCCGCGATGTTGAATGCCTCTGTTGTCACTGACCCGGTAATTCGGGAGCGGGTTGATTATGTTTGCCGCTGCATGAGCAACCGTGCTGGGGTTCGTCTGTTGATGTCTTGTTTGCTGGGGAAGCTTGACAAGCCGAACGTTGATCCACGCAAACCCTATACTGAGATTGGTGGGGCAGACAGTTTTTCCGGACGCACCTATGACGAACGTTACCTGACCAAGTTCATCAACGAGCACCGGCTACCGGTCAACCCAACCACTGCATTCTTGACTCCAACGCTACGCAATATTGACCATGCGCTGACTACCGACCAGCAGCTCGTCGGTAGGCCGCGTGACCTCTACAAAAAGACGCTTGAGCTATTGGAAGATGTGGCCTTACAGCGTGTCGCTGCTGATGTTCTTTTCGTTGAAACTGTGCGCGTGCTGATGTTGTTGCGCGACGAGAAGTTGGCCCGGATGGCATCACTATTGGGTGCATTGGAGCGCACCGAGGGCGCTTTGCCGTTGTCATCCGAATCCATCGTCACACTGATAAGCCAGCACCTTGCCTGCAAGAATGCCAGCCGCCTGCCGGTGTTGGTTGTTGCTGCCGCCTATGAAGCGGCAGGGGCGCGGTTATCGGAAAACATGTTGCCCTTAAACTCGCATAATGCCGCTGACCTTCAAACTGGCTCATTGGGTGACGTTGAAATCTGTTTGATGGGCGAGGATTCAGTCGTCACCGCTTACGAAATGAAGATGAAGCGTGTCACGCAGGACGACATTGAAGCGGCAGTGACCAAGATAGCCAGAGCATCGAACAGGATTCATAACTATCTGTTTGTCACCACGGATGTAATCGACCCGCATGTGGCCGAGTACGCCGCGACGTTTTATGAAAAAACGGACGGCACCGAAATAGTTCTTCTTGATTGCGTAGGCTTTCTGCGGCATTTCCTACATCTGTTCCATCGCATTCGTTCTGACTATCTGAATGCTTACCAGTCGTTGGTACTGCATGAGCCTGATTCTGCGGTAAGCCAAACGCTCAAAGAGGCATTCTTGGCTTTACGACAAGCTGCCGAAAGTGGCGAATAAAATGCATAGTGGACGCGCTCAAACGGGATAACGCGATATTGCGCATGTCGCCGCTACGTTAAACATCCCGCCGTTCCACCAATTCGGGGTCGGCGATGATGTCGCGGTAGATTTCCACGCGCTCGCCGTCGTTGACTTTGGCGGTGAGTTTGGTGACTTTGCCGAAAATGCCGACTTTTTGTTTGTTCAGGTCTATGTCGGGGAATTGGTTTAAAATGCCAGAGCGATCAATCACATCCTGCACGGTGCTGTCGTCTGGCACATCAATTTTCAGCCACAGTTGTTTGAATTTATCCGCGTAGGCGATGCCGACGTTCATGGCAATGCTCCTTATCAAACGGCGTTGGCGGCTAAGGTGGTGACTGTGGCGGATTGCGCCTGTTGTACGCGCTGGTCAATCAGGCGTTTGCCTGCCATCAAGAATCCCATGACGATAAAGCCGCCAGGCGGCAAAATGACTAACAAAAAGCCTTTGTAATCGGGGATAATCACCAGTTCCATGAATTTTGCCCATTGTCCGAGCAGCAAGGCGGCGTTGGCGAACACCGTGCCGCTGCCGAGGATTTCGCGCACCATGCCCATCAGCACCAGCGCCCAGGTGAAGCCTAAGCCGATGACTAAGCCGTCTACAATGGAGGGCAGCACCGGATTGCGTACCGCAAATACCTCTGCCCGCCCCAGCACCACGCAATTGGTGACAATCAGCGGGATGAATAAACCAAGCACTTTGTACAAATCGTGTAGCCAGGCGTTCATGGCGAAATCCACCAGCGTGACCAACACTGCCATCAGCAGCACAAACACCGGAATCCGCACTTGCGGGGTGATGACACCGCGCACCAGCGCCACCACGCCGCCCGACGCCGCCAGCACGGCGGTAGTCGCCAACCCCATGCCCAAGCCGTTGCTGGCATTGCTGGTGACTGCCAACAACGGACACAGCGCCAGGGCTTGCACAAAAATGACGTTGTTGCTCCATAAGCCGTCTTTGCTGAGTTGGAGATAATGGGTGCGCATGGTTGAATTCCTTGTGTTTTAGTATCGTAGGGTGGGCAAAATGTCTTTTTATTTTGCCCACCATTCATGTGGCACAAATTGGTGTGCTAGCATTTATCCAATGGATTTTTTTGTACTGAATAACTGAATGAATTTGTGGAAGAGAAACACCTGGAAACCATTCAATAAAATCAGAAATACAGGCACCGTCTTCCAGATTTTCAAATAATGCTGCGACGGGTATGCGCGTTCCCTTAAAAACCCAGGCACCGCTGACACGTTGGCTGTGTTTTTCAACGGCATTACAGCTTGACCAATCAATCATAATCATACTCCGCTATCAATCCATCTCGTGTTTCACCGCTTCGCTCAAATATCCCCACTCAATAAATTGGCTTTGCCAACGCGGGTCATGTTTGAAGGCTTGAAAGAACAAAAACTCTGGTGCAAAATCAAGTTCATTGGGCCAACACAGCGTATCGTGCGCTAAAGTAAAATTGCTAAAATAAACCGGATCACGCAATGGTTGGAACCGGCGGCGCACATCCTGTTCAATCACTGCTTGCATATCTACTTCACCTTGATAGCCATTGTTAAAAACCAGGTGAATTTTGAATGGTTCACGGTATTGAGCATTGGTAATGGCTAACATGGTTTATACCAAAGGAGAAATTTTATCGAAGTCACCGCTGGTTTGCAGTGTATGCCAGTTTTTCAATGATTTTTGTCTGGATGCTATCTATAAGGCGTGAAAAAATATTGTATGAACAATAACCCCTTCTGCTATTCCTGTAATAATAGCCATACTCCATAAATTTCCTATTCTAAGATATAAAAAGGCAAGAAATCCTATAAATATAGAAGAATAGAAAATTACCTTATCTAAAGTCCTGTTCTCGTCTAATACAGAAATTAGAAAATGCATTCCAACAAGAACAGAAAATAAAATAATAATGCTTGCAATTATATTGAATGTTGCATATGGTTCAGAATTAAAGTCTTCGATTTCTTTGTTAAAAGAAAACAGGGAGAATAATACTAATGATATAGCGCCAAATGGAGCTATAACAACTTTTAACCAGCTTTCTGGCGGTGTGTAAACAATAAAAATCACTAATATTACAGCAATAAAAGCAATAATAGTTTGTAACTGAAATAAACTCCGTCTATCTGTTAACATAGATTTTCCTCCTTAGAGTTACATAAGAAATACAACGTACAATACCACACCGAAGCTTGCACCAGTAAGGAAACCTGCCAAAGAGATACTCCTTACTTGGTAATAATTTACAACATACAAAGATATAACAGCAGAATTAACAAATAATGGAAATCCTATTTTCATATTATCTTCATATAAATATTCTTTTAAGATTAGCGTAATCACAAAAATAAATACAAAACCAACTATTAGAAAAATTATCGCATTAAATGTATTTCCAGAATAATCTTTACTCGTTATATCATTATTAGATACTGCCATTGCAAATGCCATAAATACTGTTAGTGGTATTGGCGCACTTAGAATTAACAATAAAAGAACAACATCTTGAATTGTTCTATATTTTTGGAAAAAATCATACGTTAATCCAAAAAAAACAACAGCGACACTAAACACTATTACAATACTTAGTATATTTTTAGACCTGGAGTAAATAACAACCTCCTTTTTTCAAGATGTTTCTCGCTGGTCTTGGAGGTAAAGAAACAACCTGCCGATCAGACTGTCCTTGCTTTGCCCGTATATCTTGACAAATTGCATGAAGATCATAGTTGAATTGCTTTGCATAAGCATCGCGGTATTTACGAATTTCTTCGACAATCAAATCGTTCCACATTGAGTTACGCCTCCAGTATACCCCAAATCACCCGCCTTGCAGCAGCGCCTCGCGGTTGTCGCGGAAAAA
>DYPE01000133.1 GCA_020720085.1 Dichelobacter nodosus | reverse complement strand
TCCACAGGGCGACAGGCAATAAAAAAACAATAAAAACAATTAATTGCTCTATTAATACCCTATTTATCGGGGCATTACCGAATATCGTTGCGGCGTTTCGCCCACCCTACCTGACTCACTACTAACCACTTTCCTCTTCCATGCCCAATTCCTTCATTTTGCGCGTCAGCGTATTGCGGCCCCAACCCAGCAGGCGCGCGGCCTCTTGGCGTTTGCCCAAGGTGTGGCGCAGGGCGCAGGTAATCAATTCGCGCTCGAAACGCGGCAAGGCTTGCGCCAGCAAGTTGTCATGGCCTTCGCGCAATTCGGCCATGGCCCATTGGCGCAACGCAGGTTCCCAGCCAGCCGAGGCAGTTTCCTCAATTGCGCGCAATCCGGCATTATCCAGCTCAGCGGGCAAATCGCCAGGCATAATCCATTGGCTGCTGGCCATTACGGTCAGCCAACGGCACGTATTTTCCAATTGCCGCACATTGCCAGGCCAGTCCAATTGGCGTAGGCGCTGTTCCGTGGCAGACGCAAGTTTTTTAGTCGGCACTTGCAATTCTTCGGCGATTTTTTGTAAAAAATGCCGTGCCAACAAGGGAATGTCCTCACGGCGCTTGCGCAGTGGCGGCAATTGAATGCGGATGACGTTTAAGCGGTGGAATAAGTCTTCCCGGAATTGCCCTTGGCGCGCACGCTCTTCCAGCGCCTGATGGGTGGCGGCAATGATGCGCGTGTCCACATGCACGGGCGAATGACCGCCCACCCGGAAAAAGCTGCCATCCGAGAGCACGCGCAACAAGCGGGTTTGCAAATCTGCTGGCATGTCACCAATTTCGTCCAAAAACAGCGTGCCGCCATCGGCTTGCTCGAAGCGCCCGCGACGTTGTTGCGTTGCGCCGGTAAACGCGCCGCGCTCGTGGCCGAACAATTCTGATTCTAGCAATTCGCGTGGAATGGCGGCCGTGTTGATGGCAATGAACGGTTTGGCGGCACGCGGGCTGTGCTCATGCAGCGCACGCGCCACCAATTCCTTGCCAGTGCCAGATTCGCCAGTAATCAGCACAGTGAGGTTGGCGCGCGATAGCCGCCCAATGGCGCGAAATACTTCCTGCATACTGGCGGCTTGACCGATTAAATGGCCGCTAGCCACCTCTGATGTATCCGCGCTATCTTGAGGGTGGCGTTGGCGCGCAGCACGTTGCACCAGTTCTACCGCTTCATCTACATCAAATGGTTTGGGCAAATACTCAAACGCACCGCCTTGGTAAGCGGCCACTGCACTGTCTAAATCGGAAAACGCGGTGATCACAATCACCGGAATTTCCGGGTAATCGCGGGTTAAATTTTCCAGCAATGCCAAGCCGTTCATCCCCGGCATACGGATGTCTGTGACAATCAAATCTGGCTGGCGTTCTGCTAAAGCGGCAAGCATCGCGTGCGCCTGCGGAAATTCTGCCACTTGCATTCCAGCTTGCTGCAATGCCTTGGCCAACACCCAGCGTATGGAACGGTCATCGTCCACAATCCACACCCATTCTGCTGCCATTGCGCTACACTCCATCGGCATGAATGCCTGTCCACGTTGAAATTGGCATTGGCATTCGCTCAAAAAGTAGTTGGTGGTTAGGTGGTTAGTGGGAGACTCATCACTCGCCACTAATCATTGACAACTTACTGAGATGGTCAGTAAATTTAATGCGGTATACTATGTCTGAAATGCGGAGTGCCTACCCCCGTATGCCAAACGCCGCCCGGAACACGGGCGTAGCCCGGAACACGGGCGTAGCCCGGAGCACGGGCGTAGGGGCGGTGGTTTATCCCCGCCCGATAACCCGGAGCACGGGCGTAGCCCGGAACGCGGACGTAGCTTGGAATTTGACATGACGTTGACTGAATTGCAATATATCGTCGCAGTCGCTGACGAACGCCACTTTGGCCGTGCGGCGGAGCGTTGTTTTGTTAGCCAGCCCACCTTGAGCGTGGCAGTACGTAAATTAGAGCAGGAATTGGGAGTTACGTTATTTGAACGCAACCGCAATGAAGTTTTCCTCACCGCACTGGGCGAGCGTATTTTAGCCCAAGCACGGCGGGTATTATACGAAGCCAACACGCTCAAGGACATTGCCAAATACGGCCAAGAGCCTCTGCGCGGGCCGTTGCGCGTAGGCGCGATTTACACCATAGGGCCTTATCTATTCCCTGAATTGATTCCTGTGGTACATCAAAAATACCCTAATATGCCTTTGGTGGTGGAGGAAAATTTTACTGCCGTCCTGGCGCGGCGGTTAAAAAGAGGCGAAGTGGATGCGGTCATTCTTTCTCTGCCTTTTGACGAGGTAGGCATTCAGACCGCCGCGTTGTATGATGAGCCGTTCGTGGCGCTACTGCCCGCTGCGCACCCGCTGGCAATCAAAGATGTAATTGAATTCAATGAATTAAGTCGAGAAAATGTGTTGTTGCTGGGCCAAGGACATTGTTTTCGTGATCAAGTGCTGGCACTTTGTCCAGAATGTTTGAAAAATAGCGCGCGGGATTTGCATAGCAGTTTTGAAAATAGCTCGTTGGAAACCATTCGCCATATGGTGGCGGGTGGTCTGGGCGTAACCATTTTGCCCTGCACCGCAGCGGGCGCGGATCGTTACCGCCAACGGCTGCTGAGCATCAAGCGCTTTACCAATGCTTCGCCCGTGCGGCAGGTAGCCTTGGCCTGGCGGCGGAATTTTTCGCGTCCGCAAGCCATTGATGCACTACGCCACGCGATTGGGGAATGCTTGCTCAGTTGCGTAAATAAGCTGCCCGTCCTCGCGTTGCCCTCCACATAGTCAGCCGCCAGGCGGAAATACACTGGCTACATAATAAGTATGCACAATAGGTTGTCAGCCCGTGGCTATTTCAATTTTTGCGTCTGGCCCGGAACGCGGGCGTAGCCTTCAATAACTCTTCCAGGCCAGGATGGGAACTTGTTACAATACAACCTGCCTCCACTTAGCCCGGAACACGGGCGTACTACAATCTTTTGGAATTCCCATGAAATTTTTAATTGTCCCCGCCCTGTTACTCGCCCTTGCGGGTTGTGCTGCCAACGCACCTAAACAAGACCCTTGGATGGGTTTTAACCGCGAAATGCATAAATTCAACCACGATGTTGATCTGGCACTGCTCAAGCCAGCCTCCCAGGTATACAACGCGGTCGTTCCCGCGCCAGTCAACCGGGGAATTAGCAATTTTTTTAGCAATTTAGGTGAAATTCCGGTAATCGCCAATAATTTGCTGCAACTTAAATTCACCCAAACCATTCAAGACAGTGGCCGTTTTTTGGTCAACTCTACCATTGGATTATTGGGCTTCCTCGACCCAGCTACAGACATGGGCTTGGTCAAACATCACGAAGATTTTGGCCAAACGCTGGGCGTTTGGGGTGTGCCTAGTGGCCCTTATTTGGTATTGCCTTTGCTAGGTCCCAGTTCATTGCGCGATTTTCCAGGGCAATTGGTAGATAAATTATTGCTAGACCCGCGCGCTTACGCAGCTCCTGGCGATCCAGAACGCTGGACTAGAATCAGCCAAGGCGTACAATTGCTAGACACGCGCGCTGATTTATTACAAGCGGAAAAAGTATTGGATACTGCGGCCACTGACCCTTATAATTTCTTGCGCGACGCCTATTTACAAAAACGGCAGGTTTTGGTGCAAGATGGCAAGGACAGCAGTACCCCGGCCATCCGCGACGATGAACTTTTTGACGACGTGGCAAAATAGCTGGCACGGTATGCCCCCTGCGAATCTGCAATTGCTTGAAAATAAAATAGAACGCTTGCTGTACCTGTATATGCGGACAGCGGAGGAGAACCGTTTTTTGCGCGAGCGTGAATCCGAATTATTGGAAGAGCGCGCCGCGCTGTTCCACAAAACCGAATTGGCGCGCACGCGCATTGAGGCGCTCATCGCCCGGCTTAAAATTATGGAAACCGAGGCATCATGAAAGGAAGCGGGGGGCAACGCCAAGTCCGTCTACGGATTTTGGATAAAGAATACGTGGTGGCCTGTCCTGAGGAAGAATATGAAAGTCTTCTCACCTCAGCGGATTACCTCATGCACAAGGTGCAAGATGTGCGCAAGGGCGGCAAGGTTGTAGGCAATGAACGCATTGTGGTGATGGCTGCACTGAATATTGCCCATGAATTGATTCAACACCAAAAAAATAACACCGCCTCCGCCCTGCCAGCGGGCGTAGACGACAAACTGCAACACCTGCATAAAAAAGTAGATGAAGCACTGGCGAAGGCAGAAGGTTTGTAGTATATTCGTCATCAAGGTTAGCGAATTTCACTGACCTACGGAATTTTAAAGTTACGGCATCCCTCCTGCGTTTTTGGCTTACATGCTTGAACCTATAAGCCAATAAACAGGGGGTGGAAACCAGGCATTGTGCGCATGTCCAGCCTGACTGGAAAGCCTAATATGCCGGT
This sequence comes from Dichelobacter nodosus, assembly GCA_020720085.1. Taxonomy (GTDB): domain Bacteria; phylum Pseudomonadota; class Gammaproteobacteria; order Beggiatoales; family Beggiatoaceae; genus DYPE01. The sequence continues at coordinate 3,870 of DYPE01000133.1, read as the reverse complement.
CAGAAACTCCCACTTGAACCTCGGTTCAAGGCGATAACCAGGGGCGTGGCGAGGGGTGCCTTTTCTCATTCATGATCTTCCCGTCCCAACGATCTGCTTTGCGCCGCCATTTCAAAAACCAACGGCGCGCGCTTTCCCGCAATTTTCGCCGTTTGGCTGCCCGTCGCATGGCCTTTCATGCCATGGCGCAACCGCGTTTGCATCGTATGCGCCGCATTGGTGCTTATTTGCCGGTTCATGGCGAACTTGACACCATGCCGTTGATTCATCTGCTGTTAGCCCGCCACAAACAAGTCTTTGTGCCCGTATTGCCGTCCTTGCGTTGCGCCGTGTTACAATTCGCGCCGTACACGCAGGGCTGCGCCCGTGTTCCGGGTTGCGCGCTGCGGCGCAACCGCTATGGCATTGCCGAGCCGCGTCAACGCGGGCAGCGCGCACGCTGGTTTTTGGACGCGCTGTTCATGCCGCTGCTGGCGTTTGACGGACAGGGCAACCGGCTGGGCATGGGCGGTGGTTTTTATGACCGTGCGTTGGCGCGCCAGCGCACGCGCCAACGACCCTGGCGCATTGGCGTGGGCTATGAGTTTCAGGCCATTGCTGCGCTGCCCAGCCAACCCTGGGATGTGCCGTTGCACGCAGCAGTGACTGAACGCGGCTGGCGTAATTTTCCCCGAGGACGGCGCGTATGAACGCAACGCAACGCGGCATCGCGCTGCTCACTGCGCTGCTGATTGTAGCCATCACTGCGGTACTGGCCACAACCATGGTGGAAAACCTGAATTTAGACATCCACCGCGCTGCCTATGTGCTGCACGGACTAAAAGCGCAACAATTTGCGGCGGGCGCGGAAATTTGGGCGCAACGGATTTTACAGCGCGATCCCCCGGCGCATGACACCCTACAGGAACCCTGGGCACTGCCTATACCCAGCGCAATGGTAGACGGCGGCGAAATTGGCGGACGGCTAGAGGATTTACAAGGCCGTTTCAACCTCAATAACCTGATAACAGAAGGGCTGAATGAAGAAGCGCTGGCGCAATTCCAACGTTTGCTAGAACACTTAGAGTTGCCGCCCGCTTTAGCGCTGGCAACCGCAGACTGGCTAGATCAAGATGCCGACGCGCGCATCCACGGAGGCATGGAGGATGATGGCTATTTGCTGGACAATCCGCCTTACCGTGCAGCCAACCATTGGCTGCGTTCGCCCGGCGAATTACGCCTGGTCAGCGGCATGACCGAGGAAGCCTTCCAACGTCTCTTGCCCCATGTCAGCGCTCTGCCGCCGCCATCCCGCGTCAATGTCAACACCGCCACCGTGCCAGTGTTGTATAGTTTGCACCCCGAAATAAGCCAATCACAAGCTGAACGCATTCATGAACAATTGCGCGAAAAAGGAGCGGAATCCTTGAAACAAGCGGAAGCCTTATTCAACACGCTGCCCGGCATTGAGCGCTGGATCGCGGTGAACAGCCGCTATTTTGCGCTTACCACTCAAACCGAAATCGGCGGCAGTGGTATGCAAGCGCTGAGCGTGCTCTACCGTGCGGATCAGCGCGTGGCCGTGATTTTCCGCAGCTACGACGGTTGGTGACATGGCAGCGATTTTATACCTCGTAGCGGATGAGTGGCAGGATTGCTGGTTATTGCGTAGTAGGGGCGGTGGTTTATCCCCGCCCGGTGGTTTATCCCCGCCCGGTGGTTTACCCCCGCCCGATTTTGCTGGCCAAGTGCTGGTTCCTACCGAGGCGGTGTGGCTAGGTAGTGCTCTGGTACCCGCACGCAACCGGTCGCAATTGCTACAAGCTTTGCCTTACGCACTGGAAGAGCACTTGGCCGCGCCAGTGGACGAATTGCACTTCGCGCCCGCCAAGGCGCAACCCAACGCACCAACACCGGTCGCGGTGGTGGCGCGCGCGCGGCTGGTCGAATGGTTGCGCGTTTGCCAAGAACAAGGCTGGCCGGTGCAGACGCTCCAGCCCGACGTGCTGGCACTGCCATGGCGGCCTGGCGACTGGAGCGTACTCTTCATCGAGCCAGACCGCATGTTGGTGCGCACCGGCGAATACAGCGGATTTGTTGCCAGCGCAGACAGCGCGCGCGGCTGGCTCACCGCCGCCTACCGCGAAACCCAGCCCAATGCCATTCACCTGTACCGGGGGGAAACGCCGCAGCCGGAATTTTTGGCAGAATTGCAAACGCTGGGCGCACCGGTGGAAGAACATGCCCACGCGCACGGCTGGAGCGCATGGCTGGCCCAGCCCGCGCCATTGCAATTGCTGCAAGGCGAATTTCAGCCGCGCAATCCCTGGGTGGAACTGTGGCGGCCCTGGCAATCCACTGCCTGGCTGGCCATAGCCGCGCTAGCAGTATACCTGGCAGGATTTTCTTGGCAAACCTGGCAATTACAACAACAATCGCGGCAATTGGACGCGGAAATCCTGGCGGAATTCCAACGCGCGTTTCCGCAGGTGAAAACTATTGTTGACCCCAAATTGCAAATGGAGCGCGCCTTGCGCGAGTTACAAACCGCGCCCAACCAAAACAGCGGTGGGGACAGCTATTTGGCGCTGACCGCAACCTTGGCAAGCCAAGCGCAGTCCGCCATGACCATTCAACGCCTGGAATACCGCAATGGCGCGCTACAACTGCAACTGAGCATTGACCAATTTCAAGCTTTAGAAACACTGCAACAAAACTTACGCCAGCACGGACTACAGGTCGAATTGCAAAGCGCGGAAAACCGCAATAGCAAAGTCGAAGCCAGCTTGCGCGTGCGCAAGGCCACGCCAGGATGAAGTGCAGCGCCATGATAAACCCTTTCCCATCCCGGACAGACTATGCCACGCTTGAACTGCTGGCCCCGGCCAAAAACGCCGAATTCGGCAAAGAAGCCATAAACCACGGCGCGGACGCGGTATACATTGGCGGCCCACAATTCGGCGCGCGCGCTCATGCGGGCAATCCGGTGGCAGACATTGCGGCACTGGCCAATCATGCCCACAAATTCGGCGCGCGGGTGTACGTGGCGTTGAACACCATTCTCACCGATGCGGAGCTAGAACCAGCGCGGGACTTGGCCTGGCAAGTGTACGACGCTGGTGCGGACGGCTTGATTCTCCAAGACATGGGCCTGTTGGAACTGGACTTGCCACCGCTGGCATTACACGCCAGCACGCAAACCGACAACCGCACGGTGGAAAAAGTCAAATTTTTAGAACAAGTTGGCTTTTCACAAATCGTGCTGGCGCGCGAACTGGCACTGACAGAAATCACCGCCATTGCCCAAGCCACCACCGCGACACTGGAATTTTTCGTGCATGGCGCGCTGTGCGTGAGCTACAGCGGCCAATGCTACATCAGCCACGCCCACACCGGGCGCAGCGCCAATCGCGGCGAATGTTCGCAAGCGTGCCGCTTGCCCTACGATGTGATTGACACCAGCGGCCTGCGCCTGGCGCGCAAACAGCATGTGCTGTCGCTAAAAGACAATCATCAAGCCGACAATTTGCCCGCGCTGGCCGCAGCGGGCATCCGCTCGTTCAAAATCGAAGGGCGGCTGAAAGACCTGGCGTATGTCAAAAACATCACTGCCTACTACCGCCAGACACTGGATCGCCTTCTCGACACTTCCCCACACTACCAGCCCGCATCCGCAGGCCGCTGCACCTATCCCTTTGTGCCAAGGCCAGAAAAAACCTTTAACCGTGGCAGCACCGACTATTTTGTCCACCAACGCCAGCCCGACATTGCCGAATTCGCCTCGCCCAAATTTGCTGGCGAAGCGGTGGGCCGGGTCGCGCGCGTACACCGCGATGCCCTAGAACTGGAAACCGCGTGCGCGGATGAATTGCACAATGGCGACGGCTTGAG
>DYPE01000011.1:39502-39625 GCA_020720085.1 Dichelobacter nodosus | reverse complement strand
TTCAGGGCGTTAAAGCATCGGGCGGAGTGCCAAGCCGTAGCTTGGCACACGCCACAAGTGAAAAAACGCAGTTTGTGACCGTTTACAGTATAACGTTCTGCTTACGGTCTGCTGCTTTTCCTG
>DYPE01000011.1:0-39402 GCA_020720085.1 Dichelobacter nodosus | reverse complement strand
GTGCGGAACGCGCACGTGGTGCGGAACGCGCACGTGGTGCGGAACGCGCACGTGGTGCGGAACGCGCACGTGGCTTTGACCACAAGCGGCCCGCTTTGATACTCTTTTAAGATTAACGGCTGAGCACGCCGGAGCAAACCCAGACCACTTCCGCGCCGGACACGGCTAAAAAGGAAAGCGAATGACCAAGGATTACCCTGTTGGAAACCTGCCGCGCGAATTGCGCACGTTGCGCGATGCAGTGCGCTGGGGCTACAGCCGTTTCAACGCAGCGGGCCTGCATTATGGCCATGGCACAAGCAACGGCCTGGATGAGGCCATTGCGTTGGTGTTGCACGCATTGCATCTACCACATAGCATCCCTGATGATTTATGGAATGCCCGTTTGACGCAAGCAGAAAAGGAAAAAATCGCAGATTATTTTGATCAGCGTGTGCGCATACGCAAGCCAGCAGCATACATCACGGGCGAGGCATGGTTCGCTGGATTGCGTTTCGCGGTGGATGAGCGCGTGCTGATTCCGCGCTCGCCCATTGCTGAACTGATTGAACACGGCTTTTCGCCGTGGAAACCCCCTGAAGAAATCTATGCTGTGTTGGACTTATGCACAGGCAGTGGCTGCATTGCCATTGCCAGCGCGTTGTACCTGCCTAACGCTACAGTGGACGCGGCGGATATTTCCATGGATGCGCTGGCTGTGGCGCGCCGTAATGTGGATGAATACAACCTAGAGCCGCAGGTGCGGCTATGGCAAGCCGATGTATTTGCCGGATTAACACCAACAAAATATGATGTCATTGTAAGCAATCCACCTTATGTGCCGCACGCTTCGTATGATGCGCTACCGTCTGAATTTAACCATGAACCCAAGCTGGGGTTGGCTGCGGGCGAAGACGGATTGGACGTGATTCACCGTATTTTGGCCAGAGCTGGAGAATTTTTGCAGCCTGATGGCTTGTTAATTGTAGAAGTCGGTGAAGCGCAAGAAGCCCTGGAACAAGCCTATCCGCAACTGGAATTTATCTGGCTAGATTTTGAACGTGGCGGCGAAGGCGTATTCATGCTCACTGCCGCACAATTGGCGGATATGGAATAAGCAGACACCAGTGCGGCATCGTTATGGAAGATGTCGCCCTGTGTAGAAAACAACCAGGCTTGCAGGCAATAAAAAACCCGCTATGGATTGATTCCATAACGGGTTTGAAATGGTAGCGGGGGTAGGATTTGAACCTACGGCCTTCGGGTTATGAGCCCGACGAGCTGCCAGACTGCTCCACCCCGCAATTAAGAGAGACAATTATACCTGTGCAGTAAAATAATGCAAATCTTTTTGCACAAGTGCGGAGTGCTTCGCACGTGCCAAGCTACTGTTTAGCACGCCTAACTCCTCGAAGTTGTCAGCGAAATTAAGTAGTTGGCGTGCAATTTTCAGGCATATTCTCCTTGACCGGACCTAGGCGGGGTGGGATACTTGAACAGTTCCTTTCCACCTAATCATTGTAACGGAGGAATAATGCAATGAAGACATTATTCAATTGGTTGTTTTTATTCTCCCTATGCCTGTCCCAGGCATTTGCCGCGCCGCCAGCAGAATATTCTTTTGGTGTGTTGTCGCAACGCAGCGCAGTATTGACCGCACAATATTGGAACCCCATTTTAGAATACACGCAGCGCAAAACCGGCATCACCCTGACGCTGAAATTGGCACGCAATGCGCCGGATTCTAATGCTGCCACCGAACGCGGTGAATACGATTTTGTTTATTCCAACACCATTTTCCAGCCCAAAATGGTTCCCGCCAATTACCAGGTGATTCTGCGTCCGCGCGAAGAAGCAATTACCGGACAGATTGTCACTCTGGAAGATTCGCCCATTCAGGCGCTTACGGATTTGGCGGGCAAAGAAGTTGGCTTTCCCTCGCAGGCTGCTTTTGTCGGTTATGCCGTACCTATGGATCAACTGTTGCGTGCTGGGGTAACCGTTACGCCAGTGTTCGGCGGCAACCAAGAGGGCATCATGGGCCAACTCAAGGCTGGGCGGGTGGTTGCGGCTGGCGTGAATAACCAGGTGATGAAGGCATTTGCCGCGCGCGAAAACGTGCATTACCGCGTGTTATGGGAATCGCCGCCGTTCTTAAACTTGCCCATCGCCGCGCACCCGCGCGTGCCGCGCGAGGTGGTGGATGCAGTGCAAAAAGCCATGGATGGTATGGACAGCGACGCACAAGGCGCGCAAATCCTTGCGGCCAGCGCTAAGGTTATCAGTCAGAAACCGCCGTTGGGCTTCCGCGCCGCCACGCCGGAAGATTATAAAAGTTACGTAGATTTCTACGCCAATACCTTAGTATCTGACATCAAGTAGCCACCTCATGCGCTGGCTATGGCATTGCCTTCCTTTTGCGGGCCGGTTATTCGTCACTGCCAGCATTGCCTTACTCTCCGCAGGCATTGTGATGGTGGCCGTGTCCGCACGGCAGGATGCGCAGGACGCGCATCACGATTTGCAGCAAGTGCTGGCGCAGGAATTGGAAACCATGCCAGACGCATTGGCGGAAGTGGTGGTGCTCGGCGACTTTGCCACGCTGCAACAAACGCTAAACCATTATGTGGCGAGGCCTTTAGTGATTGAAGCGCATTTCAACGACCCCACGGCCACCCATCTGGCCAGCCATGATACTGAACCGGGCGGCGCGCCGGACTGGTTTCTGCATTTTTTTGCGTATCATGACGAACAGGGCGCAACCCCTGTAACCGTTGGGGGCCGTGAATATGGCACGTTTGGCCTGAAACTCAGCCCCAATCGCCTTGCCCTCCGTGCTTGGCAGCGCCTGCTTAAACACATGGCCATTCTATTCCTGGCCGTGGGCATGGATTTTATCGGCATCTGGCTGGTATTGCGCTTTGGCCTGCGCCCGTTGAAACAATTAGAGAAGGCCACCGCTGAGTTGGCGGACGGAAGGCTGGACACCCGTTTGGAAGAAACCGGCAGCCCAGAATTGCGCCATTTAATTCAGTGCTTCAATGTGATGGCCGATGCACTGCAAACCAGCGCCGAACAAGTGCGCAGTTCGGAAGAGCGCCTGCAATTGGCCATCAACGGCGTGAACGACGGCATTTGGGACTGGGACTTGCGCACTGACGCAATCTATTTTTCCCCCAAGTGGAAACAGATGCTAGGCTACGATGAACGCGAGTTAGCCGGAACCTTGGACACTTTCCGCGCGTTGCTGCATCCCGAGGACGCGCCCAAAGTGTTTGCCATGATCAGCGACTATATTCGCGGCATAATCCCAACCTTTGCCATAGAATTTCGCATGAAGCGCAAGGAGGGGGATTGGTGCTGGATTCTTGGGCGCGGCGCTGTGGTGCGCGACATGCTTGGACGGCCCTACCGCATGGCGGGTTCGCACACCGACATCAGCGAACGCAAGCATATGGAAGACGAATTGTTGCGCGCGCGCGAGACCGCTGAGGCCGCCAATCAGGCCAAAACTGCATTTCTGGCCAACATGAGCCATGAATTGCGTACACCGCTCAACGCCATTTTAGGCTTTGCGCAAATTCTGGAACAATCCGAGCACCTGACAGAACAGCACAAGCGCCAGGTGAATGGCATTTACCGGGGCGGACAGTATTTATTAACGCTGATCAACGACATTCTCGATTTAACCAAAGTTGAAGCCGGACGCTTTGAAATCCACACAGAAGAAGTCATTATGGAGACGTTTTTTCAAGAAATTGAAAAAATGTTCCAAATTCGCGCCGAAGCCAAGGACATTGCATTTGTCTTACATGGTGCTGCCGAACTGCCGTATTGCTTGGCCACAGACCCCAAACGCCTGCGCCAGATTGTCATCAATTTGCTCGGCAACGCGGTAAAATTCACCGAGCGTGGCCGCATTGATTTGCGCGTGGAATACGTGGACAACGAATTGCGACTGAGCGTCAACGACACCGGCCCAGGCATTCCGCACGATCAGCATGAAGAAGTCTTCAAACCTTTCGTGCAACTCGGTGACTATTATTACAAATCGCAAGGTTCTGGTTTGGGCCTGGCCATCACGCGCAACATCGTGGAAGCCATGGACGGCACAATTGACTTGCACAGCGAAATGCACCAGGGCAGTTGTTTTCAAGTCACGTTGCCCGTGGAACTGTGCTTTGATACCGTCAAGCCAACAGAGCCGGTAATCGCCCAGATTCTGGGCTACCAAAGTCCGGTAGGCGTGTTGCGGCTGTTGATTGTGGATGATATTCCCGATAACTTAGAAATTTTGGGCAATCAACTCAAGCCGCTGGGCTTTGAGGTGCGCGAAGCGGGCAGCGGGCAGGAATGCCTGCGTATTGCGCCGCAGTGGCGGCCACACGGCGTGCTGATGGATATGCGTATGCCCGGCATGGACGGCCTAGAAACCACCCGCCGCCTGCGCGCGCTGGCGGAAATGCGCGATGTGCCGGTAATTGCGGTGTCAGCGGGCGCATTTCATGAAGATGTGCTGGCCAGCCGTGATGCGGGTTGCACTGCGTATCTGGTCAAGCCGTTCAAACGTGAGCTTTTATTGCAAACGCTGCAAGCGCATTTGCCGTTGACGTGGGCCACTGCGGAACAACGCCAAGAATGCCCGCCGGATACGCCGCTGTCCACGGAACAACGCGGTACACTGTTGGCCATGGCCAAACGCGGCGACGTAAGCCAAGTGATGAATTATCTGAAGACCCTCATGCAAGCTCCAGATTGCCCCGGCCAAGCCCATGTCCTGCTGGGCTTGGCGAAACGGTTTCAACTGGGCGAAATCCGCCGCCGCTTGGAAGTTTGATTCTCGACCATCCCCTCTTAGCGGTTCAACCTCAGTGCACCAATATACAAAGGCCACATTTTTGCAATTAACACAAATGACTCTTGGGCTACTTAATCCAACCGGCACCTCTCGGAAAGTGCAGGCTGCAATAGATCATTTGGCTTTGAGCACCGAGAGCAATGCTCGGGGCGCGGTTTTCACCCGCCGAGAGGTTGTAGATTTCATTCTTGACTTGGCGGGCTACACAGAAGATCAGATGCTCCACAAAAAACGGCTTTTGGAACCGTCATTCGGTGGCGGGGATTTTCTGTTGCCGATTATCGAGCGGCTGCTAAGCGTGTGGCGGGCAGCAAGGCCGAACGGTTCCGCGCTCGACGAGTTGGGCAATGCGATTCGTGCCGTCGAGTTGCACTACGATACATTCCGCAACACCCACGCCGCTGTTGTCGCGCTTCTCATGCGCGAGGGGATAGCTACAAATACCGCAACAGCCTTGGCTAGTCTCTGGCTATCGCAAGGGGACTTTCTGCTGGCATCGCTGGAGGGTGAATTCGATTTTGTGGTGGGCAATCCCCCCTATGTCCGCCAGGAACTGATCCCAGCCACGCTGCTGACCGAATACCGCAGTCGCTACCAAACGATGTATGACCGGGCCGACATTTACATTCCCTTCATCGAGCGGTCGCTGTCAGTCTTATCCGCAGGCGGCAGTCTGGGCTTCATCTGCGCGGATCGCTGGATGAAAAACCGCTATGGCGGGCCGTTGCGCGGTCTCGTGGCCGAGCGATTTCATCTGAAAATCTATGTCGATATGGTGGATACACCGGCTTTCCATTCGGATGTGATTGCCTATCCAGCGATCACCATTATCAGCCGAGAAGCGCCGGGGACAACGCGCATAGCCCACCGTCCGACCATTGACCGGGCGACACTGACCACACTGGCGGATTTGCTGTGTGTGCAGACGCTGCCGAAAGAAACTGTCCAGGTGCGAGAACTCGCCAAAGTCACTCATGGCGCGGAGCCGTGGTTGCTGGAGTCATCCAGCCAGATGGCGCTCATTCGTCGTCTGGAAAACTGCTTCCCCTTGCTGGAAGAGGTGGGGTGCAAGGTGGGGATTGGTGTCGCAACCGGCGCGGACAAGGCATTCATCGGCGACTTTGATGCGCTTGATGTCGAGCCAGACCGGAAGGTTCCGCTGGTGACAACCAGAGACATCATGTCCGGTGAGGTGAAGTGGCGCGGTCAGGGCGTCATCAATCCCTTTGCCGAGTCGGGCGGGCTGGTCGATCTTGACGAGTATCCGCGCCTGCGGCGCTATCTTGAGGCTCGACAAGAAGTGATTAGCGGGCGTCACTGTGCGCAAAAGACTCCGGCCAACTGGTATCGCACAATTGACCGCATCATCCCAGCACTGGCTGAAAGGCCGAAGCTTCTAATCCCAGACATCAAAGGGGAAGCGCATATTGTGTTTGAAGGTGGTGGGCTGTATCCCCACCACAATCTTTACTATGTCACGTCAGATGATTGGGATTTGCGAGCCTTACAAGCGCTGTTGTTGTCCGCTGTCACTCGCCTGTTCATAGCGACCTATTCAACGAAAATGCGTGGTGGATTCCTGCGCTTCCAGGCGCAGTACTTACGCCGCATTCGCGTTCCGCGCTGGGCAGATGTGCCTGAATCGCTGCACCGCGAGTTGGCCGAGGCCGCCATCAAGCGAGACGTGCAAGCCTGCAACCAGGCGGTGTTCAAGCTCTACGGCCTCAGCCATGAAGAGCGATCTGCCCTTGGCGGCAATGGAGAATAAATGGCACTCGATCTAGTCGATTACGAACAGAAAGCCCGTGAAGCCGTAAAGGCGTTTTGGGGAAACCGCGAAGCAGCAAAACAGAAGCAGATTGAGTCGGGTAAGGCCGACCAAGGTGAGCGCGCAGGCGTCACCGCTGGCAAGAACATGGACGGGTTCTTAGCTTTGGTGCTCGACATCATCAAGGCCAATGGACTGAACCATGCCGAGATACACCAGAACAGGGCGATGCTGACCTTGCCCGGTTACTTCCGACCGACGAAATTGTGGGATATCTTGGTGATCCACAAGGGAGAGCTGATTGCCGTCATCGAGCTAAAAAGTCAAGTTGGACCATCGTTTGGTAATAATTTCAACAACCGAACCGAGGAGGCTATCGGAACGGCTCATGATCTATGGACGGCCTACCGTGAAGAGGCTTTCGGCAAGCAGCCCCGTCCCTTTGTCGGCTGGCTGATGATGGTTGAAGATGCTTCGGAGTCACGCAGTCCTGTCCGTGATTCGTCGCCACATTTTCCTGTGTTCGAGGAATTCAAGGGCGCATCGTACCTCAAGCGGTATGACCTGCTTTGTCAGCGACTGGTGCAGGAGCAGCTTTATACCACAGCAGCAGTCATTGCAGCGGAACGCAGTGCGGTAACTGCCGGCGATTTTACGAACCTGTCGGATATGACCAGCTTGAAGACATTCATAACGGCGCTTGCTGGTCATGTCGCATCAACGGCGGCAAGGCTTGGGTAGAAAACCACTAACAAATCGTTCCAGCGAACGCACAAGAAAACCGCGCGCTGCTGAACTCAAACGTTATTTTTGGATAAAAAACCATGTTAACCGACTCTCATTGCCACTTTTACCTGGCCAAAACCCCCGCTGCCGACTGGCTGGCGCGCGCTGAAGAAATGGGCGTAAACCGTTTTCTCAATGTCAGCGTGGATGAAGAAACCATGGCTGACGTGCTTCTGCTTGCGCAACGCGATGCGCGCGTGTGGGCCTCGGCGGGCATTCACCCTAACACACCCACCCACCATGAGCCGAACGTAGCCGCGCTGTGCGCGCTGGCGGATCATACGCGGGTGGTGGCCATTGGCGAAGCTGGGCTGGATTATTATCACCCCAATCCCATGGGCGGCAGCGATTGGCAATGGCAGCACGAACGTTTCCGCCGCCACATCCGTGCGGCACGTGAAATGGGCAAGCCATTGATTGTACATAGCCGCGACGCCAAAGCCGATGTATTGCGGCTGTTGCGCGAGGAGCAGGCGCACACGGTGGGCGGGGTCATGCACTGTTTTGTGGACGATTGGGACACCGCACAGCAGGCCATGGACATGAATTTTTATATTTCGTTTTCCGGCATTGTTACCTTCAAAACCGCCACCGCATTGCAAAACGTTGCACAACAGGTGCCTGCGGATCGCCTGTTGATAGAAACCGATTCGCCCTATCTTGCGCCCGCGCCGTACCGTGGCAAAGCCAATCAACCGGCCTATGTGCGTCATGTGGCTGACTTTGTAGCGCAATTGCGTGAGGCGGCGTTGGTAGACATTGCCGCCTGCACCAATCGCAATTTCGAACGGCTGTTCCGCGTGCCGCCCTGCGACGCGCTGCCGTTGGCTACCAGCCATGCCTGAATTGCCCGAAGTAGAAACCACGCGCCTGGGGCTTGAACCCCATGTGCAAGCGCGTCGCATCTGCGCCTTGTCTGTGCGCAATGGCAAATTACGCCAACCCGTGCCGCCGGAACTGGCGGAAAGGCTGCCAGGACTGCGTATCGCGGCCATTGTGCGGCGCGCCAAATATTTGTTATTGGATTGTGAAGTGGGCGCAGTACTTATCCATCTCGGCATGTCCGGCAGTTTGCGCATCGTAACCGATCACGCACCGCCCACAGCGCATGAGCACTGGGACTTGGCGCTGGACAATGGCGTGTTGCTGCGTTACAAAGACCCGCGCCGATTTGGCCTGCTGCTGTGGGCCGCTGCGCCGCAGCTTTCGCATCCGCTGTTGGCGCGGCTGGGGCCGGAACCCTTGTCTGCTGAGTTTGACGGCGCGTATCTACACCGCATCAGCCGCAACAAAAGCTTGGCAATTAAAGCGTTGCTGATGGACAGCCACCGCGTGGCTGGCGTTGGCAACATTTACGCCAATGAAAGCCTGTTTATGGCTGGCATCGCGCCCACGCAGGTTGCCGGGCAACTCACGCCCTTCCAATGCGATGCCTTGGCCAGCGCGGTGAAGCGCGTGCTCGCCGCCGCGATTGCCCAAGGCGGCACCACCTTGCGCGACTTCACCGCCAGCGATGGCAAACCTGGCTATTTTCAAGTTGCCTTGCAGGTCTATGGCCGTCAAGGTAAACTTTGCCCGCAGTGCGGTACTGCTATTGTCAAAATTGTCCAGATGCAGCGCGCAAGCTATTTTTGCCCAGAATGCCAGCGCGCATGCTTGCCCTGAGCCTGTCGAATGGGAATGACTGGGTTACTTAAAATGACACAAAAAACCGTTACCCTATGCTCGTGCCGCTATACTATTTTTCCCGCACCGGGAAAACATAGCGAACGCCACGTATTTTTTCAGATTTTTCCGTTGAAAACGTCTTGTTGGAGCCACGGATGTACCCAGAAAATTATCAGGCAATAGAACAGCCGCCCAGCCATGAATATGACCTTTATTTTGGTCCCAACCATCCTGGCATTGAGGGCAATTATGCCTTAAAAGTGCGGGTGAGCGGCGATACCGTGCTCAGTTGCCGTGCTGACGGCGGCTATCTTCACCGTGGCTTTGAAAAACTCATGGAAGAGCGGCTGTGGATACAAAATATCGCCATTGTGCCGCGCATTTGCGTGCCAGACCCTGTACCCATGGAAGAAACCTACGCCCGCGCGGTGGAAATACTTGGCGGCTTGGAAGTGCCGGAGCGCGCGCAATGGATTCGCGTGCTGATGCTAGAGCTGTCGCGCCTATGCGCGCATATTTTTACCTTTGGCGGCAATACCGCCACCATTGGCCAATATAGCAACATGTTCTGGGGCATCACCGACCGCGAGCGCATTCTCGACATTTTTGAAAAAATCGCAGGCGGACGGATTTACCACATGTACATTACCCCAGGCGGCGTGCGGCGCGATTTGCCCGAGGGCATTTTGGCGGAAATCAGCCACGTGATGGATTACCTAGATGCGCGCTTGCCAGAATATGATGATTTATATTTCAACAACCCCGTATTCCGCAGACGTGCTGAAGGCATCGGCGTAATCACCCCCGAACAGGCTTTGGCCTGGGGCGTGACTGGCCCGAATTTGCGCGCCTGTGGCCATCCTTACGACGTGCGCCGAGATGATCCTTATTTGGTGTATGACCAACTGGATTTTGATATTCCCACAGTCACTGGCGGCGACATTTTAGCGCGTGCGCTGGTGCGGCGCGCCGAATTCATCCAATCCGTGCGCATCGTGCGCCAAGTCATCGCCAAACTGCCCAGTGTCAACGGCCCAATCCGCTGCCCGCTGCCCAATCCGCTGGCGTGGAATGTGCCCAAAAGCGATGCCTACGCGCGCACCGAATCCTCCAAAGGCGAATTGGCGTTTTACGTGGTATCCACTGGCGGCCCCAAACCCTGGCGCGTGCATGTGCGCGGCCCATCCACCATGCACGCAGTGCAAGTGCTGGAAAAACTGTGCGTGGGTGGACGCATTGAAGACATCGCGCAAATCATGTTCTCGCTCGACGCCTGCCCGCCGGAGGTGGATCGTTGATGGAGAAACCAACGTCGCCAAATGGAGCGGATTTTTGGAATCGCTGGCAACAGGAAAGAAATCAAGGTCAGACCGGTTATGTAGATTGGGGCGACCATCCAACGATATTAGAATTGTTGTATAGCGATGTGTTCGGATCACCAGCGACTACCGTATTTGACTATTTAAAACAAGCCTATCCTGAGTTTGCCAACAGTTGTGCACTCAGTCTATGCGCAGGCGACGGCACATTTGAGAAGCTATTGCTTGCGCATAATGTCTTTGACACGATTACTGGCGTGGACATTGCCGAGGTGAGGGTGGCAACGGCCAACGCGCAAGCCGGGGAGTTTGCCAACCGTCTGCAATTCATGGTTGGCGATGTCAATCAGGGGGAGTTTGGTGATAAAAAGTATGAGGTTGTTTTTGCCAAAGCGGCGTTGCATCATGTAGAACAATTAGAAACATTGTTTAGCGGTATAAAAAAATGCCTGAAGCCCGGTGGTAAATTGGTGGCCATTGATTTTTTTGGCCCCACCCGCTTTCAGTGGACGGATGCGCAATTAGAAGCAGCCAACCACTTTCTTGCCTTAATTCCAGATGAATTGCTCAAACGCACTGACGGCTCTTTGCACAAAAAAATTCGCCGTCCGGCTGTAGAAGATATCATTGCGGCTGATCCTTCGGAAGCCGTAAGATCGAGTGACATCTACCCGCTACTGGTGGAATACTTTGACGAAATTCGCAACTTTGCAATGGGCGGGACTTTGCTAAACCTGATTTTTGACCCCACAGTTATAAATAATTTCGATCCAGGCAATCCGTCACACAATACGATACTTCAAGCTGCTTTTGACTATGAGCGAAAATTGATGGCAGAAAATACCCTAGGTAGCGATTTCAAATTTATTATTGCTACAGCCGAATAGATACTCTGTTGTCAATCCCAATCGTAACTACTCAGCTAGCAAACGGCAGCTTGTCAAACACAACAGATTGGTAGTAGCAATTCCCAATTTAAGACCGCAATGCCATAATGGGATTTTGCAACTCACCGAAGAACAAGCCATGGCCACACCATTTGAAGCATTGACAAAAAAAACACCGTGTGCAACTTTTTTCTGTAACCCATTGATATACCTTGAGGTGACTTTCTCAAACTTCAGTCGCTCAAAAAAATTAACATTTAAAATAAATTGGTTATGAAAGTTGCACACGGCGTAAAAAAAACCATTTACCGCCAGCAGACAGCTCAGCAAAACTCGCGCACGGTTGGGTGAGTGGCCGGATGCGCGTAAAAAGGCGACTGCCAACCACCTGAAATGGGATGGATACGGCATATTGCTCCGTGCGCAGTTTACTGCCTTCGCGCCGGACATTTTTTGAGTATTCGTGCGCATGGCTCCAGTATGTTCCTTTTGATGACTGGGGGCACCTGATGCGCTTTATGATCAGGGGGTTGGATGGGGGAATTCATGACTAAA
Source organism: Dichelobacter nodosus (assembly GCA_020720085.1). Taxonomy (GTDB): domain Bacteria; phylum Pseudomonadota; class Gammaproteobacteria; order Beggiatoales; family Beggiatoaceae; genus DYPE01. The sequence continues at coordinate 27,582 of DYPE01000011.1, read as the reverse complement.
GTGAAGGGGGTTAAATTGAGAATTACTGATCCGCTGCCCAATCCGCTGGCGTGGAATGTGCCCAAAAGCGATGCCTACGCGCGCACCGAATCCTCCAAAGGCGAATTGGCGTTTTACGTGGTATCCACTGGCGGCCCCAAACCCTGGCGCGTGCATGTGCGCGGCCCATCCACCATGCACGCAGTGCAAGTGCTGGAAAAACTGTGCGTGGGTGGACGCATTGAAGACATCGCGCAAATCATGTTTTCACTCGACGCCTGCCCGCCGGAGGTGGATCGTTAATGGCGAAATCCACGTTCCGGTGCAATCACGTGCCAGGAACTTCTTGCGCTGGACTGTACAGTGATGCAGGATAAATGGCCTTTACCCGCATGAATCCTGCGGCGGAGGTGCGGCTATACGCTTGGCTGGCGCTATTGGCGGTTTCTTCTGGCTTTATCCTGGGCATTGGCCAAGTTCCGCTGTTTGACGTGGATGAGGGTGCATTCAGCCAAGCGACCATGGAAATGCTGGCACGCCAGGACTTTATTTCCACCTATCTCAATGATCAACCGCGCTATGACAAGCCGGTTTTAAGCTATTGGCTACAAGCCGCCAGCGTATCTTGGCTAGGTCCCAGTGAATGGGCGTTCCGCTTGCCGTCCGTGTTATGCGCCCTGGCTTGGGCGGGCGTATTGTTTTGGTTTGCGCGCAAAACGGTGGACATGCGCCACGGCTGGATAGCAGTAGCCATTATGGCCACCAGCTTAGAAATCGCGCTGATGGGCAAGGCTGCCACTGCCGACCCATTACTAAATGCGCTGCTCGCCGCCACCCTGTTTTTGCTCTACCACGCCCTGCCTAGCGTGGCGCGTGGCGCGCCTGACGCGCCACCTGTGGCGCGCTACCTGTATCTCGCCGCTGCAACTGCCGGTTTAGGTGTGCTGACCAAGGGACCCGTGGCAGTGGCCATTCCCGCCGCCGTTTCATTATTGTATTGCCTGAGCTATGGCGCTGGGCGGACGTGGTTGCGTTTAGCCTTCAACCCATTGGCGTGGACGCTATTTTTGCTCATTGCCGCCCCGTGGTACCTACTGCAATACCTCAAAGAAGGCGATGCGTTCATCCAAGGATTTTTTTTCAAACATAACCTGGGGCGCTTTCAGCAAGCCATGGAAGGCCACACTGGCGGCTGGTGGTATTATCTGCCGGTCATTCTACTGGGCCTGATACCATACACCGCCGCTTTGCTGCTGGCGCTACGCGATATGCGGCAATGGTGGCAAATTCCATGGGCGCGGTTTGGACTGATTTGGCTGGCTGTGGCCCTGGTATTATTTTCAGCGTCCGCTACCAAACTGCCGCACTACATTGTGTACGGCTACAGCGGCGTGCTGGTGATTTTGGCCGTGCAACCTCTGCCTAACCGCTGGTGGATATTTTTACCCGCTGGGCTGCTGTTGGCCACATTCCTTGCGTTACCCGCATGGATTCCCGCCGTGTTGCCGCATATCCACGACACCCACGCGCAAGCCATGCTCGCTGATTCGCCGCGTTTTTTTGACGGCGAATACTATGGTTGGACCCTGGCCGCGCTGGTGCTGACCGCAGGCTTGGCCTGGGATCAGCGCTGGCCAGCCTTACCCAAGTTAATTATTTTGGGGATTTTCATGAACCTGTGGATGGCGCTCGCTGTGCTGCCTGCGGTGGCGGACATCCAACAACGTCCGGTTAAAGAAGCCGCGCTACGCTACCGTGCAGCGGGCGATTCACACGCGCCGCTGGTCATGTGGCGCATACATACGCCCAGCTTTAGCGTGTACGCCGGGCGCGTGGCGCAACGGCGCGATCCACAGCCTGGCGACATAGTGCTGACGCAAACCCGCCATTGCGCTGGTTTACCACCCCACCAGGTGTTGTACCAGCAACAAGGCGTAACACTGCTGCAACTGGCAGATGAGCCGCTACAAAACTGAAAGAAAGTGAGCCATCTGTGCGACCAGCAAAGCGGTTACTTTTTTCGGAGACTTCACATTACGCCCCAGTTCACAATGTAAAATATGGGAAGCTGATTTTGGCCATGACCCTAAAGTGCGCGCGAGAATGAAAATGGAAGTTGCACATCTACACCTGGAAAATTACAATACAGCTATGACAATACAACATACCGACTCTTATCAAGCCATGTTAGCTGCCGTGCAGGCATTTCATGACAAGCATGACTTCAAAAACACGGGCGGCGAGGAATTGATTTACCGAGTCGCGCTGATGGCAGAAGAATTGGGCGAAATCTCCTCCTGCGTTAGCAAAGGCAAGGACGTTGCCCTACTGGCGGAAGAAACGGCGGATTTGTTCATCTTAGTGATGGGCACAGCGATTGCGGCGGGATTTGATCTTAACGCAGCCTTTTGGAGCAAAATGGCAAAGTTGGAACAGCGCAACAGCCGCATGATCAATGGCCGCGTGCGAGTTTCCGAATTTCAATAAATGTATTATTATTCAATTTATTAGTGTTGGCAAAAATAGCGGATGATTGTGTCGCTAGACGGTTAGACGCATTTTTGCATAAGCGCTAAGCAACCCCTTAACGCCGGTAGGCTTATGCCATTGATTATTCTAGATCGCGATGGCGTTATTAACGCTGATTCCGACGCCTATATCAAATCTCCCAGTGAATGGCGCGCTTTGCCTGGTAGCTTGGAGGCCATTGCGCGCCTAAACCGCAGTGGGTACCGCGTGGTGGTAGTCACCAATCAATCCGGCATTGCCAGAGGCTTATTGAGCATTGATATGCTGAATCGTATTCACGAAAAAATGAACCGCGAATTAGAAGCGGCAGGAGGACAAATTGAGGCAATCTTTTATTGTCCTCATGGCCCAGAGGATGGCTGCTTATGCCGCAAACCGCAACCAGGCATGTTGTATGACCTGGCCCGGCGGTTAAACTTGGCGCTGGCCGATGTGCCGGTGGTGGGTGATTCAATTCGCGACCTGAAGGCGGCAGCGGCAGTGGGAGCGGATCCCATATTGGTACGCACCGGCAAGGGCGCAAAAAGCGAGGCATTGCTGGCGCAGGAAGGTATGCAAAATGTTCCTGTTTTTAACGACTTGGCAGCGGTGGCGCATGTCCTTCTGGACACTTAGAATATGGCTAGGCTCCTGGTTTTTTAACGCAGGATATGTCGGCGCTCTGCTGCTATTCGCCCTGGTGCTACCGTTCAGCCAGTGGTTGGCGTACATGCCGCGCTACCGTGTGGTAACCAGTTGGTCACGTTTTATCATTTGGTGGCTGGACAAAACCTGCGGCCTGCGTTGCCGCATTGAAGGCACCGAGCATATTCCGCCTCCCACGCAGCCGGTGATTGTGCTTAGCCGCCACGAATCCGCATGGGAAACTATTTTTTTTCCGGTTTATTTCCCGCCGCAGGTGTGGGTGGTAAAAAAAGAACTCCTACGCATTCCTTTGTTCGGTTGGGGGCTACGCCAACTGGGCGTTATCGCCATTGATCGCGAAAAACGCACGGTAGCGCTTAAGCACCTCACCGTTCAAGGAAAACGAGCACTGGATGCGGGCAGATGGGTTATCATATTTCCCGAAGGTACCCGCCTGCCGCCGGGAACAACCGGCAAATTCAACGTAGGCGGTGCCATGCTGGCGGAATATTCGCAGACGCCAGTGTTGCCAGTATGGCATAATGCCGGTTCGTATTGGCCACGCAACGCCTGGTTAAAAAAACCTGGAGAAATTACCCTACGTTGTGGGCCGCTGATCACCCCAGAAGGGAAAAGTGCATCAGAAATCAACAAGATTGCACAAGCTTGGATTGACAATCAAACCTAATCCTGGGATGGTATTAGGCATGGCGTGGCAAACTTGAAGTAGGGATCGTAGAAATTTCCCTCAAAGTGGGATAATATCATTTTTTTCGCAATAACCTATTCAATATAAAATATTTTGGAGGCTTTCATGGCTGAGCTGTTTTCGCAGGAATGGATGGAAAAATTCATGGAAGAATGGAATAAAGAACCTGAAATCGTGGATACTTTGGAAAAAATCAATTTTAATTCAACCATAGGCTACGGTTTTGATGACGGTAGCGCAACACCGGTTGGCATCATTACCGTGGAAAATGGCCGTGTCGTGCGCGCTGGTCCCTACAATGGTGAAGCTTTGAATTGGGACTTACGCGCCAACCGGGAAAATTGGCAAAAATGGGTGGAAAAAGGGATTGGCATGATGGGCTTGGGCATGGCATATACTCAACGCAAGATAAAATTCAATGTGGGTGATTACATGGCCATGGTCAAGGATCCACGTATGGCAGGGCCTTTTATTAAGAGCTTTTCAGTTATGGGCCGGGTAGCATAATTGGCCAACATAGCACACACGGCCATCGGTTAAGATCGGGGCAGGCGCAAACTCGCCATCTGCCCCGATCTAGATGAAAGTCGTGACTTTTTTTACATGGATTCGTAAAATTCACCGGCTCTCTTTAAGGCAGCGCGTGAGCATAATTTTTATTTGATTTAACGGACATATGCCCGTCTCTAGCCAGAGAGGTCATGCGATACTGGCCACCTCACTAGATGAAACAGAGGGTTCCATAACTGAAGCAGGGAAAGATGTGTAGCCATATTTTTTGTGAGACACTCACCAGCCACGAAGCAGTGCCTTTTTATATAGACACTGACCCAGCCGTCTGCGTATTGATGGCAGCTGTCAATAACCTAATTCTGCTCAATACGGGGCAGAAGCCATCCTTTTCTTGATATTCACTCAATTTGGCTGAACTTAACTTATGATATGTTCAAAGCGAAGTCTACTGCTTACTGGCGTATTGGCTGTCTGTTTTTTTAACTCCGTTGCAGCGCAAACACCGCCGCCCCAGTTTGACACAGTAAAAGCACGCCCTATCTTCACCGCTGTGGCATTGGGCGGCACGGTTATCCCATCCAAGGAAGTCACGCTCTCCGCCCAGGTTCCCGGGCGTGTGAAAGCCATTGCTGGCAAGGAAGGTGACTCGTTTGAAGCGAATACTGTGTTAGTATCAATTGATGATACCGAATTACTGGCCCAACATCGTGCCGCTTGGGGCGAATATCTAAATGCGCAGGCATCCTCCCGCAATGCGGAAGCGCAATATACCAAAGAAGTATTTTCGCCTGACTCGCCCAGCAAAGCGCCTGGTGGCATGGGAATGCCCAAGATGTTTGACGAAATGTTTACTGAAAATGTGGCAGAGATGGTGACAAGTAGTGATAAGGATCTGGATCGCCAGGCCGAATTGGCGAATGTGGGTAGCCAGATGCAGCAAGCGCGCAACGCCATTATGATGGCCCAGTCCAAATTGGAAGCACTAGATGCCAAAATTCGCGACACCAAAAGTTTGGCCCCCTTTCTAGGCGTGATTGTAAATAAATTCATAGAGATTGGTGATACCGTACAACCCGGTATGCCGCTTATCAAATTCGCGGATACCAAACAATTGCAAATCCAAGTGGAAGTGCCTGCCCGCATGATTACTGGATTGCGCGAAGGGATGGTGCTCAATGCCAAATTAGACGTGGGTGGCTGGGGCAAAGTGCGGGTTGCACAGATATTTCCGGTCGCAGACACGCAACGCCACACCGTCACGGTAAAATTCGATTTGCCACCAGGTACGCCAACCTATCCAGGTCAGTACGCTCATGTTGAAATTCAAGATGTTACCACACCCCCACGCTATGTCCCGGTCATTCCATCGGCAGCCCTGGTGCAACGTGGCAGCTTGCCCAGCGTGTACCTACGCAAAGATAACGGCACAGAATTGCGTGTGGTGCGTATTGGCAAAATTTATCCTAATGAAGTCACTATCCTCAGCGGGCTGGAACCTGGCGACGAAATACAAACCAATCCGCCAGGCGGTAGCGGCGCACCGGAATATTCCTCACGGAGCCGTTAGACTCGCAAGTTCCGCGCAATTTCTCCCATTTGAGCTGATTTGTTATGACCCCACAAAATTCTCCGCCCCGCCCGCCGATTCATGGACAACAACCGCCCGTCCATCTCGGCCTGGCGGGACAAATGGCGCAAAGTTTCATTCATTCGCCACTGTCCCCTCTGCTATTTATTGCCATGTTGTTCATGGGCATCATGGGGCTGATTATTACCCCACGCCAGGAAGACCCACAAATCTCCGTGCCCATGGCGGATATTTTTGTGCAATACCCTGGCGCTACCGCTGAGCAAGTTGCCAGCTTGGCAATTGAGCCTCTGCAAAGAGTCATGAGTGAAATTCCTGATGTAGAGCACGTTTACGCGGCTTCTGAACGGGGACGCGGCATGGTGACTGTGCGCTTCAAAGTGGGCGAACAGTTAGAAAAATCCATTTTCAAAGTGCATGACAAATTACAATCCAACCTGGATAAAATCCCCCCTGGCGTTTCCCAACCCATTGTAAAGGCAAAGGGCATTGATGACGTGCCCGTGGTAACGCTGACACTGTGGTCAGAAACTGTAGACGACCGTACCTTGCGCACGCTGGCCTTTGACGTGTTGCAAGGCTTAAAGGAAGTGCCTTCCACCGGCCCAGGCTTCGTGGTCGGCGGACGGCCTGAGGAAGTACGGGTTGAAGTTATGCCTGAACGTCTGTCCAGTTTTCAGGTTACGCTGGATCAAATTGCCAACACCATCCATACCGCCAATAGCGAAACCCAAGCGGGCAGCATTGAGACGGGCAACAACCATTTCACCGTATATACGGGTAGTTTTCTACGCAAAGCCGAAGACATTGCCGAATTGGTGGTGGGCACGTTCAATGGGCGACCTGTGTATATCCGCGACGTTGCTAATGTATTTCAAAATGAACGGGGCGGAAACGGCAACGCGCAAAGCCAAGTCGAAAGTTTGGCGCAATTGCAAGAAGGCGTAAAACAAATCGCCACGTTCTACACGGGCAAGGCGTATGGCGAAGAAGACAAACACCATGAAAAAGACGGCGAAAGCCAGGCGGCTAAGCTCAGCGCCAGTGCCGCGCCTTCGGTAACCATCGCCATTGCCAAAAAAATTGGCACCAACGGCGTGGCAGTAGCCGCAGCGGTTTTAGAAAAAATCACCGAAATGAAGGGCAACATTATCCCAGCCGATGTGCATGTAGAAATTACCCGCAATTATGGCAAAAGTGCTAACGACAAGGTGAATAACCTGGTCAAAAAATTATTTATCGCCACAGGCGCGGTGACACTGTTGGTATTGTTCAGCCTGGGCTTGCGTCCAGCAGTGGTGGTTACCTTAGTAATCCCAGTGGTCATTTTGTTGACGGTATTTTCTGCCTGGTTACTCGGGTTTACCATTGATCGCGTAAGCTTATTCGCGCTAATTTTTTCTATCGGTATTTTGGTGGATGACGCCATCGTGGTGATCGAAAACATTTACCGGCGCTGGCTGCTCAAAGGTGAAATTGACACCGAAACGGCAGTAGACGCTGTACGCGAGGTAGGCAACCCCACCATTTTGGCCACTTTTACCGTGGTGGCGGCGTTGCTGCCCATGGGGTTTGTCAGTGGCATGATGGGACCCTACATGATGCCTATCCCCGCGTTAGGCTCGGTAGCCATGATTTTCTCATTGTTCGCCGCATTCGTGTTCACACCATGGTGGGCCATGCGCTTGAAACCTTCACTCAAACAATTGCATGAATCTGAAATTAAAGAACACCGCACCAACGAACGCTTGGAATCCTTTTTCCGCCGCCTGCTGACACCATTGATCGAAAACAAAACCAAAGGCTGGCTATTTTTTGCGGCCTTAGTGGTTGGTTTTTTTCTGGCGCTTTCCATGTTTTTTTTCAAAATCGTGGAAGTCAAAATGTTGCCACTGGATAATAAACCGGAATTTAACGTATTTGTGGACTTGCCCGAAGGTGCCGCATTGACCGAAACCACCAATCTGGTACATCAGTTCGCGGAAATCTTGCGCGCCATACCTGAAGTCACTGCACTGCAAACCTATGTGGGAACCTCTCAGCCATTTGATTTTAATGGTATGGTGCGTCACTATTATTTGCGCGATAAACCGTGGCAGGCCGACATTCATGTGCAATTGCTAGATAAAAAACATCGCCACCGCACCAGCCATGACATTGCCTTGGAAGCCCGCCGCTTGGTGCGCGAGCTGAATGAAAAACAAACGCGCAAGGCATCAATTACCGTAGTGGAAATGCCGCCAGGGCCGCCAGTATTGCAATCTATCGTGGCCGAAGTATATGGCCCCAGCGATAAAATTCGCCGCGAAGTGGCGGGCAAATTAACTGAATTTTTTCAACAGGCCAAAATTATTGACGATGTAGACAACTACATGGCCCAGCCTTACAACACCTTGCAATTCCAGGTGGATACTGAAAAAGCCGTGCGCAAAGGTGTGTCTGTAGACGCCATTAACCGCAATTTAACCATGGCACTGGGCGGTTATCAGTTGGGCGACGTCAAACAAGGCACGGTATTGGAACCCACTTACATCGTGATGCAGGTGCCACTGAATGTGCGCGCGGAAATTACGCATTTGTACGATTTACCCATTCCCACTACGAACGGAAAAACCATTCCTTTGGCTGAATTGGGCGAATTCATTAACGTACCGCAAGACCCGATTATTTATCACAAAGATTTGCGCCGAATGGAATACGTAGTGGGCGATCCTGTGGGAATTTACGATAAGGATGCCAACAAATACAGCCTAAGCGCGCCGATTTATGGCATGTTGGAAGTAGAGGAATTGTTGCAATCTTACACTACGCCGGATAACGTCACCTTAACCAGCTATTGGATGGAGGCACCGCCCAACAGCCTGCAATCCGCGTTTGAATGGTCGGGCGAATGGACTGTGACTTATGAAACCTTCCGTGACATGGGGTTGGCCTTTGGTGTGGCGTTAATCTTGATTTATATTTTAGTGGTGTGGCTGTTTGGCAATTTTATCGTGCCAGCAGTGATTATGGCCCCTATTCCGCTCACTTTGCTCGGCATTATACCCGGCCACTGGCTATTGCAAGTGATTACCGGCAACCCCACTTATTTTACCGCTACCTCTATGATTGGCTGGATCGCCTTGGCAGGTATCATTGTGCGCAACTCTATCCTGTTGGTAGACTATTCCATTCATGAAGTGCAAAAAGGCACACAACTGCAAGACGCAGTAATTTTGGCCTGCAAGACCCGTACACGGCCCATCATGATTACTGCGCTGGCGCTAGTGGCCGGATCATTCGTTATTATTTTTGACCCGATTTTTCAAGGCATGGCCATTTCACTGCTGTTCGGCGTCATGGTTTCCACGCTGCTAACGCTGGTGGTTATCCCTTTGGGTTGTATCAGTGTAGGCCCTCATGCGCTGTGCGCTGGCAGCGGCTTTTCCCCACCGCCCTTGGCTGGCAAATCCTCCACCGCCGAAACGAGCAGCCAAACTTCTGGTGGTGCCTGGCGCGAAACACTGATGAATGTATTGTCCACCGTATATTATTTGGTGCGAATGTTGCTCATTGCGCTATGGATGGGAGTGACGACATTATGGAAAAAGGCCACACAAAAACCTGCTCCGCCCAATCCACCCAGCCCGGTAGGCGGAGGGGGAAGCGTACCGCCACACTCTCCCCCAGCCGCGTCGCAAACGTCACCCCCAGCCCCCGTCAAACCGCCAGTGCTGTTTACGGCGGAGGAAGTGAAAACAGTTCTGGCTCCGGCTGAAACGCAGCCCGTGGCAACAACGCAGCAACCTCAGCCTAGGGTAGAAATGGTAACATTGTTACAGGAAGAGGCGCTGCCAGACGAACAAACAGAAGAAGTAGACAAAAAAACCGCAAAACCCGCCAGTACCAAAACAGCGAGCGGAAAAACGCGCGGCATCCGGCTGAAGCCGTTGTCTTCGAGCAAGGACTCCAATCCACCGGAGTAACATTACTGGAGTATCACCAACCAACCCAACGGAAACCCGCATGATTACCGTAGTTGGCACGCTAAAGGGCGGTTCTGGCAAAAGCACGCTGGCATTTAATTTAGGGATTTGGCTAGCGACTAAAAATCAGAATGTCACCCTGGTTGATCTGGATCCGCAATGCACGTTGAGCGATGCACTAGAAGTGCGTGAAGAGGATGGGTATCTCCCCGCTGTGCGCAGACATACCAAACTATCCAAGGAATGGGTCAACGCGGCAGAGGAACATATATTGATTGATGTGGGCACAGCCAACATGACGGGCCTTAAAAAAGCCATTTCGTTAGCCGACCGCGTTATCATGCCTGTGGCACCTAGCCAGGCGGACATTTGGTCCACACAACGTTTTTTGCTGTTGGTAGCTTCCACGATTCAAGAAAAACCGCCGCAAATGTTGGCGTTTCTTAACCGTGCGGATACCAATGCCGCAGTACGTGAAACCGCGCAAGCATTAGAAGCCTTACGGCTGTTGCCAGGTATCTTTGTACTAGACGCAACACTGGGACAACGCACGGCCTTCCGGCGCTCTTTCAGCGAAGGACGGGCCGTTTTTGAATTGGAACCCAAAGGCAAAGCAGCCAATGAATTACACAAGTTGGCGAAATTGATATACCCGGATTTGAAATAACTTAAGGAGACGCATTAAAATGAGTAAGTGGATTACCCACGTTTCGGACGAAACTTTCGAAGCGGAAGTTTTACAGTCAGATGTTCCTGTATTATTAGATTTTTGGGCAGAATGGTGCGCGCCTTGCAAACAAATTGCCCCTATTTTGGATCAAATTGCCGAAGAATACCAAGATCGCCTAAAAATCGCCAAGTTGAATATTGATCAAGCCCCTGAAACCCCGCAAAAATACAGTGTACGCGGTATTCCCACGTTGATAATTTTCAAAAACGGCGTGGTCGAGGCTACCAAGGTTGGTGCTGCCTCCAAAAGTCAACTGACCGCGTTTATTGACAGCAATCTTTAAAAAATGTACAAAAAGAGTGACCAAGCGTACCCTAGGCAGGTTAAAAACACAAAAAAAACAAGTGTCCACAGACTGCATGAATATTTTGAGCGTTTTTACTCCCTGGGGATGTTTGGGTACCTTTGCGCTACTTGAAGGGAGTTACTAAAAAATATCCGATTTTGTCGGATTTTTGACTGTCTGAGCAGACCAAAAGGCGTACGCTGACTGTGCAAGCTTTTTGCAAGCAAGCAGGTGGGTAAAAGACCAACAATGGTATATTTTTTTAATAAAAATTGCCTTTCCTGGAATGATTAACAAACATTCGTGGGCCTGTGTTAAAATAAAATTCAATACTCAGAGATTCAAAAAAATAGCGCATTGGCCTAAAATTCCGCAAACCTATGTAAGGCAATGGTATGATTTTATTTCATGCTGCGCCAACGCATAAAAACTCAGTACAATTTCTTGCGCGCCTGGACTAAGGCGTGCCCAAAAAGAAAATACCTGATTGTGCCGGATTTTTGACCGCTTGTGCTGCGCGAAAGGCCGCATAATCGGCTATATAAGCCTTTCGCAACCAAGCAGGCGGGCAAGAAAGTCAGCGAATTTACACTTTCTTTGATAGAAATCGCCTAATTTTATCCAGTCCGCTTCACCCTCGCAAATAGACCTATTAACCACCGCTTAACCACTGCAATTTCTTACCACCACGCACCTATCGGATTTCCCGTATTTATCCATGCAACCTCTCTTACTTGAACACACGTACCATCAATGAATCTAACTGAACTTAAACGACAACCCGTTGCCACTCTAATGGAGCTGGCGCATGAACTGAATATTGAAGGTGCCTCGCGCACTCGTAAACAAGATATTATTTTCGCCCTGCTCAAAGCGCACGCCAAAAAAGGGGAAGATATTTACGGGGACGGGGTGCTGGAAATTCTCCAAGATGGCTTTGGTTTTCTGCGCTCTGGTGACAGTTCTTACCTAGCCGGGCCGGACGATATTTACGTATCCCCTAGCCAGATTAGACGATTTAATTTGCGCACTGGCGATACGGTATCCGGCAAAATTCGTCCGCCCAAAGAAGGTGAACGTTATTTTGCCTTATTAAAAGTCAATGAAATCAATTTTGAAGCGCCGGAAAACACTAAGCATAAAGTATTGTTTGAAAACCTCACGCCGCTGTTTGCCAATCAGCCGTACCAATTGGAGCGCGGCAATGGCTCCACTGAAGATTTAACGCCGCGCATCATTGATTTGGTCGCACCGATTGGTAGAGGCCAGCGTGGCCTGATTGTTTCGCCGCCCAAATCTGGCAAGACCATGATGCTGCAAAGCATTGCACAATCCATCGCTGCCAATTACCCAGAAAGTTATTTAATCGTACTGCTTATTGACGAACGGCCCGAAGAAGTAACTGAAATGGAGCGCTCAGTGAAAGCTGAGGTCATCTCCAGCACCTTTGACGAACCGCCTAGCCGCCACGTGCAAGTCTCTGAAATGGTGATTGAAAAAGCCAAGCGCTTGGTGGAGCACAAAATGGATGTGGTGATTTTGCTCGATTCCATCACCCGTCTAGCGCGCGCGTATAACACTTTGGTACCGTCTTCTGGCAAAGTGCTCACTGGCGGAGTGGATGCCAACGCCCTGCAACGGCCCAAACGATTTTTCGGCGCAGCGCGCAATATTGAGGAAGGCGGTAGCTTGACCATCATTGCCACGGCCCTAATCGACACTGGCTCACGCATGGACGATGTGATTTACGAAGAATTCAAGGGCACGGGCAACAATGAAATTCATCTGGAACGCAAAATTGCTGAAAAACGCATTTATCCAGCCATTCAAATTAACCGTTCTGGCACTCGCCGCGAAGAATTGCTTGTGAATCCGGATGAGCTGCAAAAAATGTGGATTTTACGCAAATTATTACATCCTATGGATGAAATCACGGCCATGGAATTCTTGTTGGAACGGTTGAAAAACACCAAAAACAACGCAGAATTTTTTGACTCCATGAAACGCGCATAATCCGCACACCCAGGCGCTGGGGGCCATGAAAAAAATTCTGGTGACTGTCACGGGCCATGGCTTTGGCCATGCCATGCAAACTTGCTTGGTGGTACAAGCCTTGGCGCACCAGTGGCCCGGTGCGGAATTTATTTTTGCTTCTTCCGCGCCACAAGCCTTTTTCCGCTCGCGCTTAACCATGCCCTTTACCCTGCGTCCCGCATCCGGCGAAGTCGGCATGATCATGCACGACGCGATTACGGTGGACGCCAGCGCCAGTTTGCGTGCTTACCAGGCATTTCACCACAACTGGGATGTGCGTGTGGATGCGCTGGCCGCGCAATACCGCCAAGATGATTTTGATTTGCTATTGTCCAACGTGGATTATTTGCCGTTGGCCGCTGCCCAGCGTGCGGGCATTCCCACGGTTGCATTATGTTCACTGAACTGGGCTGATATTTTCCGCCACTACTGTCCTAGCGCAACCACCATTCACGCCCAAATTCACCAAGCGTACTGCCAAGCCGCGCAATTTTTACAACCTCAACCGCATATGCCCATGGCGGATTTGCCTAATCGCCAGGCCATTGCGCCATTGGCCATGCTGGGCCGCCGCCGCAATCTGCTGAGCCAATTAGGCTTGCCGCCAGGCACACGCCTGGTGCTGATTGCGCTGGGTGGATTTGATCTCGCCATTCCCCTGCAAGATTGGCCGCACAGGCTAGGTCTGTTCTGGCTGCATCCGCCAGAGTGGCCGGTTGCACGCGCGGATTGCTTGGGTTGGAAACATTTGGGCCTGCCATTTATTGATGTGTTGGCCTCATGCGATGCATTGGTAACTAAACCCGGTTATGGCACTTTTACGGAAGCCGCGTGCAATGGTGTGCCCGTGTTGTACACTGCACGGCCCGATTGGCCGGAAGCGCCGTATTTGCAAACCTGGCTGGCGCGCCATGGCTGTTGCTTGGAAATTTCCCGCCAAGATTTATGCAATGGCCAGGTGGAGGACGCCTTGCGCGCCTTGTGGCACCAACCCGCACCGTCGTTGCCCGTACCGTGTGGTGCCGAACAAGCGGCGCAAGCCATTGCTTCCACCATAATGCAATCATGCTGACCGAAGTGGGGCTGTACGTGCTGACTGGCGTGTTGGCGGGCGGGTTGGCCGGATTGTTTGGCGTGGGAGGTGGCTTAGTGATTGTGCCGGTGTTGGTGTGGATTTTCACCGCACGCCAGTTTCCACCAGCGCACATCATGCCGCTGGCGCTGGGCAGCTCACTTGCTATCATTGTATTCACTGCATTGTCTTCTGTTATCGCCCATCACCGCCGCCAGGCGGTGCAATGGCGGGTGGTCATGCGGTTGGCCCCCGGAGTGATGGTGGGCGCATTGGCGGGTGGTGGGTTGGCGCAATGGTTGGGCAGCGGTACACTGCGCTGGTTGTTTGGCGGATTTGAACTGGTGGTGGCGTTGCAACTGGCCCTGCGTTATCAGCCCAGTGGGCAACACAGGCTGCCGGGCGTGTGGGGAATGGGTGTGGCAGGTGGTGTGATCGGCGGCGTGTCTGCACTGTTGGGCGTTGCCGGCGGCACGCTGACCGTGCCATTTTTATTGCTATGCCAAACGCCCATGGCGCAAGCAGTGGCCACTTCGTCTGCAGTGGGTCTGGCGTTGGCCGTGGCGGGCGCGGTCGGTTATGTGGCCGCTGGTTGGTCGCTGGCGGATCTACCGTCAGGCTCTGCGGGGTATGTGTATTGGCCAGCGGTGGTCGCGATTGCTTTGTTTAGCATCCCCTCGGCCCCGCTAGGCGCAGCGATGGCACACCGCTTGCCGCCTGATCGCTTGCGTCAAGGCTTTGCCAGCGTGTTGGTGCTACTGGGCGCGCAGATGTTGATTGGGTAATTTTTTCAAGATGTTAGGGCGGGTTGTGTCGCTACCGTTGATTTCTGGGTTGGGAATGCTGGCAGCAGCCCACTGCCATTAAGTTAGACAAAAAACACGCCCTGAAAGGGCGAAATATTAGGAAAGTCAATATATTATTTCGCCCCTTCAGGGCTTGGTTATAAATATACCCACTACCCAGGGCGTTGCCCAAGGCTCTAAATATTACGCCCTTTCAGGGCAGCTATTTGCCAAACTTAATGGCAGTGTGGCAGCATCCCCAACCCAGATCAGCACACTATCAGGCCGTTTCGAGGTCAATGCCAGGGTCGACTGGCGCGCCTTGGTGCATGACTTGCTGGTCATTGAGCACGCGCGGCGTCATACCTATGCTGCGGTAATACGCACGGCGTTCTTCGTGATAGGCCAGGCCAGTGCCCGCTGGAATCAAACGGCCTACAATGACGTTTTCCTTCAAACCGCGTAGATCGTCGCATTTGCCATTGACCGAGGACTCCGTGAGCACGCGGGTGGTTTCTTGGAACGACGCAGCGGAAATGAAGGAGTCAGTGGACAGCGAGGCTTTGGTGATGCCTTGCAGTTGGATTTCCCCTTGCGCGGGCAGCTTATTTTCAGTGGTGGCGCGGTCGTTTTCCTCATAAAAACGTGCGCGTTCCACCAAATCGCCGCGCAGGAAGCGCGTTTCACCCGGGTCTGTGATTTGGATGCGACGCAACATTTGGCGGATGATGACTTCAATGTGCTTGTCATTGATTTTCACGCCCTGTAGGCGGTAAACCTCTTGCACTTCATTGACCAGATAATTGGCCAATGCCGTGGTACCCAACAGGCGCAGGATGTCGTGGGCATTCGGCGCACCTTCAACAATTTCGTCGCCGCGTTCCACGTGCTCACCTTCAAATACGCTGACATGCCGCCATTTGGGCACCATGATTTCATGCTGATCGCCGTATTGGTCGGTGAGGACAATGCGTTGTTTGCCTTTAGTTTCCTTGCCAAAACTGACCGTACCAGACACTTCCGCTAAGATTGCCGGTTCCTTGGGAATACGCGCTTCGAATAAGTCCGCCACGCGCGGCAGACCGCCGGTAATATCACGAGTTTTAGAGGATTCTTGCGGCACCCTAGCCAATACGTCCCCCACCATCACGGGCCGTCCGTCCTCGCTGGTGATAATCGCTTTGGGCGGCAAGAAATATTGCGCCGGAATCTGCGTGCCAGGGAAGTTTAATTCGTTACCCTGGGCATCCACCACTTTTACCATAGGCCGCAAATCCTTAGCACCCGTGGGGCGTTGCTTGGGATCCATGACTACGGTACTGATCAAACCGGTAATTTCATCCATGGTGCGGTTGACGGTTACGCCGTCAAACACGTCGGTGAAACGCACTGTCCCCTCCACTTCGGTGATTACTGGATGCGTGTGCGGATCCCAGTTGGCAATAATATCGCCCCGGTTGATTTTATCATCGTCCTTGACGGTCAACACCGCACCATAAGGCACCTTATAACGCTCGCGTTCGCGCCCAGCATCATCCAACACCATGACTTCGCCAGAACGCGACACAGCGATAAAGCGCGGTGAATTTTCTTCTGTTTTGCTTTTTTGTTGAATAATTTTGATATTTTGCAGGCGGATCGTGCCATTCGACTTAACCTGAATGTTATTCACCGCCACCGCACCGGAGGCCGCACCGCCGATGTGGAAGGTACGCATAGTCAACTGTGTGCCTGGTTCGCCAATAGATTGTGCCGCGATTACGCCCACTGCTTCGCCTCTGCTGACCAAATGGCCACGACCCAAATCGCGACCATAACACTTGGCGCAAATGCCGTAGCGCGACTCACAGGTGATGGGTGAGCGCACAACCACGCGATCCACGCCCATTTGATCGAGTTTCTGTACCAACTTTTCATCCAACAGCGTGCCAGCTTCAATGGCGATCACTTCCTCGCCAGGCAAAGAAATATCTTGCGCCAATACCCGGCCCAGCACGCGGTCGCCCAGCGGTTCCACTACGTCGCCGCCTTCAATAATTGGTGCCATTTCTAAGCCTTTGCTTGCACCGCAATCGCTCTCCAGCACCACCAAATCTTGCGCCACATCCACCAAACGTCGGGTTAGATAACCGGAGTTGGCCGTTTTTAGCGCAGTATCCGCCAAGCCCTTGCGTGCGCCGTGGGTAGAAATAAAGTATTGCAATACGTTCAACCCTTCGCGGAAGTTGGCAGTAATCGGGGTTTCAATGATTGAACCATCCGGTTTGGCCATCAAGCCGCGCATTCCAGCCAATTGGCGAATTTGCGCAGCAGAACCACGCGCGCCGGAGTCAGCCATCATGTAAATGGAGTTGAATGAGGCCTGGTCAACTTTGTTGCCCTCCGGCGTGATTACGGTCTCCGTGCTGAGTTTTTTCATCATCACCTTAGCCACCACATCGTTGGTGCGCGACCAGATGTCTACCACTTTGTTATAGCGTTCGCCATTGGTGACCAAACCTGCTGCATACTGATCTTCGATTTCTTTGATTTCTTTCTGCGCCTTATTTAGGATTTCCCCTTTTTCCTCAGGAACCTCCATGTCTTCCACACCAATGGAAATCCCCGCACGGGTGGCGAAATGAAAACCGGTGTACATCAGTTGATCCGCGAACACCACCGTGTCCTTCAGCCCTACCCGACGGTAGGCAGCATCGATCAATTTAGAAATGGCTTTTTTGGTTAAATTGGTATTGATGAGCGCAAACGGCAGTTCGGGCGGCATAATGTCCCATACCATGGCACGCCCCGCCACAGTTTCTACCACACGGAAGCATTCTTGCGTTGGGCCGCCCTCCTCTGCTTGCACCAACTCACGGATGCGGACTTTCACCTTGGCATTCATGGATACCACGCGGTTTTCCCAGGCGCGACGCAATTCTTTGATGCTAGAAAAAATCATGCCCTCGCCCAAGGCACCCACCCGCTCGCGCGACATATAGTACAGCCCCAACACCACGTCTTGCGTGGGCACAATAATTGGCTGACCATTGGCGGGAGAAAGAATATTGTTGGTGGACATCATCAGCGCGCGTGCTTCCAGTTGCGCTTCCAAGGACAGCGGAATGTGTACCGCCATTTGGTCGCCGTCAAAGTCAGCATTAAACGCAGTACACACCAATGGGTGCAATTGGATGGCCTTGCCTTCAATCAGCACTGGCTCAAACGCCTGAATGCCGAGCCGGTGCAAGGTGGGCGCACGATTGAGCATCACAGGATGTTCGCGGATGACCTCTTCCAAAATATCCCATACCACTGGTTCTTCGCGCTCTACCATTTTTTTAGCGGCTTTGATGGTGGTGGCTAGGCCGCGATGTTCCAATTTGCCAAAAATAAACGGTTTGAATAGCTCCAATGCCATTTTTTTGGGTAGGCCGCATTGGTGCAAACGCAATGCCGGGCCTACCACAATGACCGAGCGCCCCGAATAATCCACGCGCTTGCCCAGCAAGTTTTGGCGGAAACGACCTTGTTTACCCTTGATCATATCGGCCAGCGATTTTAGCGGTAGTTTGTTGGAGCCAGAAATGGCGCGGCCTCGGCGACCATTGTCCAACAGCGCATCCACCGCTTCTTGCAACATCCGCTTTTCATTGCGCACAATAATTTCTGGCGCGCATAGGTCTTGCAGACGGCGCAGGCGGTTGTTACGGTTAATAACACGCCGATATAAGTCGTTTAAATCCGAGGTGGCGAAACGTCCGCCGTCCAGCGGCACCAACGGGCGCAACTCTGGCGGCAGCACAGGCAATACCGTGAGCACCATCCATTCCGGGTGATTGCCGGACGATAAAAAAGACTCAAGTAATTTCAGTCGCTTGCTTAGTTTTTTGGCTTTGGATTCCGAGGTTGTGCCCTCGATTTCTTCGCGGATGCGGTTCACTTCTTCTACTAAACGAATGGATGAGAGCATTTTTTGGATGGCTTCTGCACCCATCAAGGCTTCAAATTCGTTGCCATATTCCTCGAATGCCTCCAAATAGGCTTCCTCGGTTAACAATTGACCGCGTTCCAACTTGGTCATGCCCGGGTCAATCACCACATAGGCTTCAAAATAAAGAATTCGCTCAATGTCGCGCAATGCTAAATCCAAAATTAAGCCCATGCGCGATGGCAACGATTTCAAATACCAAATATGTGCCACAGGGCTGGCCAATTCTATATGCCCCATGCGTTCGCGCCGCACTTTAGCCTGTGTGACTTCTACACCACATTTTTCGCACACTACGCCACGATGTTTTAGCCGCTTATATTTGCCGCATAAACATTCATAATCTTTTACCGGGCCAAAAATTTTGGCGCAAAACAGACCGTCGCGCTCTGGTTTGAACGTGCGGTAGTTAATGGTCTCTGGTTTTTTGACTTCACCAAAAGACCAAGAACGAATCTTTTCTGGGGAAGCCAAGGAAATACATATGCGGTCAAATTCCTCAGCCGCCCCTTGGTTGTTCAATAAATGCATCAAGTCTTTCAAGGGATTCTTCCTCAGTTAGGTATGGTCAGTTATGCAATAGAACCAGGAATTTTGGAGAACAAACCCGCACTTGTTCTTTCAGTTTGTTAATTAACCCTGGCCCAACTCAATGTCTATACTCAACGAGCGGATTTCCTTAAGCAAAACATTGAAGGACTCCGGCATACCGGCTTCCATGCGGTGATCACCGTCCACAATATTTTTATAAATCCGCGTGCGTCCATTCACATCATCGGATTTTACCGTCAACATTTCTTGCAAGGTGTAGGCCGCGCCATATGCTTCCAACGCCCACACTTCCATTTCACCAAATCGTTGGCCACCAAATTGCGCCTTGCCACCCAGCGGTTGCTGGGTAACCAGGCTGTAAGGCCCTGTGGAACGGGCGTGCATTTTGTCGTCCACCAAGTGGTTAAGCTTAAGCATGTGCATATAACCCACTGTAACTGAACGTTCAAACTGTTCACCAGTACGCCCATCATATAGAGTGACCTGGCCGCTTTCAGCAAGATTGGCCAATTGGAACATGGCCTTGATTTCTTCTTCCGTCGCACCGTCAAACACTGGCGTGGCAATGGGCACACCAAATTTGAGATTATTAGCCAGCTCCAGGATTTCTTGATCGGAAAATTGCGTAAGGTCTTCCTGGCGTGCGCCGTCGCCCGTTTGGTTATACACTTTGTCTAAAAAATCACGCAATTCAGCTACTTTAGCCTGAGCAGTCAGCAATTGGCCAATTTTCTTGCCCACCCCTTTGGCTGCCCAGCTTAAATGAGTTTCCAAAATTTGACCGATGTTCATACGCGATGGAACACCCAGCGGATTTAATACCACGTCTACTGGCGTGCCATCCGCCATAAATGGCATGTCTTCTTCTGGCACAATCATAGATACCACGCCTTTATTACCATGGCGCCCCGCCATTTTGTCACCCGGCTGCACGCGACGTTTAACCGCCAAATTGACTTTGACCATTTTGAGCACGCCTGGCGCTAAATCATCGCCAGCGGTAATTTTTTTACGTTTTTCTTCAAAATACTCATCAAATTGTTTGCGCTGGTGACGCAAATGCTGCTGCGCGCGGACTAAGTGTTCGGCAATTTCCTTGCTTTCCACTTCAATTTCAAACCACTGTGTATGCGATAAATCTGTCAAATATCGCTTAGTAATTTTAGTGCCAGATTTTAAGCCGATTGGGCCAGAAATCGCTACCTTCCCTACCAATAATTTTTCTAAGCGCTGATACAAATCACCTTCCAAAATTCGCAATTGATCATGTAAATCTTTTCTCACCTTGTCAATTTCGGACTGTTCTATGGATTTTGCGCGAGAATCTTTATCCATACCGTCACGGGTAAATACCTGGACATCAATCACCGTGCCAAAAGTTCCAGAGGGCACGCGCAATGAAGTATCTTTTACATCCGAAGCCTTTTCTCCAAAAATTGCGCGTAACAGTTTTTCTTCTGGAGTAAGTTGTGTTTCACCTTTGGGCGTGACTTTACCCACCAAAATATCGCCAGGCTTTACCTCCGCACCAATATAAACAATGCCTGCCTCGTCTAATTTATTCAACGCGGATTCTGCCACATTGGGAATATCCCCCGTAATTTCTTCCGGCCCGAGTTTGGTGTCACGCGCCACACAAGAAAGCTCAACAATATGAATCGAGGTAAACCGGTCTTCCTTGACCACGCGCTCAGACAATAAAATGGAGTCTTCAAAGTTATAGCCGTTCCAAGGCATAAAGGCCACCAACATATTTTGGCCTAAAGCCAACTCGCCTAAGTCCGTGGACGGGCCATCTGCCAATACGTCCCCTTTGTAAATGCGATCACCCGGTTTAACCAGCGGGCGTTGGTTAATACAAGTGTTTTGATTGGAACGAGAATATTTGGTCAGTGTATAAATATCCACCCCTGCGCCGGTTTCAAATCCCTCTGCCTCGCTATCATCCACGCGCACCACAATACGTGAAGCGTCCACGGTGTCTACCAAACCTCCGCGCTTAGCCACCACCACCACGCCAGAATCCACAGCCACAGTGCGCTCCATTCCTGTGCCGCATAACGGCTTTTCGGTGCGGATGAGCGGCACGGCTTGGCGTTGCATGTTTGATCCCATCAATGCGCGGTTAGCATCATTATGTTCTAGGAAAGGAATCAAAGATGCCGCCACCGAGACAATCTGCAAAGGAGAAATGTCCATATGCGTGACTTCTGACGATGGCTTAAGCGTAAATTCTTCTTTGTGGCGACAAGGTACTAAGTCTTCCGTCAATTCGTCCGCATCGTTCAATTCCGCATTGGCTTGTGCAATGATGTACTGCCCTTCCTCAATCGCAGACAAATACTCAATGGCATCGGTCACGCGACGATTAACCACTTTGCGATAAGGCGTTTCTAAAAAGCCATATTCATTGGTGCGCGCAAACACAGCTAAGGAATTAATTAAGCCAATGTTTGGTCCTTCTGGGGTTTCAATCGGACAAACTCGGCCATAATGGGTAGGATGTACGTCGCGCACCTCAAAACCTGCTCGATCGCGGGTTAAGCCGCCAGGTCCTAGCGCAGAAACACGGCGTTTATGAGTAATTTCCGAAAGAGGATTATTTTGATCCATGAATTGCGATAATTGGCTGGCACCAAAAAATTCACGGATTGCAGCGGAAATCGGTTTGGCATTCATCAACTCTTGTGGCATCAAATTTTCGGATTCCGCTAGGCTCAGGCGTTCTTTAACCGCACGCTCAACCCGCACCAGGCCCATGCGAAATTGATTTTCCGTCATTTCACCCACACTGCGTATGCGGCGGTTGCCCAAATGGTCAATATCATCCACTTGGCCTTTACCGTTGCGAATATCAATTAATACGCGCAATACCTCTAAAATATCGTCAGTAGATAACACGCCAGAGCCAGTCAACTCTTCGCGGCCTACCCGGCGATTAAATTTCATGCGTCCTACCGAGGATAAATCGTAACGCTCATCACTGAAAAATAAGCCTTGGAATAAAGCTTCCGCCGCTTCCTTGGTTGGAGGCTCGCCTGGGCGCATCATCCGATAAATTTCTACCAGCGCATCTAATTCTGTGACCGTAGGATCAATACGCAGTGTTTCCGAAATAAATGGCCCCCGATCTAAGTCGTTTATAAACAACGTACGAAAATCAGATATTGAAGAGGCTATAATTGTCCCATATAATTCCGGCGTAATTTCACTATTCGCCGGAGCCAATAACTCTCCAGTTTCCTTATCAATCAAATCGTGAGCGATTACTTTGCCATATAAATATTCAGCCGGCACTACCAGTTCATTAACACCGGCCTTTTCCAACATGCGGATTTGCTTTGGCGTAATTCTCCGACCCGCTTCAATAATTACCGCACCATCGGATGCCTTGATGTCAAAAGGAATAGTTTCTCCTCGCAAGCGATCAGGGATCAAGGTTAATGCAAATTCTTGACCAACCCTGACAAATTGATTGACATCAAAAAATATTTCCAACATTCTGGCATTTGAGAAACCCAATGCACGCAGTAAAATTGTCGCAGGTAGTTTGCGGCGGCGATCAATACGTACAAAGACGCAATCCTTGGGATCAAATTCAAAATCCAACCAGGAACCGCGATAGGGAATAATACGGGCATTAAATAAAAGCTTACCCGATGAATGCGTTTTGCCTTTATCATGGTCAAAAAACACACCCGGAGAGCGATGTAGTTGAGAAACAATAACCCGTTCTGTACCATTAATAACAAATGTTCCATTATCGGTCATTAATGGAATATCACCCATGTATACTTCTTGTTCACGCACATCCCGTACTGCTTTGACTTTGCTGTCTTTTTCATACAGTACCAGGCGAATTTTAACCCGCAAGGGTGCGGCGTAGGTCATGCCACGCGATTGGCACTCCCGCACATCAAAAGGAGGCTTACCAAACCGGTAGCCCGCATACTCTAGTACAGCGCTGCCAGAATAACTTTCAATTGGGAAGACAGAGGTGAATGCTGCATGTAAGCCTATATCAGCACGCTGTTCAGATGCTTTTTCCAATTGCAGAAAGTTTCGATATGATTCAATCTGTGTGGCCAGTAGGTAGGGAACTTGAAGAATCTTGGGTCGCTTTCCGAAGTCTTTACGGATGCGTTTTTTCTCGGTAAATGAATAAGCCATTATTGCTCCTTAACGATAAAGGATCATGCTCTGCAGAGCCTTGGATACTACAAATAAATCTGAAAAAACTTAGATAATTAAATTTATTTAAGTATATGGTGATGCTTCAGCTAATATGTGTTTTTTATGGATATTTTTGTCTGGAAAAAGCAATTACACAGGCTAAATAAAATTTTTCAAAATAGAAAAAGGCCGGTAGCCAGGGGCCACCAGCCAATTTAATAAATCAACTTTGGAATTTAATAAATAAAGTATGCGCATCCAAGTTTGCCAAATCACAAAAATTGGCACGTCATTCAAAATCTTCTAGGGAAAAATGTCGTTTATGGCGTGTGCCTTCCATTCGCAATATCCTCCCTAGAAATAATTCAATAAAAAGCCATGCCTAACTTATGGAAACTACTGACTTTTTTAGATGCTGCAAATAACAGTAAAATTATTTAATTTCCACGCTGGCGCCAGCTTCTTCTAACTCTTTCTTCATCTTTTCGGCATCGGCCTTGGATACTGCCTCCTTGACCACGGAAGGCACACCTTCCACCGAATCTTTAGCCTCTTTCAAGCCCAGGTTGGTAAGCGAACGCACGACCTTAATTACCCCGACTTTGTTAGCACCAAAGCTGGTCATTACTACGTCGAACTCTGTTTTCTCTTCGACCGGAGCAGCAGCTTCGGCAGCAACAGGCGCTGCTACTGCTACGGCAGCGGCAGCGGATACGCCAAATTTTTCTTCCATCGCAGAAATTAATTCAACGACTTCCATTACGGTCATATTCGCAATGGCTTCTAAAATTTCATCTTTTTTTGAAATAGACATGAAAATCTCCTTAACCAGAAATTAAATGATATTATGCGGATTGTTTTTGATCGCGAATTGCAGCGATGGTGCGCGCCAACTTGGCGTGCGGTTCGGCCAGGGTACGTACAAACTTAGAAATAGGCGCTTTCATCACTGCAAGCAGTGTTGATAACGCTTCTTTGTAAGTAGGCAATTTAGCGACCGCATCTAATTCGGAACTGGGCAATTTCTTGCCCCCGACGGCGATAGCAGTTACTATCATTTTTTCATGGGTTTTCACAAAATCCCGGATAACACGGGCCGCCGATCCAGGCTCTTCTTGTGAAAATGCCAAAACCACTGGACCTACCAGCGCTTCTTGCAAGCAACTGAAATGAGTACCTTCCACAGCGCGCCGAGCAAGCGTATTTCTGACTACTTTCAGATATACGTTAGATTCGCGCGCTTTTTTCCGCAGATCAGTCATGTCCGCCACGGATAGGCCACGATATTCAGCTACCACCGCAGAGTAGGCACTTCCGGCGATCTCTGCTACTTCAGTAATAATCGCTTGCTTATCTTCAAGCTTTAGTGCCATGATTGCTTCCTCTTTAGTTTATGCGGCATTAAAAATACCGCATGACTGGCGATAACACATTAAGGAATTACGCCTCAATGAATAAAACGGCCTTTTCCAGCAAGGAACATGAGTTTTCCATGTCTACATCAAGGTTGGGCCGTCTGCGCGGGTTGCTGATGCAATTAAAGTATAAACTGCCCGCGGTCTTTGACAGCTATCGGCTATGTCGATAGCCCAAAGTCTTTAGTTTGTTTGCACGAAATTCAAACCAGGTACTTCGGTTTGTGCAATTACAACAAACTTAAATGATCAATTACCAAACCAGGCCCCATGGTGGAAGAAACTGTCACTTTTTTCATGTAAATTCCTTTCGCCGTGCTTGGTTTGGCTTTCATTAAATTAGAAAGCAGCGCTTGTAAATTTTCTTTCAACGCAACTGGCTCAAATTGTAATGTGCCTATTTTGCAATGAATAATTCCTGCCCTATCTGTGCGGTAACGAACTTGGCCTGCTTTAGCATTACGCACAGCTTCCGCCACATTGGGCGTGACCGTGCCAACCTTGGGGTTTGGCATTAAACCACGTGGCCCTAAAATCTGACCTAATTGGCCAACCACGCGCATAGCGTCTGGGCTGGCAATAACTACGTCAAAATTCATTTCCCCTGCTTTAATTTGTGCTGCCAAATCGTCAAAGCCTACAATGTCAGCTCCAGCATTTTTTGCCTCCTCTGCATTAGCACCTTGCGCAAAAACCGCCACGCGCACCGTTTTACCCAATCCATGCGGCAACACGGTTGAACCACGCACAACTTGGTCGGATTTTCTTGGATCTACACCAAGATTAATGCTGGCATCCACAGATTCCACAAATTTAGCAGGTGGCAAAGATTTGAGTAAACCAATAGCATCATCCATTGGATAAATTGTGCCAGGCTTTACTTTTTCGCGAATTATTTTTACTTTTTTAGTTAATTTTGCCATGTCCAGCCCCTTATTCAACCACATCCAAACCCATACTACGGGCACTACCGGCAATCGTACGCACGGCAGCGTCTAAATCCGCCGCTGTAAGATCAGGCATTTTTGTGTTCGCAATTACCTCTAATTGAGCACGGGATACCTTGCCAACTTTGTTGGTATTCGGTGTTTTGCTGCCCGATTGAATTCCTGCTGCTTTTTTTAATAAAATAGACGCAGGCGGGGTTTTGGTGATAAAGGTGAAGCTGCGGTCAGAATACGCGGTGATCACCACAGGTAATGGCAGGCCTGGCTCTACGCTTTGCGTGGCTGCATTAAACGATTTGCAGAACTCCATGATGTTCAAGCCATGTTGCCCCAATGCCGGGCCTACTGGCGGGCTGGGGTTGGCTTGTCCTGCCTTAACTTGCAATTTTATATAAGCAGTTACTTTTTTTGCCATTGATAGCTAACTCCTAAGTGGGTTATTAACGCCTTACGGCTCCCCTGAATTTAAAGGTGATTTTAGTAAAAAAATTACTGTTCTTTAGTAGGGTATTCGGATATCGTTAAACCATACATACTCAATTCAGCATTTCTTTCTGCCAATCGCCTAAATATTTTATGCTACTCTTTTTCTACCTGAGAAAAATCTAGTTCTACGGGTGTTGCACGTCCAAAAATGAGTACAGCCACGCGCAACTTGTTTTTTTCATAATTCACTTCTTCTACCACACCATTGAAATCGGCAAACGGCCCTTCGTTAACACGCACCACCTCGCCAACTTCAAATAGTACTTTAGGCTTGGGCTTGTCTGTGCCGTCTTGAATACGCTGTAAAATGGCATTGGCTTCTTGATCCGTAATGGGTGCGGGTTTTTCTTTTGTGCCACCGATAAAGCCCAACACCTTGGGTACGTCATGCACCAAGTGCCAGCTTGCATCGTTCATTTCCATTTGAACCAATACATAACCAGGGAAGAATTTACGGTCACTTTTGCGTTTTTGGCCGTCTCGCATTTCTACGACTTCTTCGGTAGGCACTAAAATCTCGCCAAAATATTCTTCTAGGCCACCACGAACAATGCGTTCTTCTAGCGAACGCTTAACCGATTTTTCAAATCCAGAGTATGCGTGCACGACATACCAGCGCTTTGCCATTCAGCAATCCCTTTAGCTAACAAGCTGTTTTACAATGTAAAAGAGAATGCCGTCTACTATCCAAACTAAAATAGACAATATAGCCACCATGCCCAAAACCACTAAGGTCATTTGAATGGTTTCTTGCCGACTGGGCCAAACCACTTTGCGTACTTCAATATAGGATTCGCGCGCAAAACGAATAGTTGACCGCCCCTTATCGGTTTGCATGGCAACTGCGCCAGCAGCGGCAAAAATGGCCAATACGCCCACTACACGGAGAATTAGGAGCACATCTTTGAAGTAATAAAAACCAAAGACGCCTGCCCCCAGCAATAAACCGGTTATGATCCACTTAAGAATGTCTAGCCGGCCATTGTTAGTTACTGCCACGTTTGAATTCATGTAATTTGATTACAATAAAATGGCAGGCCAGGAGGGAATCGAACCCCCAACCTGCGGTTTTGGAGACCGCCGCTCTGCCAATTGAGCTACTGGCCTAAATTAGGAATTGGTGACGCAACCGAAAAAATTTTAGTTGCGCCACCCCATGAATGGATTGATATTACTCAAGAATCTTAGCCACAACCCCAGCCCCAACGGTTCTGCCTCCTTCGCG
>DYPE01000132.1 GCA_020720085.1 Dichelobacter nodosus | reverse complement strand
GTGTTCCGGGTTATCGGGCGGGGATAAACCACCGCCCCTACGCCCGTGTTCTGGGCCGCGCGCCAAGGCGGCCAACAGCGCACGTGCCAGGGCATGGGCGCGATCCAGCGAAGGAATATGTAATTTTTCTTGTGGCGAGTGGGCGTTGACGATGGTGGGGCCAAAGGACAGCATATCCATGCCCGGAATCCGTGCGCCAATAATGCCGCATTCTAGTCCGGCGTGAATCACGTCCACTTTGGCGTCGCTGCCAAACAGCGTGCGGTAAGTGTTGCACGCCAGCGCCAGCAGCGGGGAGTCCCACGCCGGTTGCCAGCCGGGGTATGCGTTGCCGACGCAGGCTTCGCCGTCGCTGAGGCCGCGCACGCGCGCAACCAATTCTGCCAGCACGTGGGGATTGGCGCTACGCTGACTGGTGAGAATGCGCGCAAGGTTGGCATGGGTTTCCACAGTGGCCAGAGTACATGAGCTTTCCACCATGTTATCCCCGTGTTCCGGGCTACGCCCGTGTTCCGGGTTACGCCCGTGTTCCGGGTTACCGGGCGGGGATGAATCATCATCGGGCGGGGATAAACCATCACAGGGCGGGGATAAACCACCGCCCCTACGTCCGTGTTTTGTGGGATGGTTGGACATGAACGTTTGCACGCCGTGCGGAATGCGGCCCAGCAAATTGAGCCAACGCGCAGAGTCGGCCTGGGTGAACGCGGCGGCAGGCGTGGGCCGAGGCGTCACTGCCACGCGCAGGCCGGGGTCTTGCGCGGGCGGGGTTTCCCAAGTTGGCATATGCGCCAGCAGGTGTGCATCTTCTGGCGGGACGGCGAATACCGCGCTGGCATCGCGTGGAATCACGTTGTGAGCGCTGCCGCCATGCAGGGTGATGATGCGCACAGCGGGCAGCCGATCCAAGAGGCGCTGGCTGATTTGAATGGCATTGCCGCGCGGGCGGTGAATGTCTACACCCGAGTGCCCGCCTTGCAAGCCGCTGATTTCTAAGCAAGCGGTTATCCACTGCGGCGGCAACGGTGCAATTTCTAGCTCCAGGGTAAATGCCACAGTTTCGCCGCCCGCACAGCCCGCGATAAGCACGCCGTCTTGTTCCGAATCTAAATTCAACAGGATGCGGCTGCGCACAAAATCCGGCTGCAACGCCTGCGCGCCATGCAGGCCGGTTTCTTCGGCCACGGTAAACAGCAATTCCAGGCGGGGACGCGGAATGTTGGCTTCGGCCAAGGCTTGCGCAATGGCAATGGCCACGCCATTGTCCGCGCCCAGGGTTGTGCCCTCGGCGCTCAACCAGTCGCCCTCGCGGCGCAAGGTCAGCGCATCTGTGGCAAAGTTGTGGCGCGATTCTGGCGTTTTTTCGCACACCATGTCCAAATGGCCCTGAATTGCCACGCTGGGCGCGTGTTCATACCCGGGCGTGGCGGGGACATCAATGCGCAAATTGCCCACACTGTCCGTTTGGTGCGCAAAGCCGCGCGCCGTGGCCCACTGGCACAACCAGTGGCGGATGGCGTGTTCTTGACCAGAACAGCGTGGAATGCGGGTGATTTGTTCAAATAGCGGCAGAATGGACATGACGATTTTCAGTTTACGTAAGGGTGAGTTATTAATTATGAGTTATGAATTATGCATGATTAATCCATAAGTTATAATTCACAATTCATAACTCATCATTTATTTTGTTTGTCGTGTATGCGATGCGCTTCGCAGCAATACACGCGGCCTTGGGAATCGCGTACAACTTCTTCTTCGGGCACATGCAGGCCGCACACCTGGCACGGCAACATGCGCGGCGAGGGGGGGCTTTGGCGCTGCGCGCCACGCCCGTGTTCCGGGCGCGATTGGCGCAAATGCGGGGCAATCAGGCGGCGGTACAACCACCACGCCAACCACAGCAAGACGGCAAGATAAATAATTCTAGGGATTCCCATGGACTATTAGATTATCCTGTTGAATTTTCATGTAATTGGCGCGCAACTTTATCAAGAATGCCATTGATGAACTTATAGCTTTGGTCAGCACCAAATTTTTTGGCCAAATCCACGGCTTCATTGACCACCACGCGCCACGGCACTTCTGGGCGGAAATGCAATTCATAGGTGCCCAGGCGTAAAATACAACGCTCCACAATGTCCAATTGTTCGCACCGCCGGTCTAAAAATCCGCCAAACAGCGCATCCAATTCTGCCACGTGCAACGGCACTGCGCTGAGCAACTCCCGGAAGTATTCCTGATCCACGTTATGCCCGTGTTCCGGGCTGTTCATTTCTTCCCACTCAAAAAATTGGGCAATAATCACCTCCGGCGCGTCGCCGGATATATCCCACTGATACAGCCCCTGCAACGCGCGGCTGCGTGCCGCTGAGCGGGCTTGCGGACGAAATTTTGTGACTGCGTTCATACTACGACGGCGTTCCCGTCTACGACGGTGTTCCCGTCCAGGCGCGCCAAGGCGGAGCGCAAGTTGACCATTTCCAGCGCCGCCATGGCGGCTTCCACGCCTTTATTACCCGCCTTGGTACCAGCGCGCTCAATGGCTTGCTCAATAGAATCCGTAGTCAACACGCCAAACGCCAGCGGCACATCGTATTGCAACATGACTTGCGCCAGGCCCTTGGCGCATTCATTGGCCACAAAATCAAAATGCGGTGTGCCACCGCGAATCACCGCGCCCAAGGCGATAATCGCGGAAAAGCGGTTCATGCTCGCCAATTGCTTGGCGGCCAGCGGCATTTCAAATGCGCCAGGCGTGTGGATTAACGTGATATTTTCCTGCGCCACGCCGTGGCGGCGCAAGGTATCCAGTGCGCCTTCCACCAGGCGGTCCACAATAAAATGGTTAAACCGCGCGGCCAACAGCGCGAAACGGGCAGAAGGATCGGGTTGAAAACCGCCTTCAATGATAGTGTATGTATCCATAGGATTGTCCTAAATTGTGGCCCGAAACACGGGCGTGACCCGGAACGCGGGCGTGACCCAAAACACGAACGTAGGGGCGGTGGTTTATCCCCGCCCAATAGCCCGGAACACGGGCGTAGCCCGGAACGCGGGCGTAGCTGGCAATATTACTCTGGATGAACATATTCCACCACTTCCAGGCCGAATCCCGAAATGGCGTGCATTTTCTTCGGCGCACTTAAAATGCGCATTTTGCCCACGCCCAAGTCGGATAAAATCTGCGCGCCCAAGCCAAAAGTGCGCAGGGTTTCGCCGTGCGGATGGCCAGAATGTGGCTTGCCCAGGTCTTCCTGGTGATAGGCGCGCACGCGCGAAATCAACGACTGCGGCGTTTCTTGCTGGCATAAAATCACTACCACGCCCGCTTCTGCCCCCCCCATGAGTTTCATCACATCGCGCAATGGCCAGCCGCATTCATGACGCAGGCTGGCCGTGAGGTCGCACAGCGGATTGCGCAAATGCACGCGCACCATGGTTGGCTGTTGTGAATGAATTTCGCCACGCACTAAGGCCAAATGCACTAGATTTTCAATGGTATCCTGGAATACATGCAAGGTAAATTCGCCAAACTCGGTGGGCAAGCGGCATTCGCCCGCGCGGATTACGGTTTTTTCGTGTTGGATACGGTAATGAATTAAATCCGCAATGGTACCGATTTTCAGGCCATGGGTTTCGGCAAATTGCTCCAAATCTGGGCGGCGCGCCATGGTGCCGTCGTCATTGAGAATTTCCACAATCACCGCAGCCGAGGGGTCAAAACCGGCCAAACGCGCCAAATCGCAACCCGCTTCGGTGTGGCCTGCGCGCCGCAATACGCCGCCGGGCTGCGCCATGAGCGGAAAAACATGACCAGGATGCACCAAATCCGCTGGTTGGGCGTCTGTCGCCACTGCCGCTTGGATGGTCACCGCACGGTCAGCCGCCGAAATGCCAGTGGTCACGCCGTGCGCAGCTTCAATGGATACCGTGAAATTGGTGCTGTACGCCGTGCTGTTGTCATACACCATCAACGGCAATTTGAGCTGCTGGCAACGCTCCGGGGTCAAGGTTAAACAAATCAAGCCACGGCCATAACGCGCCATGAAATTAATGTCTTCTGCGCGCGCCTTTACCGCAGCCATCACCAAATCGCCTTCGTTTTCGCGGTCTTCATCATCCATGAGAATGACCATTTTGCCCTGGCGGATGTCGTCAATGAGTTCTTCGGGTGTGTTCAGTTTCATTTTATTCGTAGTTCCTAATTTTATTTTCCCAAAATCAATCCTTTGGGGTTACGCTCCAACGCATCGGCAAAGTTGCGCACCGATTGGGCGGATTCTTGCACGGTTTGCAATGCTTGAGTGAATTCAAAATACAACGGCGATTGTGGCGCAATGCCTTGCAGCGCGGCGTCAGCCCCTGCCAGGCTAAGCTCCAATTGGCGAATAAGCGTATGCAACGGTTGCAGCGCCGCACGGGCATCGCCCAGTGTTTGGTTGACATTGCCAGCGATTTTAGCGGTTTCCGGCGCGGTGAGCAGTGTATTCACGCTGTCCACTGCCTGTTTGAGTGAGAGAATCAACGCATCCAAGGGCAAGGCATTCAGTTTGTCCAGCGTAGCATTGGCCTTGTCGGTGAATTGATCCAAATCCGGCGGCACAGTGGGGATTTCAGCCGCGTTCCGGTCTACGGGTGTCACGTGCTCCACCATTTTCAATGCCACATAACGCTGGCCCGTAATCAAACTGCCGGTGTTCAACTGCGCGCGCAAGCCTTGGTCAATGGCTTGGTCAATCATCGCGCGGTATTCGGCCTCAGTGGCACCGCTTAACCCCAGGCGCTGCGGCTCTAGGCTTATCAGCACCGGAATCCGCGCGGAGTCCAAGTTCTGCCCACCAACGTCCGTGTTCCGGGCTACGTCCGTGTTCCGGGCACCGTCGTATTGCAGACTGAATTCCACCACGCGCCCCACTTCCACGCCCAAATACTCCACTGGCGCGCCCGGCTTTAAGCCGCGCACCGATTCACGAAAGTTGAGCACATAAGGCAAACGCACCACAATGGCCTCATTCGCAGTTTCCGCCAATGCTTGGCGCAGGCTGGGGTAGAGCGTAAACCGCGTGCCCTCTGGCACAGGTTGCCCACCCGCCAAACCCGGCGTTTCGCCAAACGCAATGCCGCCGGACAGCATGGATTCCAATGTGCCCGTTTGCAGCTCCACGCCCTCGCTATTGACCGTAGCCTGCACGCCGCTCACATTCCAAAACCGGGTTTTATCCGTAACTCGCACATGATGCGGCGCTTGCACAAACACCTCGAACACCACCCCCTGGTAATCCGCTGCGAATTGGCGCGACTCCACCCGTCCCACGGGCAATTGGCGAAAATACACTGGCGCGCCCACTGGCACAGCACCGGCATTATCTGCATGTAAAATCAATCGGATACCCGGCTCATTGCCCGCAGTGGGCGGAGGCTGCTCCAAGCCCGTGAATACGCCCGTGTTCCGGGCTTGACTGAGCGCCGCGTTATGCCCGTATTCCTGGCTCTGCTCGTGTTCCGGGTTAGGCCCGGTGAAATCCGCTTGAATAAACGCGCCGGAAAACAACGTGCCCAAGCCAGATACCCCGCTTAGCCCCACGCGCGGACGCACCACCCAAAAGCGCGCGCCCGAAGAACGCCCGTGTTCCGGGATCAGCCACGCTTGCGCTTCCTTGCGCATCCGCGCGCGCACCAGGACATTTTTCAAATCAGGCGCTAAGCGGATGTCCGTCACTTGGCCAATCACAACATCTTTATATTTAATGGGGGTCACGCCCTTTTCCAAGCCTTCTGCCGTGGCAAAGGCAATATCAATCTCTGGCCCCTGGCCAGCATAATGCTGATACAGCAAGCCGCCACCCAGCGCCAGCGCCAGCAATGGCGCAAGCCAAACCGGGGAAATATTCCAGGCCCATGCGGGTTCCAGCCGAGGCTTTGCAGGTTGTTCGGTAGCAAGATTCGTCATGATGAGTTTAATTTGTAGGGTGAGCAACGGTTGTTTGTTGCCCACCATTTCGGCTGATTCAGGCAATTCGCTACGTGTGTGCCAAAAACACAGCGAACGCCCACAGTCAGGTTTTGAGTTTCTTATCGCGTAACCAGGCAAACTTGAGTGCCTGAGCAATTTCTACCGTATCGAATTCATGATGGTCGGTGGAAATAACAACTGCCTCTTGTTGTTCCGCGAGCGCCAACACGAAGCTATCAGCATACGATATACGATACCTGGTTTTGTAGCGTCCCGCCGCTTCTAATAACGCCTGATCCAGTGTCCAGATAATTTCTATCGGCAAGTCGGCAAGGTCACTAAAAAGCGCAGTCGCCTTGGCTTGGCCCATACTGCGCAAGGTGTCGTAATACACTTCACCCAAATTGATTGCGTGCATAAAAAAACACCGGTCGGTTTCTTGCATCCACTCGCGCAGCTTGTCTCCGCCCGGTTCGGCGCGCAAATAGGCAATCAACGCACAGGCATCCACAACATAGCGACTTACCGGCGTTGCCATTTAGCCTCTTCTTGTTCGATTTCCTGCTGCTTGCGCCTGGCGAATTCCTCGCTACTGCTCAGGCTGTCGGCATAACTACCGAATATGCGATTAATCGCGGATATGGCATGGGGCGCAGGTGCCCGCTGCATCAGCTTTTTTTCTAAAAACAACACGAAATCGAGCACTTCTGCCTGTTTTTCCGGCGGAAAGTTTGCCATATGCTGCTGAATGGTTTGTGCAAGGTTCATGGTGTCTCCTTAGTGTATCTACCCGACTGAAATGGTAAATGAAGTTTGTCACTGCCGTGTTAGCTCTAGATTAATGATGATGTTCATGCGCGGGGCGCGGTGGTGGCGAGGCTGGCCCGGGTTCCGTAGATTCTTTCCATTGGCGCAGCAACGGGTGATTGGGGCCATGTTGGATGTGCGATTGACGCTCTAGCGCGTGTAGCACGCTATACATGGCCACCGCAAACAGCGCCAATGCTGCCAGTTGTTGCCAGCTCACCTGTTGAATGGCTTCCTTGGTGCGCACTTCGCACACATTGCCCGGACATAGCTCGACTTTTTGGCGCAATAGGTTGTGATATACCAGGCAGCCCAAACAAATGCCAAAGGAAGATTCCAGGAATAACAAGGCAATACAGAGCGCACAAATGGCAAAATTAAGGATGCTCATGTTGTGCATAAAAATCAAAGTCACCACCATGATGCTGGCTAAGCCCAAACCAATCAGCCAAGCAAAGCGTTTGGGTGCCGCTGCGGTGTATTCCGGCGTTTGCTGGCTGACCGCAATGCGCCCCATAATCAGGCTGGGCGCGTAGCGGGGATTGATAGCGCGAATGAGGAAGTCAATGAAAAATGCCACAATCATCATCTGCGCGGGCAACAACAAATCAGCGTACCATGCTCCTAAAAATACCGTGATCGCGATGAAAAACAAAATCCCCGCGCCAGCACGCACTTCGCGCTCATTAAGAACGGGCACGGCATAACCGGTAACGGATTCACCAAACATACTGTATTCTCCAGGGGTTGGGGCGGTTGTGGATACCAAATACACGCGGGCATTATACTCTATATTTGCGCCACATTGTACTGGCGCAAGGCGCACAGGCCGCTTCAACAAGCGCAGGTGCGCTAGATTATAAGTGTGGCTCAGAAGTTGCGACTGGGCTTGATCTAGCGGCCCTTATGCGCTACGGCGCAGCAATACATACACCGCGCCCGTGCCGCCGTCGTAGGCGCGGGCCGAACAGAACGCGAGCACTTGGTCGTGGTATTGCAGCCAGTGGTTTACTTTTTGTTTTAACACAGGCTGGCGTTGCCCGGAACACGGACGTTGCCCGGAACACGCGCGTTGTTGCGAACCCAGTCCCTTGCCGTGGATGATGCGCGCGCAATACACGCGCTGTTTGGCGCAATCGTGCAGGAACGCGGCCACTGCTGCGCGCGCTTGTGCGACAAATAGGCCATGCAAGTCTAATTCTGCCGTGACATTGATTTGCCCGCGTCGCAGTTTGCGCAATACCGAATATTGTACGCCAGGGCGGGCGAAATAGAGTTCATCGCCAGTTTCTATTTCGCCTGGGTCAAACCCGTCGGACATCATTTCGCGCAACACGGCTTGTTCATCGGCGCCGCGTTGTCTGGGAATTGGCGCTGGGCGGCGCGAAACTGGGCTACGCCCGTGTTCCGGGCCGACCCGGTCGTGAGTTAGGGGTTTGACATTGCGTACTGCATGGCGGAATAATTGGATATCTTGTTCATCCATGGTCTGACCCGGAATACGGACGTTGTTACGCCTGTGTTTATGAATTACGAGTTATGAATGATTAATTCACAATTAATAATTCACAATTAATAATTCACCACTACGAGTGAAATGCATGAATTTTCATACGCAA
>DYPE01000131.1 GCA_020720085.1 Dichelobacter nodosus | reverse complement strand
GGGCTTGAGGGCGATGGTGTTCAGTGTGCGCCCGAGGGTACGAAAACGCCCCGCCCAGAACAGGGCTTGAATGCCGAGTAAAATGACCTCAAGTCCGGCAAAAGCCAACAGAACATTTACAGGACGCGTCCAAGTCTCAGCGTCCTGTTGCGGCAACATGATGCTGGCAATCCATACAACCGCAGCAAAAAGCGCGATCAGCACGACGTGCGGGATAACAACTTGAATCCAAGTCAAGCGACTCAATCGGTCATTCATGCGATGTGTATCCCTTATTACCACAAGTATGTCAGGTAGATATGTGCAGAAAGAAATGAGTAGTCCGGACTTTTCTGTCCAGAAAACAGTAGACCATAACGCCAGTTTCGGCTGACATTATAGTGGGTATCCAAATCAAGTGTTGTGGCAAAGCCACTGCTGTCACTTGGGCTGAGCGCGTAGGTGATGTCGGGTGCAAGTGGGTCAAGGCTGGCGGCGGCTTCATGTGCTGTTTGCCAACCTGCGCTGACATCCAAGCGCAGGTTAAGCCCTGTATCACCTTTTGACAATAGTTGATAGCGCGCCATAGCGGCAAGGCGCAGTAGTTTTTCCGGGCTGTAGTAGCCACCGTTGCCGGGTGTAAAGGGCGACAGATTATTTTGGTAGCTGGTGGTATAAATCACTGGGCCAAGCGCCAGCCTGTCAAGCAGGCTCGGTACGGGGTGCAGCACATTGACATAGGCCTCAACCATGCGGTTGTCAGCCACGCCCTTGCCGTTGAGCTGCGCGACACCCAGTGAGCCTTCGGCTTTCCATGACCCTAGAGTGCGATAGCCGTCCAATTCGAGGCCTTCTCGCATGACCCTGCCCCATTCCTGGGCCGGTGAATTGAGTGTGGCAGGGATAATGTCGCCACTGGTTGATAATACGGATTGCTCAACATTGCGCCGAGCAAGGCGGATGCGACCACCCTGTTCGCTTTCTAGCCATCCCAAACCCAGCTCGCCGCGCCACGTCGGGTTAAGAACGCCGCCTTGCGGTGTGCTACCTAATCCGAGCGTCCACTCGAAGCCGTCGGTGTCGTAATAGCGTCCCTGCAGGTAAATATCTTTCAGACCGTTCTTGCGTTGTCGGTCGTCCTCTGCATTGAACACACGGGCTTCTGCACGTAAGTGGTAGCGTTCACCGTTAAGCAGCCCGTCGAGTCGCAGGCCATGGGTGCGGAAATTACCTTGGTCAAAAGGGTTTTCACTATTCTTAACAAACAACTCAGTACGCGCATGGTTCGGCTGGGCGGGTGGCACATAAGACGCAGGAAGAATGTGGGCAGTGGTATCCAGCATGACTCGTGGGTTAGACGACCGACTAAGCAGCCGTTCGCGTGCGAGCGGGTTGGCAGTTAATTGGGCAAGTGGCGTGCTTGCACCTAAGCTGTCACTAACACGAAAAACATCACCCAGTTTATTTTGCGCGTTCAGGCTAAAGACCAAACCTTCTGCCGCGCCTTGATTGTGTGGGTTCAGGGTCAGACTTTGTTCGAATGCTTGACTCGCCTGTTCGTAATGCTCCAGCTTGTAATTGCTCCACCCTAGAATCTCCTGCTCGCCTGCATCCAGCGGGCGCAGAGAGCCCAGCGCGGCCAGTTGGAGGGTGGTTTGTGTATGGTCGTTTGCTTTGAAGGCGTGCAGGGCATAGGACTGGTGCGCTTGAATGCGCAGCTCGCGTGAGGCTTGGTTATCCGGCATGAAGCCGAGTTGCTTGAGTGCGGCTGGGTAGTTGTCTTGTGCAAGTTTGACGCGCACTACGTTTGCCATGTCGTCGGCCAGGTTGGTCCAGTTGGCGGCACGCGTGAACCAACGCTGGGCGAGCGGCCAGTCGCCAAGATGCCATGCCGCCCAGCCTTGCAGGCGAGCCGCATTCACATCGCGCGTGTTGAATAGTTGCGATTCAAACGGCTGGAGCAGGTCGAGCACTTGGACGTAGCGCTGTGTTTGAAAAGCCTGGTTCGCTTGAGTGAGGGCATGAGTCAGCGGATTCACCGCTGCGGGGCGTTTTTGACGGGAGGATGGGCGGACGCGTGGATGCCCGCTGGGCTCAGGCGATTGATGCACGACTTGGGTCGCGGGCTTTGCTGAAGCATCCGATTGCGCCTCGGCTTCTGGCTCACTGGCTTGCACAGCGCGCGTGTGTCGTGCATCACGCACGGAATCCACAGCGGAAGGTAAGGGGCGAATCAAGATGTCCTGTGGGATGGGGGTGCGTTCGATGGAGGATTCGGCGACTTCGGTGTGCGCAATGGGGGTAGCCTGTGCGATGCCGAGCACAGACCACGGGATCAAACAATGCAGAAGGATGCCAAACCTCATGGCAAGCGTTCGCTTTGCGCTAAATGGGTTAATAAAATCAGTACGCTGGAGTAGTAGTTTTCGTCGTTTAACCCAGTCGTCACGGGCAGAGGCTGCGCCTGACCTGGGTTTATGCAGCGCTGCATGAATTGCAAAATCATGCGCCCTCCGGTGGAGAGCGGGTAGGGTGCCAGCTCACCGCTTTCCAGATTGATCCAGGCGGGGTGTTCGGGTTGCTGCCAAAGCGCGTCAGCATGGGCATAGAGCGGTGCAAGGTCGATATTCGCCCAGCAGGCGTATAGCGGAATGCGCATGGCATCGAAGCTAAAGCGTGCTGGCCAGTCCGGGGCGGTGTGCAGCGTGCCATTAGCATCAATCTGTAACCAGTCTGGGGGAAGTTTTGCTTGGCCAAATTGCGCCTGCTGGATTAGAGCAATGCCACTTTCGCGCAGCGTAGCCCACTCGGGCGAAGGATCGAGTGCGTTCAGTTCGGCGAATGCAGGAAAAATCCAGTACGACAGATTGACGGTCAGGCTTTGCGCATGTTCGAAGCCATTCATGCCTGGGAGCAGAGCCAAACCATGCGCGCTGGGGCGAATGAGCTTGGCGCGCATGGCTTGGGCGAGAGTAAGCGCCTGCTGGCGGTAATCGGGCGTGTTCCAGCGTGCCGCAGCGCGCGCCAATGCCCAAGCGATGAGTAGGTCGCCATCGCTGGCGTTGTTTGGGTCATCGACATGCGGGCTTGCGTCCGGTCTCCAGCGCCAGGAAAAAAAAGCATCATGCGGGCGGTGCAGGTTGTTTTGCGTCCATTGCCAGATGCGCTGGAAGCTCGCCTGATCGTCAGCGGCGACGGCCAGCAGCATGGCATAGCCCTGGCCTTCCGAGTGACTGATGTCGCGGTTGCCGGTGTCAATGACCCGGCCACTCTCATGCACATAGGCATGTTTGAAGGCTTGCCAAAGCTCAGGGGCGATATGCCCTCCTGAGCTTACAGGGGGTGTCTGGCTACATGCAGCCATCAAAAGGGAAAGAATGCTAAGAAGGAGAACGCGCACAAGCTCACCTCATTTATTGATCCGGCACGAATATATGTTGAATCGTAGGAGCGGGCTTGCCCGCGAAAAAGCGCTCTAAAACCTTCGCTACCATCTGTCATGTTCAATTCGCGGCGAATCATTAGATCAGTTTGCGCCGACGAGCGCGGCGGCGCAGGAGGAGCCAGGTCAGGCTGCTAGTGGTGATGATGATGCCTAATGCCAAGGCAATCAGTAGCCAGGGGCGATCACTCAATACCAAGGAGAGCCAGGTTGTTGCGGGGAGGTCGCCGACGAAGCTATGGCTGGTCGGGAATGAGAATCCAAGAGCTTCGCCGCTTGGATTCCACAACATGCCATTGCCATTGAGTGCGCCCCACGTCTCAAAGTTTACAAGCTGGTTAATCCCCCCGCGCAGGTTTTGCGGGTTTTCAGCGGCCAACAGGGTCACCGCACCACCGCTGAAAGCCGACATAAACTGAACAGCCGCGCTGCTTTGCCCAAAACCGCGCTCTAGCGAGAGATGGGCGCTTACCGGGGTGGTTTTGCGCATATTCACAGGGCTCACGCTGGGGTCGGCAAGCCAGGTTTGCAGGTGGGCGCGTACCAGGCTTTCCTGAGTCCCAACCACTAGATTTTGCCAGCGTAAACCGGGGGTAAAGGCATGGATTTCATTGCGTAGTGCTTCGGGCAGTGTTGCCGGGTTGCCCACGAGCAGCAGGTTTTGGTTGTTTTGCAGATGCGTAAGGTCGCGAGTTACTTCGAGGCCTGTGAGCGGCGCTTTGTTAATTTGCGTGATTTTTGCGATCAGGGTGAGCGCTGCACTGTAGGTGTCCTCGTTTTCATCGAGTATGACAAGGGCGCTGTTGCTGCCATCGTAGGGCTGGGTGTAGGGCAGCCCGGTGCGCGAGAGCAAGGAGAGATCAGGCAGGCGCATGAAACCGTTACTCGGTGGCAAGGCAATACGCGAGTCGTCGGCAATGCTGACATACAGATTGTCGGTGAAAATCGGGCGACACTCGCCACCGACATCCTTGCCAATCACGCTGGGGGCAAAGCTTAGGGTGTTGCGCCCGGCCATAAGTTGGGCAATGGGGATATTGATGTCTGCCCGCCACACTTGTTCGCCATTCGGGTTATTAAGGTGCAGAGCCTGGATGAACTTCCCATTTAGAACGATGTTCAGGGCTGACTTCTGGTCGAAGCCTGCACCATAGGCAAAGTTGATTTCTGCACTTAGGCTGCGCAATTGCGGATCAAACATTTCGGCAAAAGCCCAGAAGTTAAGCTCTGCCGGTTTGGGGTACATGCCGTGGAGTGTGGCAGTAGCAAAATCCAAACGGGCAAAACTAATCCACCCCTGCTCGTCGGCGCGGTTGCTTTGGTTGATGTTTCCCTGCTGGCGACTGTAGCCCACGGGTAAATCAAGGCTTTTGATGTCAATGCTCTGGCGATCAGGTAAGGCGAGTTTATGCAGGGCAAAAACCTGTGCCGCTTCGGTGACCTGTTTGGCATCAAGCCCGGAAATAAGCACTACGCCGCGCGTCGGGTCGCTATCCAGCGGGAACACACCAAGGTAGGCACCTTCGATGTTTTCTAGAAGCTTGGGCGAAACGACAGGCGTGAGTGCTGCTCGGCTGCCAATGAGAATGATGTCTCCCGGAGTATTGTCGTAGGCATCAAGCCCGGGGAAATAGCCTGTGTCCTGAGCGGGGACGGCGTTTTGCTCCTTGGGGATGACGTGGTAGCCCACATGAACGGGAATAAAGCTCAAACGTAGCGCAGCGCCCTGTGCGGCAAGCGCAGTTGCATCCATCAATGCAGGCTCTGCCGTCACGATGGTCAGCGGGAAAGCATTCAGCCACAGGCGCTGGTCAAATAGAGCATCCAATTGCGCCAGGGACGGCTGAATGGGTGCACGGGTGGCAGCAATGCGCAGTTTTGAATGCTGCATGTCGATCTGGGTAAAAAGCTCGGCTGCACCGCCATCCTCGCATTGCTCGGTGTAGTGCTGGGCGACGCGAAAGTCCAGACTATGGTAGCCCGCAGGCTGGTTTTGCAAAGGAAGGTTGATGCGCGCTGCGTTATCGGGTTGCGCGGCCTTGAGCGGGAGTTGGGCAAAGATGCGCTCATTCAGGCTGACGGCCAGCAAGGAGCGTGCTTGCAGGGCAATGGAGTTGGTGTAGTAAAGCTCCAGCTCACCCGATTCGATTTTCATGCGTGCGGGGATGGGGATGCTGACTCCGGCTCGCGCCGAAGAGCCGCGCAAATCTAGCGGCATCGGGTTGGCATTCAGTGCTGCGAGAGGGATTTCGGTTGCATCAGCCGTCTGCGTGATGACGGCGCGCACCTCGGCATGCAGGGGGTGAGTCAGGGGCACGAGCGCCCAGATCAAAAAACCTAAGATGTGTGTTGCTGTTTTGAGTAAAGCAGGATGCTTGTTGTTCATGATGGATGCTCAGGATCGGATTTGGTGCGCAGCAAAGCGAGCTTTTTGC
Organism: Dichelobacter nodosus; assembly: GCA_020720085.1. Taxonomy (GTDB): domain Bacteria; phylum Pseudomonadota; class Gammaproteobacteria; order Beggiatoales; family Beggiatoaceae; genus DYPE01. The sequence goes on along the minus strand of DYPE01000131.1, from coordinate 2,538 downwards.
GCAGCGCTTGAAAGACTTGATGGCTGTATTCGCGTGCCAGGAAGACAATGTGCTCGCCTGCATGATACATCGCCGTACCTGACAGGTAGGCAAGGCCGGAAAGCGGTGTGATGCGCTTTTGCCGTGCATTTTGATTGTATTCGGATAACTCGCTCCAGCCATACACCAGCGCGGTTATCGTGCGTTTCTCATCCTGGGTTTCGGCATTGAAGGCGAGGCCAAGTTGGTCGTGGCCGTATTTATCGGTATAGATGCCGACTACATTAGCTTGGATGCGTCTGTGCTGCCCCAGCACAGGGATATAGATGTCAAAGCTCAGGGGTTCGCCCTGCTGGGGATGAACGGCCTCCTCGTCAATGCTCACCCCCATGCCGGAGTGGCTGATATTGAGTAGCGTGCATGGCCAGTGTTGCCCGGCGTAATTCAGCATGGTTGTGAAGATGGGCATGTATTCGGTGTTGATGCGGTACGCCGCCCGTTTTTGCGCCTTTTCCAGCATGATGCCGATGGCCGCGAGAATGAAGATCACGTTGATGCCCGCCCATACCATGGTGATGACGGTGATTGAAACCAGTTCGGGCTGAAAAATCAGGCGCAGCACTCCGGCAGCCATGAACAGTGCGTTAAGAAAAAACAGAATGTAGAACGGCCTGGACAGCGAAGACACGAAGTCTTCGTCCAATTGCTCACCCTTTGGCGTGACGGCAAATGAGGGTGAGCGCGGGCTGCGCAGAACTTCGATAATGGCGGGCAGTGAGTACACGCTCTGGATGGTTTCATAAAGTTCGGAGACAAATGGCCAGCGGGTTTTGCCGTACAGCACATTGGAGAGAAAAATGGCCGCAAGAATGTGTGGCAGAGCGTACGCGAGGAATTCACTGCCATTCGCATCGTAAATTTGCAGCCCGAACAGCAGGAAGAAGCCAGGAACAATCAGGAACACCACGCGAGCGAAGGGGAAGAACCAGAAGAACACCGAAGAGGTGTAGGCGAGGCGCTGGCTAATGGTCATACTTGGCTGCGACCAAGGGTTTTTGAGCAGGAAAATTTGCACCATACCCTGCGCCCAGCGCATGCGCTGCACGGTGAAGCCGGAGAAGGTTTCCGGTTGCAGCCCGGCCACCATCGGCTTGCCGTAATACACGCTGTTGTAGCCGAGGCCGTGCAAGCCCATGGCGGTTTCGGCATCTTCGGTAATGGTTTCACCCGCCACACCGCCGACAAGGTCGATATGCTTGCGGCGTAATACCGCGGCTGAACCGCAAAAAAACGACGCATTCCAGAAATCCAGACCATGCTGAATCACGGTGTAAAACATTTCGTTTTCGCTGGGCATGTGCTCGAAGGTGCGTAAATTGCGCTCCAGCGGATCGGGGTTGATGAAGTAATGCGGCGTTTGTACGAGGAATAACTTGGGGTCTTTGAGAAAAAAACCGACGGTGTTTTCCAGGAAATCCACCGTGGGCACATGGTCGGCATCAAGGATGACGACTAAATCGCCTTGGCAATGTTCCAGTGCGGAATTGATGTTGCCGGCCTTGGCGTGCAGGTTTTTTTCGCGGGTGGTATAGGTTGCGCCGACGTTTACGCACAGAGCGTTGAGCTCGTGAAAACGCGCCCAGGATTGCTCGGAAATATCCGGGCGATTGCGCCGCTGCACCGTGCCGCCGTCGTCGCAAAGCCAGACTTTGAAGCGGTGCTTGGGGTAGCGAATTTGCGTGGCCGCCAGCAGAGTGGTTTCGAGCATCTCAGGGTCTTCGTTGTAGCTTGGAACGAGAATATCCACCGTCGGCCAGAGGTTGGGGTCATCCGGCAGCGGTTCGGGTTGGCGCTTGATGGGGTAGGCGTTGACGAAAGCACCGAGAAAATAGATGGCGATGCCATACAGTTCGGCGGCAAGCAGCAGCAGTGCGCCGAGCAGGCTTAGTGGGTCGTGGTAGCCGATGGTGCTGGTCAGACGCCATGAGAGATAGCGCAAGGTGATAAAAACAGCGAGAAAAATAACCAGCAGTCGGAACATGCGTAATGCTGCACCGAGCTGGTGTTCAATCCGCGTGTAATTGGCCTGAATGACGAAGAGCAGAGCCACAAGACTCCAGGCGAGAAAGGATTGCGACGCAACATTCAGCGGAAAGCTGGCGGCATAGACATACACCAGCAGCACTAAGCCCCAAAGCATCAGTCCGGCGGAAGCCGTGCGCAGAGTTTGCGTGTTCATGTGGGGGGCGGGCTTGTGCCATTCGCAGAGGTGCGCGAGGCATCCTCCAAAGCCTTGATGCGTGCCGACAGTTGTTGCAGGCGCAGCAGCAAGAAACTGCCCGCAGCACCCAGCAAGCCACCCAGAGCGCCGTCTAGGAGTACGCCAATCACAAGGCCCAAGAGGGTGGCCAGAAATAGAGTAGAGCTGGGCATGGTGGAAGCTTTGATTATTAGCTGGATTATTAGCTGGATTATTAGCTGGATTATTAGCTGGATTATTAGCTGGATTATTAGCTGGATTATTAGCTGGATTATTAGCTGGATTATTAGCTGGATTAT
>DYPE01000130.1 GCA_020720085.1 Dichelobacter nodosus | reverse complement strand
CCCAGCATGACCTGGCACCAGAAACATCGCTACCCATGCCGCGATGTGTATTTTCTGCACAATGCGGTGAAAATTAAAAAAAATAACCATGGCGCTTAAATAGCCGCACAGCCATGGGCAAATGGATTGGGTCGCCCATCTGGGCGCTATTCTTGTTTGCATTTTAACAATATCCGCGAAGCACTAATCGAAATGAGTACATACGCCACAAAAAAATAAAATCCCGCGTAAATGGTGCTTTTGGTCAGTTCATTTTGTTCCAATCCAAAAATACTGATTAAAATCGCGGCAACAAATACTTCGGCCATAGACCATGGGCCAATCAGCTTAATAAAACTCAGCACGCTACTGTTTATCATGCCGTTACCAGTAAACACCAATACCCCCATTGCAATGCTTTTTAATACTGGCGTAACAATGCTGAAGAACATTGTAACGATTGCCACCACAGTATTACCTGACAGAAACAGCCCTTGAATTGCGGTATACACACTTTTAGCAGCATACTCCACGACTACATTGCCAATCATTTTATCCAAAATCGGAATGTCTTTATACACCACAATTTGCATAAATGGCGCAAATAAACCCACCATCAAACATATCATGGATACAGCGACCCAGTGCAATACCGTGAGTTCACAAGATTCAAATGCTATAAATGGATAGAGTAATAACATACTGGCGATCACTAAAAAAGCCAGATGCAAATACCATTGGTAACTCAATAAACTGCCACGTTTTTCCACAAGTTGGGCCAATTCTTGTTTTTTCTCGCTACAAACTTGGTAACTGGAGATAATTGCGCTAACAAAACACTGCGCGGTTGTTGTCAATTTTGCCATCAAACGGGATTTTTCAACAATAGCCTCCGTTGTTTTTTGCGTTTCATGGCTCACGCTAAAACTGACTGTTGCCAATGCAAATAAAATTCCCAGCAATAAAAAAGGCAGGGCAATTCTAATGACATGGTTCATTGGTAAATTATGCCGTTTCATTATCCGATTCTGTCACGCGCAGCACTTCTTCCACGCTGGTAATCCCTTGCCAAGCTTTCACCCAACCGTCATGGCGTAGCGCACGTTGGCCTTGATCCAAGGCCAATTGGCGCAATACATGGGCGGGCGAGCGCGTCAAAATGTGTTGTTGCATGGCTGGCCCCACGGGTACCAGTTCGTAAATACCGGTGCGGCCCCAATAACCGGTGTGCCGACACTGCGCGCAGCCAGTGGCGCGCAGCCATTGCGGCGCGGTATTTGCCAACTCTGCGGGCAGCCAGCGGCGCGCGGATTGTTCGATGTTGGCGGGAACCTCCATGGGCACGGCGCAATGTGGGCAGAGTTTGCGCACCAGGCGTTGCGCCTGCACCGCGCGCACGCTGGTGGCCACTAAAAACGGTTCTACGCCCATGTCAATCAGGCGGGTAAATGCGCTCACTGCGTCGTTGGTGTGTAGCGTAGACAACACCAAATGGCCCGTGAGCGAGGCTTGCACCGCAATTTCAGCGGTTTCTAAGTCGCGGATTTCGCCAATCATAATAATGTCTGGGTCTTGGCGCAAAATCGAGCGCAGCGCATGGGCGAAGGTATAGCCGATTTCGCTGTGCGCCTGCACCTGGGTGACGCCAGTGAGGTGGTATTCCACGGGGTCTTCGACCGTGATGATTTTTTGTGTACGGTCGTTGATGGCGTCCAGCGCGGCGTACAAGGTGGTTGATTTGCCCGAGCCGGTGGGGCCGGTGACTAAAATAATGCCATGCGGCTCGGCAATCCATTCGTAGAACAGGCGTAAATGGTCAGCGGCCATGCCGATGGCTTCTAGCCGCCCGGATTGGCGTTCCTTGGGCAGCAGACGCATCACTATCGATTCGCCATGCACGCCAGGCAATGCGGATACGCGGATGTCCAATTCCTGGCCACTGACGCGAATGCCTAAGCGTCCGTCCTGCGGCATACGCCGCTCGGCAATGTCTAGGCCGGAAATCAGTTTGATGCGCGAGGCAATGGCATCAAAGCGTTCGCGCGGCAAATTTAGGTGAGAAACCAGCACGCCATCAATGCGATAGCGCACGTAAAACGTGCGTTCTTCCGGCTCAATGTGCACGTCCGAGGCGCGGCGGTCAATGGCTTGCGACAGCAGGTTATTGACGAATTCCACCACTGGCGCGCCTTCGGCCAATTCGCGCAAGTGGCGCACGTCTTCGCTGTCCGCGAACAGTGCGCTGGAAGTGTGTGACTTGGCAATAAGATCCAACGCGCGGTCTAAATCTTGATTGCGCGTCAAATACCATTGCATGTGTTCCGCTGCAAATACATCGCCCATCACTTCGCGCAAACTATCGTCCAGCGGATCGCGCGCGGCTAAATGGATCGTGCCGTCCGTGGTTTGCCAGCCGACAATTTCTTGATCTAGCCACCAATCCTTGCCTATGCCCGAGCGCTCGATCAACTCAACAAACGGCTGCGCTTCGTAGGGAAGGTCGCCGCTGTCCAGCACTGGCATACTCAATTGCAGCCCCAGTGCTTGGGTAAGCAGGCTGTCTTCTGATACGGCACCCATGCGGATTAAGATTCCGCCCAATTTACCGCCAAAGCGTTGTTGAAATTCCAGCGCGCGCTGTAAATCCTGCTCGGTGATAAGTTGTTGGGCCAGCAATAAATCCCCTAATAATGGGGGCGCAGTATTGTGCATTTTTGCTGTCCAGCAGTAAGGGTGGGCAAAACATTCTTGCCTTTTACCCACCAGAATATGGCACAAATGGGTGGGCAACAAAAACAGCTTACCCACCCTACATGACTTATTATTCAATAATTAGCGTTTGTCGACAAAGGTAAACGCGCCGCGCAGATCGCCTAGTTTGAAATCGCGCGCTTGATCTTGCGGGTATGCCTCGTCCAGTTTGGCGCGGACTTCCGGCGCCAGGGCATCGCCATGGCAAACCAGGCACATGTCCGCAGTGGAAATGGCTTTCATATAGCGTACCGCAGGTTTTCCGTCCATTGTGACACTCTCTGCGTACTCCATCTTGGCCAAGTCTTCGCCCGCCGCTTTGCGCGCTTCAAATTTTTCCAACACCGCTTTTTCCCAATCGTCTGGCTGATTGTTGGAATTACGCAATTTCAGGCTGGTACGCCCCACTTGAAAACCATGGGTTTGCGACTGCGCTTGTGCCACTTCCTTGGCTTTGGTGGAACACGCGGCAATGCCATTTACCGGCCCGCCTTCCTTTACTGCTGCTTGCAACTCTTGCTTGAGTGCCCCCATAAATTGCGCCGCCGTGTCGCGATAATTCGCCAATTTTTCAGCCGGGATGGGACTGGCTGACGTAGAGGACTCCGCCCAGACTGCGGTTGTAGACAGCACGCTGGCAATCATTGCGCTGAGTAACCATTTTTTCATAGCATTTTCCTTGGTTGATTAAAAATAAAATACAAATGCACTTAAATTGTACTCCGTGCGCACGCAAACCGCACGCGCACGTTGCTGCGGATGCGGGAAGCCTAAAAACACCCGGCTGCGCTGGAGTTTTGGCCGCAGTTCGCGCGCGGCGCATCCACCAAAACAAACCAGGCGTTTTTTAGCGTCCTTTACGGCAAAATAATTCTTGGCGCATCTCCCTTTAACGCCATAAACATTTGATTCATGCGCCGCACAAATTCCATAGGATCATCCAATTGCCCACCTTCGCTGAGCGCTGCTTGCTCAAACAATAAATGCGCCCAATTGGTAAACATTTCCTGATTTTCTTCGCGTTGCACCATTTGCACCAGCGGATGATCTGGGTTGATTTCCAAAATGCGCGGCGTATGCGGAAGATTCTGGCCCGCTGCACGCAACATTCTTTCCAAATTGGCATCCATAGCATATTCGTCCGCCACCAAGCAGGCAGGAGATTCTGTCAAACGATAACTCGCCCGAACTTCTTTTACCTTATTTTGCAGGGAATCTTTCATTTTATCCAAAAATGGTTTTAATGTTTCTTGTGCCTGTTCTACCTGTTTTTGCTCTGCCTCATCTTCCAATTTACCTAAATCCAATTTGCCTTTGGTGATGGACTGCAATGATTTTCCTTCAAATTCATGCAAATGGGAAACCAGCCATTCGTCAATTGGCTCACATAACAACAACACTTCTATACCTTTTTTGCGGAAAATTTCCAAATGCGGGCTGTGGCAAGCAGCGGAGAAATTTTCAGCGGTGATGTAGTAAATTTTATCTTGGCCTTCTTTCATGCGTTGCACATAATCATCTAAGCCAACAGACGGCTCTGCTGTATTGTCGTGCGTGCTGGAAAACTTGAGTAATTTTGCAATTTTTTCGCGGTTGGCGTAGTCATCGGCAATGCCTTCTTTTAATACTCGGCCAAATTCTTTCCAGAATTTTTGGTATTTTTCACGCTCATCCTTGGCCATGGTTTCTAACATACCTAACACTTTTTTCACTGTGCCATTGCGGATGGCATCAATCTGCTTATGTTGTTGCAAAATTTCGCGCGAAATATTGAGCGGCAAATCATTGCTATCAATTATACCGCGAATGAACCGCAAATACGGCGGCAGCAATTGTTCTGCGTCGTCCATGATAAATATACGGCGCACATACAATTTAACGCCCTTACGCTGGTTTCTGTCCCATAAATCAAATGGCGCACGTTTAGGAATAAATAAGAGGGAGGTATATTCTAAATTGCCTTCCACTTTATTGTGCATAGTAAGCAATGGTTCTTCAAAATCATGCGCCACATGCTTGTAGAATTCATTATATTCTTCCTCCTTGATTTCGCTTTTGGGTCTAACCCAAATTGCGGTCGTATTGTTCACCACTTCATCGGTGATCGTGGTTTCATTTTTTTCCTTATCCTCCTTGATGCTTGGCATCACAATAGGAAAAGCAATGTGATCGGAATATTTTTTGATGATAGAACGTAAACGGAATTCTTCCGCAAATTCTTTTTCTTCCTCGCGCAGATGTAAAATGACTTCCGTGCCACGTGCTGAGCGCTCAATATTTTCAATCACATACTCGCCTTCACCGTTCGACTCCCAACGAACCCCATGTTCTGGACTTAAGCCAGCACGGCGGGTCAACAGCGTAACTTTTTCAGCAACAATAAAAGATGCGTAAAAACCTACGCCAAATTGGCCAATTAATTGGCTGTCTTTAGCTTGATCGCCAGTAAGTTTTTGAAAGAAGCCTTTGGTGCCAGACTTGGCAATAGTGCCAATATTTTCAATCACCTCCTCGCGCGTCATGCCGATACCATTGTCGCGCACGGTAACGGTACCAGCTTCCTTATCTACTTCTACATGAATTTTTAATTCTGCACTGCCTTCATATAACCCGCCATCAGACAATGCCTCAAAGCGTAATTTGTCCGCAGCATCCGATGCATTTGAAACGAGTTCACGCAAGAAAATTTCTTTATTGCTATAAAGAGAATGAACGACTAAATCGAGTAGTTGTTTAATTTCGGCTTGAAAACCTATGGTTTCTTTTTTTACGTCTACGGTCATTGTTGGATTCTCCATAATTGTTAATTTCTGATGCAGTTATACCCAAAAATGGGTCGAAGCGTTTGAGATATAGGGGTGTTTTGTGAAAAATCAATCAGATGCAACCAATTGATAAAATTTCAATTTATAAAAACCCATCAGACGGCATGGTCATGGCGCCGCACGTGCATACCCGTCCCAAATTTCTTGATTCACGGTATAATACATCCCATAATTTGCTTCTTCTTCCCACCACAGCCCAAGATGGATACGATGATGAAACAGTACCTTTTTATATGTATGGCATTGTGTTGTAGCGCGGTGAGCGCCGAGGGGTTGCGTTATGGCGGCGCGCCGTTAAAAAAAGCGTATATGCAGGAAGCCGTTGCGGAGTTTGCTCGCGCCGAAAAGGTCACCGTTGCATTGGATGGCGGATCGACTTCAGCGGCTATCAAGGAATTATCTGCTGGAAAGCTCGACCTGGCTGGCGGGGGGCGATTTTTGACTGAGGAGGAAAAAAATCAAGGCATGGTAGAAACCCAGGTCGGTTGGGATGCGCTGATTCCGCTGGCACACATGGAAAACTCGGTGGACAACCTGTCATTACAGCAATTACAGGATATTTTTACTGGAAAAATAACCAATTGGGCAGAAATTGGCGGCGCAAATTTGCCGGTGACCGTAATTGCCGCGCCAAAAAATTCCGGGATACGCTGGGAACAAGAGCGTCTGGTGACCAATGGCACGCCTTTTACCGATAAAGCGCAGGATGCTGCACTGCCCACGCTGGCCATTGCGCAGGTCAATAATTTGACTGGCGCGATTACCATTGTCAGCAAGGCAGACGTAGTGACACAATTAAAAGGCCGCACTAAAACCTTACGATTAAACAACTTAAAGCCCACCAGTAAAACGTTGAGCGACAGCTCTTACCCTTTGGTTAGGCCATTGGTTTTAGCCACTAAAGGTGCGCCAAATGGCATGATAAAAAAATTTATTGACTTTACGCTCAGCGACGCAGGTCAGCGGATAATGGATCGCCACTGTTTTGCAGTTAAGGAAGTGCAGGGTGGAACGGGAGAATAATCGGGCTGAAGCTAAACACTGTATCCTCGTTACAGCACTTTATATAATTTCTGTTTAAGATTCAGGTATCTTAACGTCCACTGCATTCTATATCAATGTATTATCTAAAAAATTAACTTAATCAGGGTTAGGCTTACCATGCCAGCGCGGACAAACAGAACAATCGTTACTCATTCTTTATCCAGCACGCTACCATGGCCAAGCAGGACGCATGTTATTTTGCTATTGTTTTTATTCTTCAATTTTTCTGCTCACGCCGAACGCGCGTTGACTCCCGCTACAATACCAATTGCCAATGCGCCGCTAGAGGCGTTGCAATGTGCGGGCTGCCATGGGCCACGCGGGATGAGTCAAGGGCCGGGCATCCCTATTATTGCCGGAATGCGCGCCGACGAGATGCAAGATGCGTTCAGCCAATTTCGCGCGGGCCGCCGTGCGGGCACGGTTATGCCGCGCTTGGCACAACACCTTGAAGATGCGCAAGTGGCACGCATTGCCGAATATTTTGCCAGCCAACCCTTTGGATTTCATTCCCAGCGGGTCGATGCGGTACGGGCCGCACGCGGGCAGGAAATTCACCAAAAATATTGCAACCGTTGCCATGGGCAAGATGGCACGTCCAACCGCTTGGATGCGCCCATCCTGGCGGGGCAATGGATGACGTATTTGCGTTTTAGCCTGGCAGATTTTCAAGCAGAACACCGTCCGGCACCGCAGAAAATGCGCTCGGCATTACACAACGCAGTTTCACGCTATGGCACGCAAGCATTGGAAGATGTGGTACATTTTTATGGCAGCCGCCAGCCGTAGTCAAAATTCTACCTATTGGCACCTATCAGGTTTTGAGGAAGTTTTGACGACTGGGGCATCTGGGTTCCTTCTGATATCCACGTTCGCCAACAGATCGTTTATTCTTTCCCTCAAAATTTGCTTAAAAAAGCCGCCTTCTCTGCTATGGTGAAGGCGGCTTTTTTAAAACACTTGAGTAATTACCAAAAAATCATGCCGTTGTCAAAAATCAAAAATTGAGAGTTGAGTGTAAATGTTCTAGCGCTGGCTTGGCAAAGATCGCACGGTAACTGTAGGGCATATGTGTCTCGCCCGCACCAGGCACGCTAAATAGCCAAGCCGCGATATTATTCAACAAGATAACCAATGGGAAGACCAGTGCCAATAACAATAATGGGCTTTTGCGCGCCAGCCAATGTAAGGCTGTGCTGGCCAAGGCAAGATTGCTCAAGAGCGCAGCAGTCTCCAACGGTTGTCCTAGCGGCGTGACCTGTTCAACCAATAAACCATGGCGTTGCGCGGCTTGGGTGAGACCATAGCCTGTCCAGCGCTGAAAATCGCGCGGCGCGTCATGCAATGGGTATAAAAATGGCGCTTTTATAATGAGCTTACCGCCAGGTTTGAGCACGCGCACGGCTTCGCGCAGGCACTCCTCCGGCGCTGCCAAATGTTCCAACACATCAAGCAGCAACACGGTATCCATGCTCTGGTTTGGAAAGGGTAAGCCATGTGCGTCGCCATACACTCCAGGACGGGTGCCATACCAATGCACTGCGGTTTGATAATAGTCTAAACCGATATATTCACATGAAGAATCAATATGTTTCCGCATATATTGATTCGCGCAGCCGATGTCTAACACCCGCCCGTGCGCTTGTGCGCCCACGTAGCGGAAATCAGCGTTTGCCCCTTTGGCCAACAGCCATTGTGGATGGAATGGCCAGCGACTAAATTTAGCTAGAAAATTTTTTATATGGCGATAGTTCATGGTAAGTATTGTAGCCAAAAACAGCGATACGGATATAGATTTTAGCGAGCGAATTTTTTAACCGTGCTTGCAAGGCAATTGCCTAATTCTACTTTGTCAGGTTTAAAGTTTTGACTAACAATGGAATTTTTGTTTT